>CAYNST010000027.1:9470-33331 GCA_964399955.1 uncultured Cellvibrionaceae bacterium | reverse complement strand
ATTTACACATGTAAACTCACATTTTTCGCCTTGCTCTGCACAAATTCTGACGCAATCTGAACAGTCACAGGGATGAGCTGAATAGTCACTAAAAAAGACGCGGCATTTTAGCAGCTTATGGCGTGCGGGCGAAGCGCCCGCTGATGTTCGGGCTGCAATCAGCTCTGCAATAGCTGCACAGGGTGCGGCGAGCTTGTTACAATCGCGCGTTAACTTCTGCTTAATCAGCCCTATGAGGTGGCCTTTGTCGTTGATCCGTTATACCAAGCTGACTGCTTTGCTCCTGATGCTGTGGGCGGGCGGGGTCATGGCGCAGCAGGCCAATTATTTTCAGACCGAGGTGGTAGTGGCCTCGCAGGGGGCCAGTGAACGCGGCCGGGCGGCGGCAGTGGGGCTTGAGCGTGTGCTGGTGCGCCTGTCCGGCTCGCGTGACGTGGCGCAATCCGCAGCGGTAAAAACCGCATTGTCGCGCGCAACCCGCTACGTAGAGCAGTATCAAT
Source organism: uncultured Cellvibrionaceae bacterium (assembly GCA_964399955.1). GTDB lineage: Bacteria > Pseudomonadota > Gammaproteobacteria > Pseudomonadales > Cellvibrionaceae > CAYNST01. The sequence goes on along the minus strand of CAYNST010000027.1, from coordinate 32,831 downwards.
ACAAGCAGGGCCGCGATGAGCTGGGGGCCCGACGCGAGTTCATGTCCATGTCTTTCGCGCCACGGGTGATAGAGCAGTTGCTGCGGGAGGCCAATCTGCCTTACTGGCCAACCAACCGGCCGCCGGTGTTGGTTTGGCTGGTAAATGATACCGAGGCCGAGGGCCGCAGACTGGTCAACGACCGCAACAACAATCTGCTGGCGGCGCTGCTCGAAGAAGCCCAGACGCGCGGCCTGCCGCTGCGGTTGCCGCTGCTGGATATGGAAGACCAACTGGCCTTCAGCGCCGAACGCGCCTGGGCGCTGGATGAGCAGGCTGTGCTGCAGGCGTCCGAGCGCTACAACAGTGATGTGCTGCTGATGGGCCGGTATACCCAGGACACCGCCGGCCAATGGCTGATGACCTGGCAGTATTATTTGGGCGGACAGTGGCAAAGTTTTGACGAACGCACCCAGAGCCTGAGCAGTTTGGTGGCTGCGGTGATCAACCCGGTGGCCGATGAGCTTGCCGCCAGGTATGCGGTTGCGCCGGGCGGCGCGGAGACCGGTCTGTCGCTGGCACAGGTGTCCGGCATTAACAGTTTCAAAGATTATCGCGAGGCGCTGGACTACCTGTTGGGGCTGGCGTTGGTGGACGGGTATCAGCTGCGCTCGCAATTGGGCGATTCACTTCTGCTGGAGCTGGACCTCAACGGTGATTTGCAGCAACTGCAAAACGCTCTGGCGCTGGACGGCAAGCTGTATCTGGATGCGCAGATCAGCCCGCCGGGGCCGCAACTGATGGTGCCACCGGCTGACGGCGGTGCTCTGCTGCGGCTGCGTTGGACCGGGGGGGCCGGCTGAGCGCCGGTTGAGTGTGAAACACGCTGCGCCGGTACAGCTGAGCCTGGGCGTCTCCCTGCAGGATGACGCCACCTTCGACAATTTCCTGCTGACAGATACCAACAGGCTGGCGGTGACCGCGCTGCGGGCCTTCAGCCGTGGTGAGGGCGAGAACAACCTGGTGCTTTGGGGTGCCCAGGGGGCGGGGTTGACGCATCTGGCTAAGGCCTGTTGCCAGGCGGCGGCCTGCCACACCGGCGCGCGGGTGCGTTTTTTACCCCTGTCGCTGTTGGCTGAAAAGGCCCCGGACGGGGTACTTGCCGACACAGGCCGCGCCGATATGGTCTGCCTGGACGACCTGGGCCTTATTGGCGGCAAACCCGAGTGGGAAGAGGCGTTGTTTCATTTGTTCAACCGGCTGAAGGACGGGGGCCGCCGCCTGTTGCTGACCTGCCACGCCAGCCCGGCCAGCTTACCCCTGCAGTTGGCGGATCTTAAGTCTCGCGTGCTGGGCGGCGTGGTTTACCATCTGCAGGCACTGGCGGATGAGGACAAGGCCCGGGCACTGCAAATGCGCGCCCTGGCCCGGGGCATGGAGCTGTCCGACGAGGTGGTGCGCTACATCTTGAGCCGGGCGCCCCGCAACACCCACCAGTTGTTTGCCATGCTCAATCAGCTTGACGACGCGTCACTGCAGCAGCAACGCCGGCTGACCATCCCCTTCGTGAAGCAAATCTTACGTTACTGAGCCCCCCCCCTGTTATTGCTGCTGTTGCGCTTGCTGGTCGGCGGCCAGTGGCGTCTGGTATTTGCTCTTCCACTCACTGTAGGGCATGCCGTAAATGCGCTCCCGCGCCTGTTCATAGTTGGTTGTTTCCCCGCGCTTTTGCGCTTCGTCCGCATACCATTTGGCCAGACAGTTGCGACAAAAGCCGGCCAGGTTCATCAGGTCTATATTCTGCGCATCCTTGCGGCTGTCCAAGTGGGCCAGCAGGCGGCGCAGGACTGCGGCTTCTATTTCAGTGGTGTTGTCACTCATGGCGTAAGCTCCTCGGGTTGATCACGGCAGTCGGCCCAGGCTCATCAGCTCGGCCAGGGGGTAGTAGGCGAGTAAGGTATTTTCTGCCAGGGGCCCGCCTGCGGGCAAGAGCGCAAGCCCGTCCGCCCAGGTCAGCGAGGTCAGCACAGCCGAACTCTGGTTGTTGAAACGCTGCAGGCGGCTGCCTTCCACGCGTACCCGCAAGTACTCCGGCCGCGAGCGGGGCTGTGGCAGGGCGAAGTCGCAGGGCAGGTGAATGGCGCGCGGGCTGACAGGCACCCGGCCCTGCAGCGCCTCAATGAACGGCTTGCCAAACAGCAGCAGGGTAATGAAGGCAGACACCGGGTTGCCCGGCAACCCCAGCACCGGCACCTCGCGGTCGGGCATGCGGATTTGACCAAACGCCAGCGGCTTGCCCGGCTTCAGGCAGATCTTGTGAAAGTCTATGCGGCCGACGCTCTCCAGTGCCTGCTTGACATGATCTTCATCGCCGACCGAGACCCCGCCGCTGGTAATTACCAGGTCGGCGGCCTGCGCCGCCGTCAGCAGGGCGGCGCAGGTAGTGTCCAGCCGGTCCGTTACCAGTTGTTGGCAGCTGACTTCGCACGAGAGCATTCGCAGCAGCGCGGCAAGGGTGGCCTGGTTGCTGTTATAGATCTGCCCGGGTTGCAGAGGGCAGCCCGGTTGCACCAGCTCAGAGCCGGTGTTCAGCAGCGCCACCCGCACCCGGCGCTGCACCTGCACCCTGCCCATGCCGGTGGAGGCCAGCACCCCCGCAAGGGCGGGGGACAATTGCTCGCCCCGCCGGGCAATGAGACTGCCGCGAACAATGTCCTGCCCCCGGGGGCGCACATTGTCCCCCGGAGACAAGCTGGCCCGTGTAGTGATGACGCCGTCCGCCACCGCGCAGTTTTCCTGCATGATCACGCAGTTGGCGCCTGGAGGTATCTCGGCGCCGGTAAAAATGCGGGCGGCGGTGCCCGGCTGCAGCGGTTGTGGGGCCGAGCCTGCAGCGGCCGTCTGGGTGATGGGCAGTGTCAGGCCGGCTGGGGCAGTCTCTGCAAGATGGCAGGCGTAGCCATCCATGGCGCTGTTGTCTGCCGGCGGCACATCCACCGCAGCCCGACAGTCCTCCGCCAGCAGACGCAGGTGGGCGTCTTCCAGGCTCAGGCTTTCTGTGCCGTCAATGGGGTAAGCCTGCTGCAGCAGGCGGGCAATGGCTTCTTCCACGCTCAACATCGGCTGTCACTCCTCCTGCCTGGCGCGCTCACCGGTTTATCCGGACCTGTTCGTAGAAATTGCAGGGCCGGGTGCGGCTGTCCAGTTGATCGCGCAGTATGCCGCTCCAGGCTGTGTTGCAGGCCCCGGTGGAGCCGGGCAGACAGAACAGCAGTGTGCGGTTGGCAAGACCTGCCAGGGCGCGCGACTGAATGGTTGAGCTGCCTATCTCGGCATAGGAAATGTGGCGGAACAGCTCGCCAAAGCCGACGATGGTTTTATCCAGCAGCGGAGTTACGGCCTCCGGGGTGCTGTCGCGACCTGCAAAACCGGTGCCGCCGGTTATCAGCACCACCTGGGCCTCCCGGTCGGCAATCCAGGCGGACACCTGCGCGCGGATCTGGTACACATCGTCCTTCAGCAGACTGCGCTGGTAAAGCCTGTGACCGGACTGGGTGAGAAGGCTTGCCAGGGCGTCACCGGAGGTGTCCTCGGCGGCAGTGCGGGTATCGGAAACCGTGAGTACGCAGATATTGAGTGGCTGCAGGTCAGCCGTGGGCTTGCTCATGGAAACTCCGTGGGGTTGGCGTTGAGTGAAGCGGGCCGGTCAGCCGCCGGTGGCGTTCATGAAACGCACTATTTGCGGTGCTTCGGCCAGGTCAAAATGGTGTTTTTCCGGTTTCAGTGGCAGGGCTGCCACTATGGCCTGTTGCAGGGCCCGGTTGATGTCTGCGGCGGGATTGTTGCGCATCACCCGCTTGAGATCTGCGCTTTGCTCGTTGCCCAGGCACAGCAGCAGGCGGCCCTCGGCGCTCACCCGCACGCGGTTGCAGGTGCCGCAAAAGTTGTGGCTGTGGGGGGAGATAAAACCAATGCGCCCCTCAAAGCCGGCGGCGCGGTAATAACGCGCCGGCCCGCCGCTGGTGTCGGCCACCGGTTGCAGTTGGAAGCGCGGCGCCAAACGTTCGCGCACCTCTTCACTGCTGACAAACTCGTCCAGCCGCTGATGGCTTGCTACCACGCCAAGCGGCATTTCTTCTATATAGGTGATATCCAGCCCCTTGCTCAACGCAAAGTCTGCCAAGGCGCCTACCTCGTCCAGATTGTGGCTGCGCATTACCACGGTATTCAGTTTGATGCGACGGAAGCCCGCCGTGCGCGCCGCCTGTATGCCCGCCAGCACATCGTCAAGATTGCCGGTGCGCGTCAGGGCGCGAAACCGCGCGGGGCGCAAAGAGTCCAGGCTGATATTCACCCGGTGTACCCCGGCGTCTGCCAGTGGCTGGGCGTAGCGCGCCAAGCGAGCGCCGTTGGTGGTAAGGCTCAGGTCGTCAAGCCCCAATTGCCCCAGGTTATTGAACAGGGTCAGTGCGTCGCGCCGTATCAGCGGCTCCCCACCGGTGATGCGAATTTTGCGCACACCCAGTTGCGCAAACGCGCAGGCAACCTGTGTCAGCTCCTCAAGCGATAAGACCTCCTGGCGTGGCAGAAAGCTCATGTCCTCTGCCATGCAATAAATGCAGCGAAAGTCGCAGCGGTCGGTCACGGACAGCCGCAGGTAGGTGACGGCGCGGCCGAAGCGATCTATCAAAGCAGGAGGATTGTTCATAAGGGGTAGATTACAGCTGTGGGCGTCAAATGAACACTAACGGAAAAGCTCATCCGGCAACAAGTAGATTTTCAACGGCTGCGGCCCGTGTTAGTGCCAATTTGCCCCATAACTGTGCGCCCTGGGCGCCTGCGGCACTTTTAATATTGTCTTTTGCGCACGCCATGCACTCATTTGGTGTGCTCGTGATTTTATTGAGCACCAAAACGGTGTGCTAAAGGTGGGGTTTGGTTCTGCTGCTTTGCATTCTTATGGTGCTGCTCTGCTTTAAATGCGTGCGCCGCCAAGTGCCAAATGGCCCTTGCACGCTGCGGCGCTGCTGCGTGAGCTGCGCTTAACCACCTGTTTTGTATGATAAAAAAATAAATGCCGTGGAAACTCTGCCCCTTGGTATAGCGCTTGCAAAACCCAGCATAGAACAAACAATGCGCTCTTCTTGCCACACATCGGGTCAGCTGGAACGCACGCAATAGCAGAGGTGACGCCATGAAACAAGTTAACAGTTGCGGCAAGGTGTGGTTGGTGGGGGCGGGCCCCGGCGACGCAGAGCTGCTGACCCTGAAAGCCGTGCGGGCCATAGAAACGGCAGACCTTATTCTTTACGACCAACTGGTCAGTGAAGAAATTCGCGCCCTGTTTCCCAAAAACGTTCCGGCTTTTTACGTGGGCAAACGCAAGGGCAAACACAGCATAGCGCAGCGGGATTTAAACAACCTGTTATTAAAGCGGGCTCGCGAAGGGCAAACCATTTGCCGCCTGAAAGGCGGCGACCCCTTTGTTTTTGGTCGCGGTGGAGAAGAAATGCTGACCCTGGCCCGCGCAGGTATCGCGGTAGAAGTGGTGCCCGGCATAACCGCTGCGTCCGGTTGCTCGGCTTCGTCCAGTATTCCGCTGACCCATCGCGGGCTGGCGCAAGGCTGCACCTTTGTAACTGCGCACGCCGAGACGGAGCTGAATTTGAACTGGAAGGCGCTGGCAAGCCTGGAGCACACACTGGTGTTTTATATGGGCGTGAGCCAGGCACAGCTGATCCAGACCAGACTACTGGCCGCCGGTATGGCCTCCACGGTGCCGGTTGCCGTCATCGAGAAGGGCTGTCGCCCCGATCAGCGTTTGCTGATTGACTCCTTGCAGGGGCTCACCCAGTTGATAGAGCAGTACCAGGTGCAGTCGCCGGCCCTGATTGTGGTGGGCCAGGTTGTGCAGTTGGCACGGCAACTCAATCCCCAGCAGTGGGTTGCCAGCCTTGGCCTGGATCAAAACCGCTTAACAGCATAAGTATTGAGGTAGTGCAGAAATGAGCAGACAAACAATAGTCGTGGTTGGCAACGGCATGGTAGGACACAAGTTCATCGACAACCTGCTGGGCGCAGAGGATGCCGCAAATTATGAAATCATCACCTTTGCGGAAGAGCCGCGGCTGGCCTACGACCGGGTGCAGATGTCGTCCTATTTTTCCGGCTCAACAGCCGAAGACTTGATGCTTACCTCCGAAGACTACTACCGGAAGAACGGCGTCAATTATGTGTTGAACGATGCTGTGGTAGAGCTGCAATCGGACGCCAAACGCGTTGTAACCGCCAGTGGCCGCATTCAAACCTACGACAAACTGGTGCTGGCCACCGGCTCCTTCCCGTTTGTGCCGCCCATCCCGGGCAAGGACCAGCCGCACTGCCTGGTTTACCGCACCATAGAGGATCTGGAGCAAATCACAGCCTCGGCCCGGCAGAGCCAGGTGGGCGTGGTGGTGGGGGGCGGCCTGTTGGGCTTGGAAGCGGCCAATGCGCTGCGCAACCTGGGTTTGAAGACCCACGTGGTGGAATTTGCCCCGCGCCTGATGGCGGTGCAGTTGGATGAAGCTGGCGGCCAGGTGTTGCGCAAGAAGGTGGAAGACCTGGGCGTGCAGGTTCATACAGAAAAAAACACCAAAGAGATAGTGACCGGCAGTGAGCGACGCTATCGCATGAATTTTGCCGACGGCTCCAGCCTGGAGACGGACATGATCCTGTTCTCCGCCGGTATTCGCCCGCGCGACGACCTGGCGCGCAGGTTCAATCTGGAGATTGGCGAGCGAGGCGGTATTGTGGTGAACAACCATTGCCAAACCTCCAACCCAGACATTTATGCCATCGGCGAATGCGCCTTGTGGAGCGGACGCATCTACGGGTTGGTGGCCCCGGGCTACCAGATGGCCAAGGTGGCCGTGTCGCACATTTGCCAGGGCAAGGATCTCTTCACCGGCGCCGACATGAGCACCAAGCTGAAGCTGCTGGGCGTGGATGTGGCCAGTATTGGTGATGCCCAGGGCCGCACCCCCGGCGCCCTGTCCTACGTCTATCAGGACGGTCGCAGCGAAATCTACAAGCGGTTGGTAGTATCGCCAGACGGCAAAAAGCTGCTGGGTGCGGTACTGGTCGGTGAGGCCGAGGCCTACGGCACGCTGCTGCAAATTTGCTTGAACGGCATGGACCTGCCGGCCAGCCCCGAGCAACTGATAGTGCCGTCCTCCAGCGGTGAGGCCATGACCGGTCTGGGAGTGGCCAACCTGCCGGATGCGGCAGTAATCTGCAGTTGTCACGATGTGAGCAAAGCGCAGATCTGCTGCGCGGTTAAAGACGGCGCCACCACCATTGGCGCGGTCAAAAGCGGCACCAAGGCCGGCACCGGCTGCGGCGGTTGCGTGCCGCTGGCTACCCAACTGCTCAACAGTGAGCTGACCAAGCTGGGCGTAGAGGTTAACACCGACATTTGCGAGCACTTTCCTCACACCCGGCAGGAGCTGTACCACATTGTGCGGGTAGAGAAGATCAAAACCTTTGAAGAGATGATTGCCAGGCACGGTCGCGGCCTGGGCTGCGACATCTGCAAACCGACGGTGGGCTCTGTACTGGCTAGCTGCTGGAACGAGCACATCCTAAAAAACGAGTTGGCCCAATTGCAGGACACCAACGACTACTTCATGGCCAACATGCAGAAAAACGGCACCTATTCCATTGTGCCTCGGGTGGCCGGCGGCGAGATCACCGCCGACAAACTGATTGTGCTGGGGCAGGTTGCCAAGCAGTACAACCTTTACTGCAAGATCACCGGCGGCCAGCGCATTGACCTGTTTGGTGCGCAACAGGAAGAGTTGCCGGCGATATGGCGGGTGCTGGTGGACGCCGGTTTTGAAACCGGCCACGCCTACGGCAAGTCCCTGCGCACGGTAAAATCCTGCGTGGGCAGCACCTGGTGCCGCTATGGCGTGCTGGACAGCGCCACCATGGCCATCAATCTGGAAGAGCGCTACAAAGGGTTGCGCTCGCCGCACAAGATCAAGTTTGCAGTCTCGGGTTGCACCCGGGAGTGCGCCGAGGCGCAGAGCAAGGATGTGGGGGTGATTGCCACCGAGTCCGGCTGGAGCCTGTATTTGTGTGGCAACGGCGGCATGAGACCGCGCCATGCGGACTTGTTTGCCACCGGGCTGGACGATGCCACCCTGGTCAAATACATCGACCGTTTCCTGATGTTCTACGTGCGCACCGCCGACCGGCTGCAGCGCACCTCGGTGTGGATGGACAACCTGGAGGGCGGGCTGGATTACCTGAAGCAGGTGGTCATAGACGACAAACTGGGCCTGTGTACAGAGCTAGAAGCAGAAATGGAGCAGGTGGTGGACACCTATCAGTGCGAGTGGAAAACCACACTGGAAGACCAGGAGAAGCTGAAGCGCTTCCGCACCTTCGTCAACAGCGACGCACCCGACAATACCGTGGTGTTTGTTGAAGAGCGCAAGCAGATTCGCCCGGCGCGCGAGGAGGAAATAGTGCGCATAGTGGAAGCCGAAGCCGTCTGAAGCACGCCAGCCGCCGCGGCGGCAACTCCTATCCTACACATCTGGCTGAACAAACGAGGGCCACAATGAGCACAGCGGAATTGGAAGCAATGAATACAGTCGAGTTGCAGGTGGAAACACGGTGGGAAACGGTATGTGACAGTGCCGACCTGCTGCCCAACCTGGGGGTTCGCGCCCTGGTTGCGGGGGCGCAGGTGGCGCTGTATCGCGTACAGGGGGTTATCTACGCCATCAGCGCTATTGACCCTTTCACCAAGGCGGCGGTGCTTTCGCGCGGTATTGTCGGGGATCTGGGTGGCCGCGTGGTGGTGGCCTCGCCCCTGTACAAGCAGCATTTTGATCTGGCCACCGGTGTCTGCGTAGAAGACCAGGCGGTGCAGGTGCAGACCTTTGCCGTGCGTGAAGTCAACGGCAAGGTGCAGCTAGCCCTACGATAGGCCGCCGGGGGAACCGGCCATAAGCCTTACCTTTTTTTGTGCAGTTTTTCTCCTCCTCCTTGGATAGCAGAAATCTCATTTTCTGCACCCTTTTGGCGACTTCGGTCGCCATTTTTTTTATTTCGTTTAATGCAACACATTCTCTTTATCGCGCTCATGGATTGTTTCTAAGGCCCTGGATTTCTGTGTTATAACTAGCGCGCCGCTGCGCACTGCTATGATCTTGCTGGTCTTTTGACAAACTTGGCGCGTAATGCTGCACTTGTCACGGGGTTGCTGCGGCTCTGTGCGGCACACCACAATGACTTATGACAGGAAGTGCATCATCCCGACGCGGTTATTCCGCTGTTGTGAAGACTTCCACAAAAAAGAATGCACATATTAAGGATCGGGTATGGCCAAACGGCGCGCACTGATAGTTGATGACTCCAAGACTGCGCAAATGCGCCTGCGCAAAATGCTGGAGCGTTTTGAGCTGGATGTGGACACGGTCATGTCCGCCGAAGAGGCCTTGGGGTACTTGACCTACCGGCAGCCTGCAGTGATCTTTCTGGACCACCACATGGAGGGCATGGACGGCCTGGAGGCGCTGAAGATCATCAAATCCAATCCGGCCACGGCCTTGATCCCGGTCATCATGTACACCTCCGAGCAGGGCGATGTGTACGTGGGGCAGGCGCGCGCCCTGGGCGCCATTGACATTATTGGCAAAGAGGTCATCAAACAGGCCGACCTGAAAAAGGTATTGGGCAGCCTGGGTGTGGGGCCCAAGGGGCAGGCAGAAGAACCGCAAGCGTCGGCAACTGCAACCCATGTGGCTGCGCGCGCGCTGCCACCGGCGACGGACGGCGGCAGCGATGAATCCGTGCGCCGGCGTTCCGAGAGCTACTCGGCCAACCCGCCACCAACCGACGCCAACAATCTGGATCAGGTGCAGCGTCAAATCAGTCGCCTGTTCGAGATTCATATCACCAAGGTCCGCCAGGAAATAGAAGACAACACCAAGTTCCTGTTTCGCCGGCTGACCAAGGAGATTCAGGAAAAGAACAAACACAACGCGCGCGCTGCCACCGCAGCGCCGGCGGAGCGCGCAGAAGCGTCACCGGCAAGCGAACCCGTGCCGCAGCCCACCCGCCGCTTTGGGGGCGGGGCGCTGTTTACCGGTGCACTTTTGTTGTTGCTGCTTTTTATGGGCGTACACCTGTTGCGCAGTGACCGCCACCAGGCACACCAGAATGAGCAGTTGGCGGCACTGGTGGAAGAGGTGAGGGCACAAGAGACCAGAACCGAAGCCCTGTTGCAGCGCATGAACGGGCCGGACGATGCGGCGGGCAGAAACTACGCCAACCGGCAGGTGCTGCTGGACGCGCTTAGCTGGGCGGTCAATGTGGACACTCAGTTTGGATTTGGCGAGGCCGCTCTGAACGATCAGCGCATTTATATGCTGGGTGAACTCCTGGGGCTGGTACGGGCGGCGGACTTCACCGGCACCGTGTACCTGGATGTGCATATGGGCAATTTCTGCGTGATCGAGGATATGGCCGGGCGCCTGATGCTACCGGAGCCGGAGAGCAACCTGGAAGACTGTATGTTTCTGGCGGAGCAGCGGCCGGAAACGCCCCTGGGCGATCAGGTGTCGGTGGGGTTCATGAACTACCTGCAGAGCGCACCCATTCTTGCCGAGGGTGACATAGATGTGGAGATGTCCTCGCAGGGTTACGCCTCTCCGCGTTTCAGTTACCCGGCGGCCACCAGTGCGGTCAGTGCCGGCGAGTGGAACAGCGTGGCGCAAAAGAACAACCGCATTGCGGTGTCCTTCACCAGCAACTAAAAAAAACGGGGCCAGCTGGCCCCGTTTTTGTGTTTGTGCCCTGGCGTTACATTCTCTCCATCACCTCAATACCCAGCAGATTCAGCCCTGATGCCAGGGTGCCGGCGGTGCGTGCGCACAGCAGCAGGCGGCTGTTCCGCGCGTCTGCGGCAACGTCGTCCTTGAGTATGGGGCAGGCCTCGTAGAAGCTCATAAAGGCGCTGGCCAGCTCAAAGAGGTAGTTGCAGAGAATGTGCGGCATGGCTTCGTCGGCCACCTGATCCACCGCTTCGGCATACTGCAATATTTTCAGTGCCAGGGCCTTTTCCTCCGCGGCCCCCAGCAGCATGCTGCCGCTGCTGGGGGCCTCGCAGCCGGCCTTGCGGAAAATACTCTGAATGCGGGTATAGGCATATTGCAGGTAGGGCCCGGTATTGCCTTCAAACTTCAGCATTTGCTCCCAGTCAAAGACGTAGTCATGGGTGCGGGTTTTGCTGAGATCTGCGTATTTCACCGCGCCTATGCCCACTTTGCGGGCAATGTCGGCGCGCTCCTGCTCGGGCAGACCGGGGTTTTTGTTGCTGACTTCCACCGCCGCCCGCTCGCAGGCTTCGCGCAGCAGCTCGGCAAGCTTCACCGTGCCGCCGCTGCGGGTTTTGAAGGGTTTGCCGTCGGCGCCCATCATGGTGCCAAAGGCGTGGTGCTCCAGGCGGATTTGCGCTGGCACAAAGCGCGCTTTGCGGGCCAGGGTGTAGACCTGCTGCATGTGCAGGGTCTGGCGCGCGTCACTGAAGACCATGACGCGGTCCGCCTTCAGCGTGTGCGCCCGATAGCGCAGGGCCGCCAGGTCGGAGGTGGCGTAGAGAAAGCCGCCGCCCTGCTTTTGCACCAGTACCACAGACGGGTTGCCTTTTTTGTCGGCCAGCTCGGTGAGAAACACCGCCTGTGCGCCCTGGTCCTCCACCGCCAGGCCCTGGTCCTGCAGCTCGCGCAACAAAACCGGCAGGTCGTCATTGTAGAAACTCTCGCCGCGCACATCCTCGGGCTTCAAAGATACGTTCAGCAAGGCGTAGATTTCTTCGCTGTGAGTCAAGGAAATGGTGCGAAACCTGTGCCACAGCGCCAGCACCTGCGGGTCGCCGGACTGCAGTTTGACAACGTAATCACGCGCCTGCTGGGCGAACTGGGCATCGGCGTCAAAATGCTGTTTGGCCCTTTGATAAAAAACCTCCAGATCGGCGAGCGCCAGCTCTGCCTGGGCGCCTTGCTGCATATGCAGCTCCAGTTCGGCGATCAGCATGCCAAACTGCGTGCCCCAGTCGCCCACGTGGTTCTGGCGGATAACCCGGTGACCCAGGCTCTCCAGCACTCGCACCACCGCGTCGCCAATGATGGTGGAGCGCAGGTGCCCCACGTGCATCTCTTTGGCCAGGTTGGGGCCGGAATAATCCACCACCACGGTCTCCAGCCCCGCGCTTTTGCGCAACTGCTGGTAAGGAGCAGAGCTGGCCAGTTGTGCGGCCAGCCATTGCGGGCGCAGGTGCACATTGATGAAGCCGGGGCCGGCAATGTCCACTTGCTCGGCCACATCGTCCAACTGCAGGTGGTCCACTATCCGCTGGGCCAGTTCCCGTGGTTTTTGCCCCATTGCCTTGGCTGCGGCCATGGCGCCGTTGGCCTGGTAGTCACCAAAAGCGGCCGACTTGCCCAGCGCAATGTGTGGCGAGCACTCCGGCGGTGCGCCCGCAGCCAGCATCGCCTCCTGGAAACGTTGAGCCAACAGTTCGCGTAGGGTCATAGGGATTCCGCCATTGTTAATAAAAAGAGCGGGCGATTGTAATGGGCTGGCCGGGCTATGCAAAGCAATGAGCGGACCGGGTTGACGACTGCCGCGCCCGACCCGGTCTATAGCCCCGTGGTCTCTGCTACAATGGCGGCCTTTTGATCGACAGGGTTTGCGGTTATGCATGAGTCGGGTGAGCGCGGCGAGACGATGGCCGAGCAGATAATTTTGAAGTTTAGCTGCCGGGATCAACCGGGGATAGTGGCCGCCGTGGCCAGTCTCTTCTCGCTGCAGGGCTTTAATATTCGGGAGTCGTCGCAGTTCGAAGATGTGCATTCGCGGCGGTTTTTCATGCGCACGGTGTTGGAGTCTGTCGAAGGCCCCAAGAGCCTGGCGGATGTCAAATCCGCCTTCAGTGCGGTGGCCAACCGCTACGGCATGGATTGGGCGGTCTACAACGGCCGCAGCAAACCGCGGGTGGTGATTGCCGTGTCTCAATGGGGGCACTGCTTGAATGCGCTATTAAACGGCTGGAAGCAGGGCTCTCTGCCGGTGGACATTGTGGCGGTGGTCTCCAATCACACCGCTTTGCAGTCCTTGGTTGACTGGTACGGCCTGCCTTACCACTACCTGCCCATTACCCGCGAGACCAAAAAAGAGCAGGAGGCTCAGTTGCTGGCGGTAATGGAGCAGGCGGGCGCCGACTTCCTGGTGCTGGCGCGCTACATGCAAATCCTGTCGGATGAACTGTGTGCAAAGCTGGCCGGGCGCGCCATCAATATCCACCACTCTTTTTTGCCCGGTTTCAAGGGCGCCAAACCTTATCATCAGGCTTTTGAACGGGGCGTGAAGCTGATTGGCGCCACCGCACACTACGTGACCGCCGACCTGGACGAAGGCCCCATCATTGAGCAGGCGGTAGAGCGGGTGACGCATGCACAGATGCCCGAGCAGCTGGTTGAAAACGGTCGCGATATCGAAGCGGTGGTTCTGCAGCGGGCTGTGCGTTGGCATGCAGAGCATCGCATCCTCCTCAACGGCAACAAAACAGTGGTGTTTGCACCCTGACACCTACGGAATGACCTGAATGAATACCAAGCCAATTCGATGACTTCTTCAGCGCGATCGGTATTGCAGCACACCTTTGGGTTTCACGAGTTTCGCGGCTCGCAGGAACAGATAGTGCAGACGGTGATTGCCGGCGGCGACGCACTGGTGCTGATGCCCACCGGCGGCGGCAAATCCCTGTGCTACCAGGTGCCGGCGCTGGTGCGGCCGGGCTTGGGCGTGGTGATCAGCCCATTGATTGCGCTGATGCAGAACCAGGTTGCCGCCCTGCGGGAGCTGGGGGTGGACGCGCGCCTGTTGAACTCCACCCTCAGCGCGGAGGATGCCTACGCCACCGAGCAGGCCATGCGCCGGGGCCAGGTGGACATTGTGTATATTGCCCCTGAGCGCCTGCTGAAGGACCGCACCATCGAGCTGCTGAAGCAGTGTGAGCTGGCGCTGTTTGCCATAGACGAAGCCCACTGTGTAGCGCAGTGGGGGCACGATTTTCGCGCCGATTACCTGAAGCTGGACATCCTGCAGCAGTGCTTTCCCGATATACCGCGCATTGCGCTGACCGCCACTGCGGACGAGCGCACCCGGGCAGAAATCATCGAGCGGCTTGGGCTTCAGCAGGCGCAGCACTTCATCAGCGGTTTTGACCGCCCCAATATTCAGTACCGCATCGAGCCCAAAGACCGGCCCCGTCAGCAGCTGTTGCGCTTTCTGCGCGAAGAGCACCCCGACAGCGCCGGAGTGGTTTACTGCCTGTCGCGCAACAAGGTGGATATCACCGCGCAGTGGCTGCGCGACGAGGGCTTCACCGCGCTGCCGTACCACGCCGGCTTGCCCGCCTCCGAGCGAGAGGCCAATCAGAACCGGTTTTTGCGCGACGAGGGTGTCATCGTGGTGGCCACCATTGCCTTTGGCATGGGCATAGACAAACCGGATGTGCGTTTTGTGGCGCACCTGGACATGCCCAAAAGCGTGGAAGCTTACTACCAGGAGACCGGACGGGCAGGGCGGGACGGTCAGGCGGCCACCGCGCTGCTGCTGTACGGCTTTGAAGATGTGGTCAAGCTGCGGCAAATGGGCGCCGAATCGCAGGGCAGCGAGACCTTTCGCAAACAGGAGCGTCAACGGCTGGATGCCATGCTGGCCTTGTGCGAGGCGGCCGAGTGCCGGCGCGTCATCCTGTTGCGCTATTTTGGCGAAGACCCGCAAAGCGGTTGCGGCAACTGCGACAACTGCCTGAGCCCGCCGCAAACCTGGGACGCCACCGAAGCCTGTCAAATGGCGCTGTCGTGCATCTACCGCACCGGTCAGCGCTTTGGCGCACAGCACATAGTGGATGTATTGCGCGGCGAGGCCACGGCCAAGGTCGTCGCCCACGGTCACGACCGGGTATCTACCTTTGGCATAGGCCGGGCCGTCAGTGCGCGCCAGTGGCGCTCTGTGTTACGCCAGATGACTGCGCGCGGCCTGATTGATATAGAACCCGCCTTCAGCGCGCTGCAACTGGCCAACGCCTGCCGGCCGCTGTTGCGTGGCGAGGCAAGCTTGTCGCTGCGACAGGACCGCAGCGGTGTGCGCCTGAAAGGCGCCGCCGCAGCCCAGGCGCGCTCAAGTGTGAACGAAGAAGACCTGCCTTTGCTGCAGGCACTCAAGGCCTGCCGCAAGCGCCTGGCCGCAGAGCAGGGCGTGCCGCCTTACGTTATCTTCCACGATGCCACCCTGCAGGAGATGGCCGCCCTGCGCCCCTTGACCAAGGGGCAGTTGCTGAACATCAGCGGCGTAGGCGATGCCAAGCTGCAGCGCTTTGGCGAAGCGTTTCTGGCCGTGCTTGCGGAGCATGAGTTTCAGAAGGTGTAACGGTCTCCCCCGTCAATAGAACGCGGTGATCAACCCGTTGGTAACCAGAAACTGCAAAGCCGAGCCGGTATCAAAGCGGAAGTCAGCCTCGCTGCCGCGGGCAAATGCGTCGTTGAGGGTGGCGCCTTCGTCCAAGGCGTCCAGCGCCTTGATGAAACCCGCGTCTATCTCGTAAACCTCCACCGTCAGTTGCGGGCGAATCAGGATAACGTCCTGCGCCTGGCGGTGATTGATGTTGGCCAGCGGCTTTTTGGCGTGATAAAGCCGCCAGATATCGTAGATGGCGTACTCCGACGAAAACCAAAAACAGGCCGGGTGTAGCCGAATGCAGTGAGTTGCCAGCTCCTCGGGGTTCATCTGGCTGAACACTGACGGCGACAGTCTGGGCGATTCGGGCGCGTGAAAGGCTTTTTTCAGGCCCAGATCCAGCGTTGCTACATCCGCCAGGTAGGGAAAGGCCTCGGCGGGCGGATACTGCTCCAGAAATGCCGGGAAGGCTTCAACCTGCTGCAGAGGGTCTGCCGAAACCGACGGATGCTCGCGGAAGTAGGCCTGCGCCGCAGTGAGTATGAAAGCTTCGCCAACAATCTGCTGCACCGTGCTGTAAACGGCTTTTACCGTTTGCGCCAGGTGGTCGGCCACGCGCGCTCTGCAAACGTTAACCCGCTTTGCATTGAGGGCGGTCTGCGCCAGGTAGGGCAGCTCGGTCATATTGCGCGCAGACGCCGGCTCTTCCGCCAGCAGCGTGCGGATAAACGCGTCCTGAAAATCTGCCAGGCTCATGCTCGCGCTCCCTTGTTGGACTCCAGTTCTTCCAGTATGCCGTTCACTTTCTGTACCTCTTCCAACAGGGCGGTAAGCGGCGGCAGTTCGTTTTGCCGGTCGACCAGCGTGGCCACGGGTTTGGGCATAAGCTCCAGCGCGTCGCGATACAGTTGCCACACCGGCTTCCAAACCGCAGAGGCGTGATCGTTCACCAGCAGCATGTTGGTGTCATCGAGGGGCAGCAAGGAATGGCCGGATAGGTGGATTTCCTGTACCGCCGCCAGCGGATAGCTGGCCAGAACCTTGAACGGGTCCTGGCCGGCGTTGGAGCTGGAGACATAAAGGTTGTTGATGTCCAGCAGAAACCCGCAGCCGGTGGAGCGAATCAGCTCCTCAATGAAAGTGCCTTCGCCCATCTCGTGCCCGTCCAGGGTGATGTAGACGGCCGGGTTCTCAACCAGAATTCTGCGCCCCAGTGTGCTCTGCACGTTTTTGATGTTGATGCTGACCTGATCCAGGCTTTCCTCGGTGTAGGGCAGCGGCAGTGGCTCGGTGAGATACACGCCCTGCCAGCGGTTCCAGTTGAGGCTGGCGGACACGTGAGCGGGGCGGTAGCGGTCCACCAGCTTTTTGATGGCGGCCAGATACTCGATAGGCAGACTTTCTGCAGAGCCCAGGGAAAACCCCTGGGCGCACATGGTCAACGGGTACTGCAGCGCCAGGCGCTCCAGCAAGTGGTGCGCCTCGCCGGCCGAGGCCAGGAAATGTTCTGGGATCACCTCCAGCCAGGCGACCTGTGGCTGGGGCAACAAAAGCTCTTTAGCGTACTCGCTGCTAAAGCTTAAACCGGCTCTGGCGGGCAATTTTTCCATAGGTATAGCGTGCTCCAGTCATTGACCATTAAAACCTGCTGGCACCCCTCCTGCGGGCGGGCGCAAATGCCCTTGCCGACGGCATCGTCACTCATCCGTGCCAATAAAGCGGCGGATAAGCGCTTGGGTGGAGGCGTCCCAATCGGCGGGAATGGCTTTGCTCTCTATGGCACCATTGACATGGGTGCCCAGCAGCTTGCCCAGTTCTACACCCCATTGATCAAAGGGGTTGATGTCCAGCAAGGTGGCCAGGGTAAATACCTTGTGCTCGTACGCAGCAACCAGCGCGCCCAGGGTCTCCGGGGTAAGCCGCTGCATGATAAAGGTGCTGCTGGGTCGGTTGCCGGGATGCACCTTGTGCGGCGCCAAACGCTCAATCTCTTCTTGACTGTAGCCCTGGCTTTGCAGTTCCGCACGCGTGGCTTGAAGATCCCGCCCGGTCATCAGAGCCTGGCTTTGCGCCACGCAATTGGCAAACAGTAAGCGATGCTGATGCTGATAGGGGCTGTCGCTTTGCAGCGTGGCAATGAAGTCGATGGGGACCACGGTGGTGCCCTGGTGCAGCAACTGGTGGAAGGAGTGCTGGCCGTTGGTGCCCTCGGTGCCCCAGACAATGGCACCGGTGGGATAGGTGATCTGGCTGCCGTCGCGGGTCACGCTCTTGCCGTTGCTTTCCATTTCCAATTGCTGCAGGTACATGGGCAGCAGCGCCAGGTGATGGGCGTAGGGCAGCACGGCCTGAGTGGTGGCGCCGCGCAGCTGGGTGTACCAGAACATCAGCAGGCCCATGATAACCGGCATGTTGTGCTCCAGCGGTGCCTCGGCAAAGTGTTGGTCCATCTCGCCTGCGCCTTTGCGCAGCCGGTTGAAATTGTCCATGCCTACGGCAAAAGCAATGGGCAAACCTATGGCCGACCAGAGCGAATAGCGACCGCCGACCCAGTCCCAGATGGGGTAGACGTTTTCTGCCGCCATACCGAACTCCACGGCTTTGTCCACCTTGGACGAAATGGCGACAAAATGTTGAGCCAGTTCGCCCTGGGCGCAGCCGTTGTCCAGCATCCAACTGCGCGCAGACAGTGCGTTTTCCAGCGTCTCCTGGGTGGAGAAAGACTTGGAGGCAACCAGGAACAGGGTGGTGGCGGGGTTGAGTGTTTGCAGCAGGTCATTGAGCTCATTGCCGTCGACGTTGGCCACAAAGTGCACCTGCAGAGAGTTGACATGGTAGGGCGTCAGCGCCTTGCACATCATGCGCGGACCCAGGTCGGAGCCGCCAATGCCAATATTGACCACATCTTTGATGGCGCTGCCCTTGAAGCCTTTCCAGGCGCCGCTGTGCACGGACTGCACCAGAACCTGCATGCGGGCCAGTGTCTCGGCCACGGCTGTTTGCTCTTCGCCCCCGGGGTTTCCAAGAAAACGCAGGGCGGAATGCAGCGCCGGACGGTTCTCGGTATTGTTGACCGCTTCACCGCCGAGCAAGGCGGCTATTTTTTGGGGCAGTTTTGCCTGCCTGGCCACATCCAGCAACAGCTCCATGGTTTTGCCGGTGACATGGTTCTTGGAGTAATCCAGTTCCAGACCGGCCGCGTGGACGCTGAATTGCTGAGCGCGCCCGGAATCTTCGGCAAACAGTTGGGCAAGCGTTAGGGTCTGCCACTCTAGGCTGTGCTCGGTCAGTGCGGACCAGTTGCTGTAGGTGTCAAAAAGCGTGCGTTGGGACATGGGATCTCCAGTGTTCAAGTGTGGTCGTATCGGCCGGCCGGGGCCTAATGCGGCGCAAGAATGCGCGGCGGGGGCATTCACCTATGGCTGCAGTTGCGGATGCCTGCCCTGCCTAAGCCGAACAGTGCAGGCCCGCCCGGTTTGCTGCCTGGTCTGGTTGCCGTCAGTACGAGCGTGTCAACGCGAAATCTGCCAGCACTGACATGGTCTCTGTGAAACGATTGCGCGGCAGTGCTTCCAATGCCTGGCGGGCTGCCGCAGCATGCCTGGTCGCGCATTGGGTGGTGTACTCGATGGCATTGGTCCGCCTGACGATGGCAACCACATCCTCGAGCAGGTCTATCCTGCCCCGGGTGATGGCCTCTGCCAGCACTTTTTTGTCGTCGTTGCTGGCGCAGGCCAGGGCGTAGATCAGCGGCAGGGTAGGTTTGCCCTCTGCCAGGTCATCGCCGACGTTTTTGCCCAGGGCCTCGGCCGTGCCCTGGTAATCCAATACGTCGTCCATCAATTGAAAGGCCAGGCCCAGGTGCAGCCCGTAAGCAGCGGCGGCGCTTTGCTGCTGTGCATCACTGCGCGCCAGCAGTGCGGCGCTGCTGCAGGCGGCCTGAAACAGTACCGCCGTTTTTTTACGGATGACTTCCAAATAACTGGCTTCGGATACGGCCGGGTTTTTGACATTCACCAATTGCTGCACTTCGCCTTCGGAGATGAGATTGGTGGCGTCGGAGAGGATGCGCATGATTTCCATGCTGCCAAGGCTGACCAGCATCTGGAATGCGCGTGAATAAAGGAAGTCCCCCACCAGAATACTGGGCGCGTTGCCCCAGTTTGCATTGGCGGTTGGGCGGCCGCGCCGCAGGTTGGACATATCCACCACATCGTCGTGCAGGAGGGTGGCGGTGTGGATGAACTCGATGATGGTGGCCAGTTCCGTGTGGCGCTCGCCCTCATATTCCAGGCAGTTGGCGGTTAACAGTACCAGGACCGGCCGCAGCCGTTTGCCCCCGGCTTCGACTATATAATGACCTATGTTTTCTACCAGTCCCACATCGGAGTGGAGTTGTGCGACGATGAGCTGATTGACGGCATCAAGGTCGTGCTGGACCGCGCTTTGGAATGGCAGCATTCTCAGTATCTTTTCCCAAGTTTTGCAGGAGATGCTATGGGCAGCGCCTGACCCTGTCAAGCAAAGGCGGCACGCGTGGCGGTCAAATCCGACGGGCGCGGCAGGGCTCCGCTCCAGTCGCGGCAATGCCGCCTCTGCGCCTATCCGCTCGCGAGCCGCTGGCGGATGAAATTTGCACAGCAAAATGACCGCCGGCACTTGCGCCAAGGCCCGCGTTCGAATAGAATTCGCGACCTTTTGCAAGCTACGGCCTGTAAAAGCAGTAAAACGGCGCAAGCTTTGTCATTTACCGCAATGGCGCGGTAAATCCGAAATCTCCCTGGGAGTGCTTCGCGGCGTCCAATCAACGATGGGGCATAGGGTTATGTACGCAGTTATAGTTTCCGGTGGCAAGCAGCACCGCGTCGCAGAAGGTGAAGTTCTGCGTCTGGAAAAATTGGAAGTCGCCACCGGCGAGACCGTTAATTTTGACCAGGTATTGATGGTGACCAACGGTGATGACATCAAAATTGGTGCGCCTCTGGTTGCCGGTGCACTGGTGACGGCTGAAGTGGTACAGCACGGCCGCGCCGACAAAGTCAAAATCATCAAATTTCGTCGCCGTAAGCACTCACTGAAGCGCCAAGGCCATCGTCAGTGGTTCACTGAAGTCAAAATCACTGGCATCAACGGTTAAGAGGAGAGTTTCTCATGGCTCACAAGAAAGCAGGTGGTAGTACCCGTAACGGACGCGATTCAGAAAGCAAGCGTCTTGGCGTAAAAGTCTTTGGTGGCCAAGCCATCAACCCCGGTGGCATCATAGTACGTCAGCGCGGCACCCGGTTTCATGCCGGTGACAATGTCGGTATTGGCCGCGACCATACTATCTTTGCCAAAGCGGCAGGTGCAGTTAAGTTCGAAGTCAAAGGCCCGTCCAACCGCAAGTACGTAAGCGTTGTAACGGCCTAAGCCTTCCTCTGGAAGTCTTCGAAAAGCCCTGTCTGACTGGACAGGGCTTTTTTTGTTTCTACCGGGTGAATTGGCCTCAGGCACACCCAGCGAGCATTGTTATGAAATTTGTCGACGAAACATCCATCTACGTGCAAGCGGGGCGCGGGGGCAGTGGCTGCCTGAGCTTTCGCCGGGAAAAATACATCGAATACGGTGGCCCGAACGGGGGTGATGGGGGCGATGGCGGCTCGGTGATTCTGCTGGCCGACGACAGCCTCAATACGCTGGTGGATTACCGCTACACCCGACGTTTTCTTGCCGAGAACGGCGAGCCCGGACGCGGCAGCAACTGCACCGGCAAGAAGGGTGAGGATATGATCCTGCGGGTGCCGGTGGGCACTTCGGTCATCGACGAAGAAACCGGGGATGTCATTGGCGATTTGACCGAAGCCGGCGCGCAGTTGAAAGTGGCCCAGGGCGGTTGGCACGGCTTGGGCAACACCCGTTTTAAATCCAGCGTCAACCGCGCGCCCAGGCAAACCTCCCCCGGCAGCGAAGGTGAAGCCCGTCAGTTGCGCCTGGAATTGAAAGTGCTGGCGGACGTTGGCCTGCTGGGTTTACCCAATGCCGGCAAGTCTACTTTTGTGCGTGCGGTGTCCGCCGCCGAGCCGAAAGTGGCGGATTACCCCTTTACCACTTTGGTGCCGGCGTTGGGCGTGGTAATGGTCAACCGCCACCGCAGTTTCGTAGTGGCTGATATTCCCGGCCTGATCGAGGGGGCTGCCGAGGGCGCAGGCCTGGGTATCCGCTTTCTCAAGCACTTGACCCGCTGCCGCATCCTCTTGCACCTGGTGGATATGTGCCCGGCCGACGGCTCCGACCCGGTGGCCAATGCGGTGGCCATAGTCAACGAGCTGAAGAGTTTCAGTCCGGCTCTGGTGGAGCGGCGCCGCTGGTTGGTGCTGAACAAGCAGGACCTTCTGCTGGACGAGGAAGTGGACATCATCAAAGCCGATGTGCGCAAGGCGCTGGACTGGCAGGGGCCAATTTATGTGGTCTCCGCCGCAGAACGGCAGGGTACCGAGGATCTTTGCCGCGATTTGATGACCGAGCTGGAAGAGGTGTGGGAAGCCGAGCGGCAGGACCCGGAGCAAGCCGAGCTGGAGCGTCAGATGCAGGATCGGATGCAGGCTGAGGTCCGTGCCCGCATCGAGTTTCTCAAGGTCAAGCGGCAGCAGGCCCGGCTGGAGCAGGCCGAAGGTGCTATTGATGACGGTGAGGATGACGATGATGATGACCAGGGAGTGGAAGTTGAATACGTGCGTTAGAAGGGGATGCCGTGAACGCAAACAGGCGTGACTTGTTGGTCAGCGCCCGTCGCTGGGTCATAAAAATTGGCAGCTCGCTGCTGACCGATGACGGCAAGGGGCTGGACCGGCGAGCCATAGCGGCCTGGGCCGGCCAAATCGCGGATCTGGTGAAATCCGGGCACGAGGTGGTGCTGGTGTCTTCCGGCGCTGTGGCGGCGGGCATGAACCGCCTTGGGTGGCGGGAGCGGCCCAAGGCCATCTATGAGTTGCAGGCCGCTGCCGCGGTGGGGCAGATGGGGCTGATCCAGTCCTACGAAGAGGCCTTTCAGGCCTATTCGCTGCACACCGCCCAGGTGCTGTTGGATCACGACGATCTGTCCAACCGGGAGCGCTACCTGAACGCGCGCTCGACGTTAAAAACCCTGACGCATCTAAAAGTCATTCCCGTGGTCAACGAAAACGACACGGTGGTGACAGATGAAATCCGCTTTGGCGACAACGACACCCTGGGTGCTCTGGTGGCCAACCTGATCGAGGCCGATGTGCTGCTGATTCTCACCGATCAGCTGGGTATGTACGACGGCGACCCGCGCAAGAATGCGCTGGCCAAGATTATTCCCGAGAGCCCCGCAGATGCCGACGATTTACTGGCCATGGCTGGCGGCGGCGGATTGCTGGGGCGGGGCGGCATGACCACCAAGGTGAAGGCCGCACGCCTGGCGCAGCGCTCCGGCGCGCATACCCTGATCGTGGGCGGGCGCATAGACCAGGTGATTGCGCGTGCCGCAGCCGGTGATGCCATAGGCACGCTGCTTTACGCCACCCAGGAGCCTGTTGCTGCGCGCAAGCGGTGGCTGGCGGGGCAGTTGCAGATCAAAGGTGTGTTGGTCATTGACGATGGCGCCTGTGCCGTATTGCGCCAGCAGGGCAGAAGTCTGTTGCCCGTTGGCGTGCAGCAGGTGCGCGGTCAGTTCAGTCGCGGCGACCTGGTGAGTTGCCAGAACCGGCAGGGCGTAGAAATAGCCCGCGGCCTGGTGAATTACGACAGCACAGAATCCGAAGCCATTGCCGGCTGCTCAAGCTCGCGGATTGATCTGCTGCTTGGCTACAGAGGCGACGACGAGCTGATTCACCGCGACAACCTGGTATTGGTGTAGGTGTA
>CAYNST010000027.1:0-9370 GCA_964399955.1 uncultured Cellvibrionaceae bacterium | reverse complement strand
ACAGAGGCGACGACGAGCTGATTCACCGCGACAACCTGGTATTGGTGTAGGTGTAGCTATCACGGAGCAGACTGAGTAATCACGTTTAGGTTTCAGGAGGACTGTGGAGCGCGCTTCGCGGTTTCACGATTCAAGAGGTGTAGGGCCCGATGACCGTATTCAAATCCCACATTGAGCTGATTGGCGCCTATAAACCGCCGCTGGATGGGCGCGATCCGGCGCGCCATCTGTTGCTGGATTTCAATGAGCGTACGCTGCCTCTGGCCGAGGTGGTGCAGGATGCCTTGATTGACTATATCCGCTCCGGCCGCATGCAGATGTACCCGTCCTACGGCAATATCGTTGAAGTAATTGCAAGCTACTGCCGGGTTGATCCGCGCCAGCTGATGATTACCAACGGCTCCGACCAGGGCATTGAGCTGCTGTTTCGAGCAACCTGCCGCGAGGGTGATGAGGCGATTATTCCCGGCCCCAGCTTTGCCATGTACAACCAGTGCGCAAAAATAGAAAACCTGGCCACCTTCGAGCCCGCCTATACCCGCGAGGGCGGGTTTCCGGTGGACGCTGTGCTTGAGGCAATCAGCCCCAGAACCCGCATCATCTGCATTGCCAACCCCAACAACCCCAGTGGCACCGTGGTGCCGCGGGAAGATATTGTGCGCATACTCAAGGCTGCGCCCAATGCCTGTGTGCTGGTGGATGAATGCTATTTCGAGTACTTTGGCGAAACCGTCAGCGACCTGGTGGATGACTACCCCAATCTGGCCATTACCCGCACCTTTTCCAAAACCTGGGGTATGCCATCGCTGCGGCTGGGTTACATTATTTCATGCGAGGCCAACATCCTTGCCTTGCTGAACGTGCGCGGCCCCTACGACATCAATCAGTTGGCCATTGTTGCCATTCGCGCAGCCCTGGCCCACCCGCAATATACCGAAGACTACGTGCGTGAAGTCATGCAGCAGTCCAAGCCACTGCTGGAGAGCTTCCTGCGCGAGCGGGGCATTGATTTTTGGCCAAGCGGTGCCAACTTCATTTGGACCTTTCCCGGGCGGAGCGACGAAATTTTTCGGGCGCTGCAGAAAGAAGGCGTGCTGGTGCGGCCAAAAGCGGATTCCAGCGGGCGCGTGGGCCTGCGCATAACACTGGGCACCGTCGAGCAAACCCAGCGGTTGCTGAGCATCATTGACGCGGTGCTTTAGGCGGGCTGCTCCAGACCGTGCGGTGTTTGGCCGCGCGGGGCTTTTGCAGATTTGGCGGGCCGCTGACAACTCAGTGAGCCGACAACACAAAAAGCCGACAGTGTCGGCTTTTTGCAGCGAGCAAGCAGGGGCGGTAGCCGGGGGTTAGGCGGCGGCGCTCATCGCTTTGATCTGGGCGTTCAGGCGGCTCTTGTGACGAGCGGCTTTGTTCTTGTGAAAGATGTCTTTGTCCGCCATGCGGTCAATTACCGGCACGGCTGCAGCGTAAGCTGTTTTGGCGGCTTCAACGTCGCCACTTTGGATGGCGTTGATCACTTTTTTGAGGTAAGTGCGCGCCATGGAGCGCAGGCTGGCGTTGTGCGCACGGGCTTTGTCGTTTTGACGGGCGCGTTTTCTGGCTTGGGGTGTGTTGGCCACCGGAGTGCTCCTACTGTAATTCGTGTTCGGGTTCTTCGGCTGCAGAATTTGCTGAGATCGGCCGAATCAAGGACGCGGTATTATCCTTGTTTGAAGCGCGCTGTCAATAGTGGGTGGCGGTTAAATAACGAGCGTCGCCGACCGGTGGCGTTCGGCGACGTTGGCAGTCTGTATCAGAAGAACAGTTGTGCTGCGGCGCCAAGTTCTTCCATCTTCGGGTTTTCCGGGCGGGCTTCCAGCCCCAGGCGCTCAAACGCCCCCACCTGGTTGAAGTCCAGCTCGGCAAACAGCTGCGGTGACGTTTGCAGCGTGGCCACCGTGACTATGTCTGCGTAGTCGGCGCGTTCGGTCTGGCGCTGAAAATTCAGGTAGTCCAAGGGCACGTTGCAGATTTCTTTCGGGAAGTCCCAGGCCGTGAGGATGCGCGCGCCCAGTTGAGGGTGAATCTCCTGAATGATGGCCTCCAGGGTGATGCTGTCTTTGAGCAGGCGGGGGTGGTACTCCGCGTAGGACAGGATGGGCAGCACGCCGATCTGGTGCAGCAAGCCCGCCAGCGATGCCTGATCCGGCCTCAGTTTTGTGTGTTGCTTGCAAAGCAGTGCGGATACGCCGGCAATCTCGCTGGACATGGCCCAGACCTGACGCAGGCGTTTATCGACCATATCCGTGGTTGCCTGAAACATCTGCTCCATTGCCAGGCCGGTGGCCAGGCTGCAGGTGGTGTGCATGCCCAGGCGCATGAGTGCCATGTTCAGGTCTTCGATTTCTTTGGTACCGCGAAACATGGCGCTGTTGGCCACCTTGATGATGCGCGCGGTCAGGGCCGCATCGCCGCTGATCACCGCGCCCAGCTGTTTGATATCAGCGTCCGGGTTTTCTGCCACATCCCTCACTCTCACGGCCATCTCCGGCATGGTGGGCAGTACCAGTTTGTCGGAATCGATAGCCGCGCTGATCTCGTGGCAAACTTTGGCAGCAAGCGTCGTCATAGTGTTGGGAATCCGTAAAATAAACAGCAGTTCTAGCGGCCCGTCAGCGGAGCGCGAACGCCCGGGTTGTTAGCTCCGGGCTGCTTTTGCCGGCCGCGTGCCGTTCGGGACAATCTCCCTTAAGGTATAGCATAGGGCAGGTCCAACCACTCGACTTTGTGAGCCGGATCAGCGCTTAAATGAAGGCTCTGGCTGGCCGCGATTTCAGCCGTGGCCACCAGCAGGATCTCGCACGCCTCTGCGGTGCAGGCCGAGGCCACAACCGTGCCTGCCGGCTTGTCCGGCGCGCTTGCGCTGCGCAGCTCGCAGCCGACGGCAACCGGGCAGCCGGGCTTCAGTGCCGCGCGGTAGGTGTGCTTTTTGAGCTGGCCCCGGTACTGCATGCGCGCCACAATTTCCTGCCCGGTATAGCAGCCTTTTTTGAAGCTGATGGCGTCCAGCAGATGATAGTTGAACATTTGCGGAAGGAAGGCGTCCTGGCTGGCGGCTTGCACCTCTGCCAGCCCGCAGCGGATCCAGTGCAGCTTCAGTTGCTCGCCGTCGTCGAGGCGGCAATGGCGCAACAGTTGCTGCCCGTGGACTTGCAGATGATCGGCCGTCAGCCACAGCTCCAGATAGCCACCGCCATGGTTGATTATGGTAAGGCCGTTTTCGGTGCGCGCCTGGCCGGCTGCGGGCGGCTCGAAAGGCAGTGCCTGGGGCGGCAGGTCACCCAGCAGTGCCAGCGCCAATCGCTCGTCGCGCCGTATTTTCGCCTTGGAGAAGACAATGTATTTGTGGAGGGCCTCGGTGGCCGAGTCGGCAATACTGTTGTGCAGGCGCAGGGAGATGCAGTGCGGGCTGCCGGCAATCTGGAAGCTGCTGATCATGCGGCCCTTGGGGTTGCAGTGGGCGCCAAGCAGGCTGTGCGCCTGCTCCAGCCGCCGCAGGTCGCAGGTTAGTTGGCCCTGCAGGAATTTTTGCGCGTCGGCGCCCTCCACGGTAATCAGGCTGTGCTCCTGCATAGGGATCAGCCGGGCGGCCGGTAGTGTGTCCTGCGCTGTTGACCTGTCCTGATCAAGCGCGTCCTGGGTTTGCAAAAAGGCCTGCCACTGATTCATACACTCGCCTTGCGCGGTTTAACGGCCGGTCAGTTTAGCAATTTAGACCGTCTCTGCAATCGGGTACAATGTGGGCCTTAAGCCAATCAACGAGACGACCAATGCACTACAACCGAATTCTCTGGGGCAGTCGTCGAGGTATGCTGGAGCTGGATCTTATCCTGTTGCCCTTTGTGCAGGAGCGTTACCAGAGCTTGCCGGAGCAGGAGCAGGTCATGTTTCAGCAGTTGCTGGAGTGTGAAGACCAGGATATGTTTGCCTGGCTGTTGCACCGGGTAGAGCCGGAGGACCCCGCCATAGCGCATATTGTCCAGCTTGTGCGTCAGCATGCCCTTACCCGCACCCCCACTTAACATTGCCCTGCGCCCGTCCCGCCGGCTGCAAATTCTGTGGCTGGCACTGTACGTCGGCGTTTGCCTGATCTTGCTGCTGCTGCCCATGCCGGCGCTTGTGCGGCTAGCGCTGCTGCTGGTTTGGGGGCTGCTGGCGTGGCGGGCCTACCTTGGATGGCGGAGGCTTTGCGGCATTCGCGCCTTGCACATTTACGACGAGCGCCTGCGCGTTTCTGCGGGTGAGCAGAGCCTGGCGGTAGAGTTGCGCGGCGCGCCGCTGAATGTTCCAGGTTTGGTGATCCTGCCGCTCAAATCCCACAGCCAGGTCTGGCAACTGGTACTGCTGGGGGACTCCGCCGCAGCCGATGATCTGCGCCGCCTGCGGGTTTGGTTGGGTGGTCGCAAAGCGCACTAAAAGCGGCAGACGAAAAAAAAGCCGGGCAGCTTGGGCTGCGCCGGCTTTTTCAAGGCAGGGCTGCTTAGCCCTTAGCCGAGGATGACTTCTACGTTAACTTCGCTTCCCGCTTCGGCAGTTGGGATGACCGTACCGCTGACCGTTTCACCGTTGACGGTCAAGGACTTGATGCCCTTGCTGACATGCGACGGGTTTTTAACTTCTATGTTATAGGTTGCGCCGCGAAATTTGCGCGACACGGTAAAACCGTTCCAATCCTTGGGGATGCAGGGGTTGACGCTCAGGCCGTGGTAATCCGGCTTGATGCCCAGTATGTACTGGGTGATGGCCGCAAAGTTCCAGGCGGCGGTGCCGGTCAGCCAGGAGTTTTTGGCTTCGCCGGGTTTGGCGGCGTCCTTGCCGGCAATCATCTGCGCGTAAACGTAGGGCTCCACACGGTGCAGGTCGCTGATTTCTTCCAGGAAGGCCGGGGTGATCTTGCGGTAATAGTCAAACGCGCGGTCGCCGTTGCCCAGCAGGGTTTCGGCAATCATGATCCACGGGTTGTTGTGGCAGAAGATGCCGGCGTTTTCCTTGTAGCCTGCAGGGTAGGTGGATATCTCACCGTACTCTATGTAGTACTTGGTGAACGCCGGCTGTTGCAGCACAATGCCGTAGTCGGTGTCCAGCCACTCCTTCACTGAATCCATGGACTTCTGCACCATGCCTTCTTCCAGGCCAATGCCGGCCATGCCGCAGAAGCCCTGCGACTCGATAAAGATCTTGCCTTCTTCGTTTTCCTTGCTGCCGATCTTCTTGCCGTAGTAGTCGTAGGCGCGCAGATACCAGTCGCCGTCCCAGCCGTCTTTTTTAACGGCGGCAATCATATCGTCAACGTGCTTCTGCGCCTGGTCGGCTTCGTCGTTTTTGCCGACTTCGCGGCTCAGCTTGATAAATTCCTTGCCATAGAGCACAAACAGGCCGGCAATCATCAAGGATTCGGCGGTTCTGCCCATCTTGTTATTGGTGGTCTGGAAGGATTCGTTCGGGTCGTTGGAGAAACAGTTCAGGTTCAGGCAGTCGTTCCAGTCTGCGCGGCCAATCAGCGGCAGGCCGTGGGGGCCAAGGTTGTTGACGGTGTGATAGAACGAGCGCTTCAAGTGCTCAAAGTGGCTGGTGGCTTTGCTCTCGTCATTGTCGTAGGGCACCTGGGCTTCGAGGATGGAGAAGTCGCCGGTTTCCTTGATGTAGTCTGTGGTGGACAAAATCAGCCACAGCGGGTCGTCGTTGAAGTTGCCGCCCACCGCGTGGTTGCCGCGCTTGGTCAGCGGCTGGTACTGGTGGTAGGCAGAGCCGTCTTCAAACTGGGTGGCGGCAATGTCCAGAATACGCTGGCGGGCGCGCTCGGGCACCTGGTGCACAAAACCGATCAGATCCTGGTTGGAATCGCGAAAGCCCATGCCACGGCCAATGCCGGACTCAAAAAATGAGGCGCTGCGGCTCATGTTGAAGGTGACCATGCACTGGTACTGATTCCAAATGTTGACCATGCGGTCCAGGCGCTCGTCGCCGCTGTTCAACTGGTAGGTTGCCAGCAGGTTGGTCCAGTAGTTCTTCAGTTTTTCCAGCTCGGCGTCAACTTTTTCTGCGGTATCAAAGCGAGCCATCACTTCTTTGGCCGGGTCTTTGTTGATGACGTTTTTGCTTTCCCACTTGTTGTCCGGCTCTACTTCTATGTAACCCAACACAAACGACAGGACTTTTTCTTCGCCTGGCGCCAGAGATATCTCCAGGCAGTGGGATGCTATGGGTGACCAGCCATGGGCGTGGGAATTGCGCGACTTGCCCTCAAAGACAACGTCGGGCTTGTCGAAGTTGTTGTACAGGCCAACAAAGGTCTCGCGGTCGGTATCAAAACCGGAAATTGGTGCATTGACAGAGTAGAAGGCGTAGTGGTTGCGACGCTCCTTGAACTCCGTTTTGTGGTAGATGGTGGAGTCCTGAATTTCGACCTCGCCGGTGGAGAAGTTGCGCTGGAAGTTGGTCATGTCGTCTTCCGCGTTCCACAGGCACCACTCGATCAAGGAGAACAGCTTAAAGTTCTTTGGCTTGTCCGAGTTGTTGCGCAGTGTCACCTTTTGCACTTCGGCCCAGGTGCCCAGCGGAATAAAATATTGAACCTCGGCCTGCAGGCCGTTGCGCTCGCCGCTGATTTTGGTGTAGCTCATACCGTGACGGCAGCTGTAGTTGTCCAGCTCTGCCTTGACCGGCTTCCAGCCCGGTGACCAAACATCGCCGCCGTCGTTGATGTAGAAATACTTGCCGCCGTTGTCGATGGGCACGCTGTTGTAGCGGTAGCGGGTCAGGCGACGGAATTTTGCGTCTTTATAAAAGGTGTAGCCGCCCCCGGTATTGGATACCAAACTGAAAAAGTCTTCATTGCCGAGGTAGTTGATCCACGGCCAGGGCGTGCGTGGATTGGTGATGACGTATTCACGGGCAGCGTCGTCAAAGTGACCAAATTTCATAGTTTGTATACCTTGTAGTTGGCGTTTACGTAATTGCTTAAGGCGGTACCTGGGGCTTCAGGCAGTTTTTGTGCGGGCGCTGCCGGGCCTTTGGATGCTCTGGCCAGGTCAAGGTACCAGAGACGACTGCATTTTTACCTGTTCCGCGACGGTCGGCCGCTATTCCTGGCTGCTGCAAACAACCGCCGGCATCTGAGCCGTGGTTTCTGCTGAGCAGCGCAGTGACCTGCGGCAGCGTTAGGCGGCGCCCGCGCAACCTGACGTGCATGGACCTAGTGGGGCAGGGTTAAAAACCCGCGCATGATACTACACTGCGCCAGCGAATTTGAGGGGGCTGCCCATAAACCTGTTGCACGGTGAACGCAGGCCAAATTAATGCAGCTTTGTTAGCGGGCACTACTGGTTTTTTGCCGGTAAATCGGGCACATTGACGCAGGTACTGAACCGTGGAGTTGGCTGGGTTTGGTCGCAGCCCTCATTACTGCGTGAACCGGAACGCATCCTATGCAGCAGCATGTATTTGTTCTTGAAGACGGGCGCCATCGCGTTAAGGTTGATGCTGATCTTGGTGCTCATATCGTCGAGTTCAGCATTGATGGGCGCAATTCGCTGGTGAGCCAGGCGCCGGAGATCGGCTCCACCTTTTGGCCCAGTCCTCAAAGCGCCTGGGGTTGGCCGCCGCCGCACACTCTGGACAAGGCCGCTTATCGCGTGGAGCAGGAGGCCGTCGGGCTGCTGTTGAGCAGCCAAAATTGCGCCACCACTGGCCTGCAGGTAGGCAAGCGGTTTGAACTGCAGGGCGGTGTCCTCCGCGTGACTTATTGCATGCGCAACACGACGCAGCAGAAGGTCCATTACGCGCCCTGGGAAATAACCCGGCTGCCGGGCGGCCTCACGTTTTATCAAAGCGCACGGGCACCGCGCACCGAGTCCACGGGGGAGTTTCAACTGCGGGATGGCGTGGTCTGGCACGAGTATCGGCCGGAGCGGCTGAGCCAGCACGCCAAATTGTTTGGTGATGGCAGCCGGGGCTGGCTGGCCAATGCCGGTAACGGGTTGTTGTTGATCAAACGCTTTGAGCCCATTGCATTAGAAGACACCGCACCGGGCGAGGCCGAAATAGAAATATACGGCCATGCCGATGTGGACAATGCTTACATCGAGATGGAGCAGCAAGGGGTTTTTCAGGCAATGGCACCCGGAGCATCGGTTAGCTGGGCGGTGGATTGGCACCTGGCGAGGTTAGAGCCGGAGGTTGATCTAGCCCCCGGCAGCACCGAGTTGTTGCGCAGAGTTTGGCAGCAACTGGCCCTGGACGAGGGGCCTTGACTGTCCGCAGTTATGCTTTACCGTCTGCGAATGCCGCCGGCGAAAGACGAGTGGGTGATTGGATTTACCTGCAGTGCCTAGGTCCACCGCCCGACATCCAATGTTCAATCAGTGTGAGACAGGCCGTGATCACAATCAAGAAATACCCTAACCGCCGGCTTTACGACACCTCCAAGAGCCATTACATCAATCTGGAAACCGTTAAGGAGCTGGTCAAACAGAGCCGGCCTTTTCAGGTGGTGGATTCCAAAACCGGTGTCGACATCAGTCGGCAAATACTGCTGCAAATCATCACAGAGCACGAAACCCTGCAGCAATATGCCATTTTGTCGCAGGATTTGCTGCAGGAGCTGATTCGTCAATATGGCGGAGCCGGTCAGGCCGATATGCACAACCGCCTGCAACAAAGCCTGCAGGCATTCCTTGAGGCCGCCGAAGCGTCGCCCGGCAGCCTGCCATTCGAG
Organism: uncultured Cellvibrionaceae bacterium; assembly: GCA_964399955.1. Lineage (GTDB taxonomy): Bacteria > Pseudomonadota > Gammaproteobacteria > Pseudomonadales > Cellvibrionaceae > CAYNST01. The sequence continues at coordinate 615 of CAYNST010000027.1, read as the reverse complement.
ACGCGAAAAACCGGCAGTTACGGCGGCAGCCAAACGGCAGAGCCCGAGCAGGCGCCCGCTGAAGAGACTGCTGCGGCGGATGCGGCCCCCGCTGACGTCGACACCAGCGGCCAGTTGAGCTGAGGCTTGTTCACCGCTCTTGGATGCCAAGCGCGGGCACATACATCCGGTTGCGCAGTTGCCCGGCGGTGTAGCCGGCCCGTGGCTGATTGACTATCGGCAGCGGCACGCGCTTTAAAAAATCGATCGCGCCCCTATCTTAGCAAATATTCAGAGCATCCGGTGGTGGTGGGCAGGTGCAAGCGCGCGCTGACGAGTTGCAGTGGTTATTCCGTTGCCGGCGGCTGAAGCCTGTTTCAGGCCCGCGCAGATTCCCCAATTGTTTCACCGTTGTAACTATTCAGCTCTTCCCGTGACTGTTCAGATTGCGTTCGAATTTGAGCAGAGCAAGGCAGAAAATGTGAGTTTACATGTGTAAATGACCATTTTTGAACGCCGCTATGGGCAAATTCGGGCGTGAGCTGAATAGTTACTCACCGTTTACCCGGCCCCGTCTGGGCGGAGCCTAACCGGCCCAATTTTGGAGACTTTACCGTGCAAGACAATGTAGTGGAC
>CAYNST010000026.1:0-37757 GCA_964399955.1 uncultured Cellvibrionaceae bacterium | reverse complement strand
AGAGATCCGCGACCAGAATATCTATGGGTAGTAAGTGCCGGAAATCGGCCCTAAAAAATATTATTCTTTCGGTCACACACTCCGCCAGTTGCGGAATGTGTTGTATTTTTTACAGGTGTCGTATCAAGCCGCCTGCGGCGCAACTATGAGAGGAACATCGCGCTCAGGGATTCCTCGTTATTGGTGCGGCGCATGGCTTCCGCCAGCATGGTAGACAGAGTCAGCTGCCGAATTCGGCCGCTGACCTTGGCTTCCGGGCGCAGGGGGATGGAGTCAGTAACCACCAGTTCATCCAGCTGTGAATTATTGACGCGCTCAATGGCCGGGCCGGACAAAATGGGGTGCGCACAGTAGGCCACCACTTTTTTGGCGCCGTGCTCTTTCAGAGCCAGAGCTGCGTTGCAGAGGGTGCCGGCGGTATCCACCATGTCATCCACCAGCAGGCAGGTGCGGTTTTCCACTTCGCCGATCACGTTCATGACTTCAGCCACGTTAGCCGAAGGGCGGCGCTTGTCGATGATGGCCAGATCAATGCCCAGGCGCTTGGCTACCGCTCTTGCGCGCACCACGCCGCCAATGTCTGGCGAGACTACAATCAGGTCTTCAAAGCTGCGTTTTTCAATATCTGCCAGCAAGACTGAGGAGCCGTAAACGTTGTCTACGGGAATATCAAAAAAACCTTGGATCTGCTCGGAGTGCAGGTCGACGGTGAGCATGCGGTCCACCCCGACCGAGGCCATCATGTCCGCTACAACCTTGGCGCTGATGGGCACGCGGGCCGAACGCACGCGGCGGTCCTGGCGGGCGTAACCAAAGTAGGGGACAACGGCGGTGATGCGACCGGCGGAGGCTCTGTGCAGAGCGTCGACGATAAACAGCAGTTCCATGATGTTGTCATTGGTGGGGGCGCAGGTGGACTGCATGACAAAGACGTCGCGTCCGCGAACGTTTTCGTTGATCTCGATGCAGATTTCGCCATCGGAGAAGCGGGTGACTGCGGCGTCGCCCAGGGGGATGCCGAGTTTTTCGGCGGTCTTTTGCGCAAGTTCCGGGTTGGATTTACCCGTGAAAACCATTAGATCTGCCACACTGACCACCTTAAATAAAAGCTACTTTTAATTGAGGAGTAATTTAAGGTTGTGGCGATCATCAACGAAAATGGCTGGGGTGGAAGGATTCGAACCTTCGCATGACGGGATCAAAACCCGCTGCCTTACCGCTTGGCTACACCCCAATAGCAACGCTTGTTCTCAGGCGTTGATGCAGTGGCGATTCGTTAACGCCTCGAGCAACAAAGCCCTTAAACCGAGTAGGTCGCTCAGCAAACACATCGCGCGCTTCTTGCTCGCTGCTGAACGAGGCGAACACGCAGGCGCCGGTTCCGGTTAACTGTGCAGGCCCAAAAAACTTAAGCCAATCAACCGCATCCTTAACTTGCGGGTAGAGCTGCTCAACCAGTGGCTGACAGTCGTTTCTCCCGCCCTCCTCGAAGAAGGCGCGTACTTTAATGGGCTTTGAGTTTCGTGTCAAACGTTTGTGTGAAAAAATGTTCCCGGTTGAGACTGCGCATTCTGGCGACACTACAACATACCATCGGCTGGGCACATCCGTTGGGGTCAACAGCTCACCTATGCCTTCTGCCCAGGCCGTTCTGCCCAAGACAAACACCGGTACGTCAGCGCCCAAACTGCGGCCCAGCTGCGCAAGCTGCGCAAGGCTCAAGCCCGTTTGCCAAAGCGCGTTGAGGCCGAGCAGGGCGGTGGCCGCGTCGCTGCTGCCGCCGCCCACGCCGCCGCCCTGGGGCAGGCGTTTTAGCAGGTGCATGCGCGCGCCCTGGCGGCAACCCGTGGCGTCTTTCAGCAGCCGGGCCGCCCGGTAAACCAGGTTTTGCTCCGGGGCTATCCCGGCAAGCTCGGGGCCAAGCTGCAGCTCCCCGCTGTCATCCGGTTGCAGTTGCAGCTCGTCGCCATAGTCCAGCAGTTGAAACAGGGTTTGCAGGTTGTGATAGCCGTCTGCGCGGCGCCCGGTGATCAACAGGAACAGGTTCAGCTTGGCCGGGCAGGGCAGGGCCAGCACGGTATCACTGGCCATAGATGTCAAACGGGACCGCCCAGTCGCGAGCCACCAGCGTTACGCGGATGTCGTCCCGGTAGGCGTCAACCCGGCTGGGCAGCGCATAGCCCTGGAAGTTTTTGCGTTCTTTGAACTCGATGGTCCAGCCGTCCTGCACAATAACAGCGGGCCAGCCACTATCGTCAACCGACTGGATTTCCACTTCGGTATCGGGAGTTGGCATGCCGGTTATCCAGTGTCGCAGGCCTGAAACCGGCACCTGCCAGCCGGCCATCTGCAGCATCAACTCTTCTGCGGTGTCTGCCTGCACCCGGCCCACCTCGGCGTTCTCCAGGATCACGCCCTTGTTGGTGCGTCTGAGTTCTGTAGCGCCTTGCCCGAATGGGCCGTGCAAGTTGATGATGTAATTGTCGCTGTGCTGCCGCCAGCGGAAGCTGGCGTTGGTGCGCTCGGAGTCCTGGCGCAGAGAGATCTTGCCCTGGGCCTGCCAACTGCGCAGGTAGCTGGGGCGCTGCGCGTCGGCCAGGTCCTTAGTGGTTGGCAGCGACTGGCAGCCGCTCAACAGCAGTACAAGCGCCGCGAAGACGGGCGCAGTAAACCGAAATGGGTGCATTGATTGGTCCTTGTCAAAAATCAGTTGTATCTCTTCAGTGCGCATCCGAACTTACCCAGAGCTGCGCTACAAAATGGCCACCGGTCTGTCGGGAGCATGGACGGCTGTAACGGCGGCCCCAAGGGGGGGGCAGCACAGGATGTGTGCAATCTTTACACATGCAAGCTCACGCCTTTCGCCTTGCTTGGCACAACTTCGGATGCAGTTTGGGCGGTCACGGGATGGGCTGACCAGCTACTATCAGTCCAGGTTGACCTGCAACCTCTTGATGGTGCGGTGAATGATGGGGTTGTCCGGCTCCAACCGCAAGCCCTCCTGCCAAACCTGGCGGGCCTCCTGCGGCTCCCCGGTCACCCAGAGCACTTCGCCAAGATGGGCGGCAATTTCAGGGTCCGGCATGGCTGACATGGCGCGGCGAAGCTTGCTCAGAGCAACCTGATGGTTGCCGCGCAAGTATTCCACCCAGCCCATGCTGTCAATCACAGCAGGGTCCTCCGGCGCCAACTGATAGGCGCGACTGATGTATTGGTACGCCTCATCCAGCCTTTGCGTCTGATCCGCCAGAGTGTAACCCAGCGCATTGAGAGTGGCTGCATCGTCGGGGTTTTTGTCCAGCAGCCGTTTGAAGTCTTCTTCGGCGCGGCTGACCTGATCCAGGCGTGCAAACAGCAGGCCGCGGGTGTAGAGCAGTCGCGCCGAGTCCGGTTGCTCCTGAATACCTGTGTGCAAGGCGGCCAGCGCATGGCGGGTTTGGCCGGAGGACGCCAGCACGTGGGCTTCCAGCAGGGTCAAGCCCTCGCGCTGAACTGCCAGCTCGCGCGGGGTGGCTTCGCGCTGGCTGCGCAACATCAGAAGTGCCTCCTGATGATCGCCCCGGTGCAGCAGCAGGTCGGTGAGCTCCGACATAGCGGGCAGATAGTCGTCCCCCGGGCCCACGCGGTGTAAATGATCTATCGCCTGCTGTTCGTTGCCCTGGCGCAGAGCTATGCGCCCCAGATAATAACTGGCGGCGGACTGCCGCTCGCGGTCGGGCAGTAACTGGCGGAAATTGCCGGCGGACTCGCTCAAACGGCCGCGTTCAAACTGAATGAGCGCCACGGTCAACAGCAAGTCCGGGTCTTCCGGGCTGGCGTCCAGCATCTGCTGGAATTGGCTTTCTGCAGCGCCCAGATCCGTCTTCAGAAGACTGCGCGCATACTGTAATTTCAGGCGGTTGTTTTCCGGATGCTGCTCCACCAGGTCGCCCAATCGTGCCAGGGCCTGTTCTTCCCGCCCCATTTCCTGCAGCACGCGGGTTTCCTGACCGGCGGCTTGAAAACTGTCGCGGTCCAAAGCCTGGGCCCTTTGTGCAGACGACAGCGCAAGCTCCAGATCGCCGACCTGCTGAGCCAGAAAGCTCAGCCCCAGGTGCAGGGGCGCGTGGTCGGGGTGCTGCTGGAGCAGTTCGCGGTACCGGGTGATCAGCAGGCCCGCAGTGGCCGCGTCACCGCTTTGCAGCGCCTGTGCGCCAATGGCGTCAAAACCGGCTTCTTCTCCCGCTTCCAGCAGCTTCTGTGCATGGGGGATGGACTCCTCCAGCCGATTGGCACGAACCAGCTCTGCCGCCGCGTTGTAGTGAGCCTCCAGGTTTTGCGGCTCAATCTGCGCCCACAGCAGGGCCATGTCCAGCGCCGGCTCGTGGGCGCCCAGATACCGTGACACCCGAGCCGCACGGGCGACCACACCCGGGTCGCGGGTGCTCACCGCCTGCTGGGCATAGTTGTTGAGCATGACGTCAAAACGCTGCCGCTCAGCGGCAAATTCCGCCACCAGCAGGGCGTAGAATGTGTCGGCTTCAAACGGTCGGGCTGGTACAGCCGCAGGTGCGGGTGATTCAACCTCTGCCATAGGGGGAGGTGTGGGAGGTTGCGCCGGCTGGCTGGAGCAGCCGCAAAGGCCCGCCAGAAGAACGCCCAGCACGCTGTGGTGCAGATTGCGGCGACGAATGGACGGCGAGGTTAAAGGCATCCTGAACCTCTCGGCTTGCTAGACTGAATGGGTAAGTGGGTGCTCATGGCAATCCTGTGGCGGCACTTCGGGCGTTCAACGGTTACTATTTCCACCGGCGCTGGTCCAACCGGTTACTATTACAGTGTAGTACGCTGTCAGAAGCATTCTATACGTGGAAAATTGTACTTGCTCACGGAATTGGACCGCCGTTCGCGGCTAAGGTTTGTTTCGTGCCAGAGTGTCTTCTGCGCCGCTAAGCATGATGGTGTACGCTAGAAAGTTTGTAAAGCAGGGGGCCTTAGGCCCCGCGCCTGGCCAGCGGCGCTTGCCAGAGCGCCACGTAAACAAGAAAATGGGCGGCTTGCGCGCCCAGCGCGGACCCGATCGAGCGTTATGACACTGATAGCATTTGGAATCAATCACAATACTGCACCCGTGGCCGTGCGCGAGGCGGTCGCCTTTGCGCCCGACCAAATGCAGCGCGCCCTGCTGGATGCTCTCAATAACGCGCAGGCGCAGGAAGTGGCCATTCTGTCTACCTGCAACCGCACAGAAATCTACTGCGAAACCGACCCCGAACGTGTCGGCGGCATACTCAACTGGCTGGCCCGCTTTCACAACACCGAGCCCAGCCAGCTGGCAACTTGCCACTACGTGTACACCGGCGCCGATGCCGCCCGCCACATGATGAAGGTGGCCAGCGGTTTGGATTCTCTGGTGCTGGGGGAGCCGCAGATACTGGGGCAGATGAAATCCGCCTACGCCACCGCTGGCGAGGCCGGTTGCCTGGGCAGCAATCTGCATGCAACCTTCCACAAGGTGTTTTCCGTAGCAAAACGGGTGCGCTCGGAAACCGCCATTGGCGAGAATCCGGTCTCCGTGGCCTATGCGGCTGTGTCCCTGGCGCAGCAGATATTTTCCGATCTAAGCAAGGACACCGCGCTGCTGATCGGCGCAGGCGAAACCATCGAGCTGGTGGCGCGCCATCTGGTGGAGCAGGGCTTGCGCCGAATTATCGTCGCCAACCGCACCCTGGGCAATGCCGTGCAACTGGCGCAGAAATTCAACGGCGAAGCCATTCTGCTGGCGGATATCCCGGACCACCTGCACCGGGCGGATATCGTCATATCTTCCACCGCCAGTCAATTGCCGTTGCTGGGCAAGGGGGCGGTGGAAGTGGCACTGAAAAAGCGCAAGCACAAGCCCATGTTCATGGTGGACATTGCCGTACCGCGCGACATCGAAGAGCAGGTGGCGGACTTGAGCGACGTCTACCTCTACACCGTGGATGACCTGCGCGAGGTGATCGACGAAAACATGCGCTCGCGCGAGCAGGCGGCAAAAATCGCCCGCGAGATCATAGAAGAAGGTGTTGCCCACTACGAGCAGGAGCTGCGTTCGCAGGATGCCGTCGCCACTATCAAGGCGTTTCGCCAGGCGGTGGAAGAGCTGCGTGATATAGAAGTGGCCAAGTCTCTGCGTCAGCTGGACACGGGCGTGGACGCCAGTGAAGTGATTTCCCAGTTGGCACGCAATCTGGCCAACAAAATGATGCACAAGCCCACCCTGCAGCTAAAAAAAGCCAGTGCGGCCGGAGAGTACGAACTGATCAACGCGGTACACCGCCTGTTTGAGCTGGAGCTGGAGCAACCGGACCAAACGGCCGCCGTGGTCGCTCTGGAGCAAAAGCTGGAGCAGGGCCCGGCGCAAGACCAGACGCAGGATCTGCAGCACGGCCTGGCGCAAAAGCGCAGAATCAATCCGGCGGGCTGACGGCTGTTACCCTACAGCCTCGTAATTTGGCCGCCAAACCTACCCCCAATTTAAGTGAGAGTGAATGAAAGCCTCAATCCTGCAAAAGCTTGACGCGCTCAAGGAGCGCTATGCCGAAGTCAGCGCCATGCTGAGCGACGCCGAGGTGATCGCCAATCAGGACCAGTTCCGTGAACTGTCGCGGGAGTACGCCGAGCTGGAGCCGGTGGTAGAGTGCCTGGACCGCTACCGCACGGTGTTGTCCGACCTGGACGAGGCCAAAAAATGGCTGAACGAGGGCGACGCCGAAATGCGCGAGATGGCTCGCGAGGAATTGGACATCAATGAGAGCAAACTGGAACCTCTGGAGTTGGAGCTGCAAACCTTATTGCTGCCGACCGACGAGCGCGATAACCGCAATGTGTTTCTGGAGGTGCGCGCAGGCACCGGTGGCGATGAAGCGGCCATTTTTGCCGGCGACCTGTTCCGTATGTACGTGCGCTATGCAGAGCGTCAGCGCTGGAAGGTGGAAATCATTTCCGAGAGTGAAGGCGAGCACGGCGGTTATAAAGAGGTGATCAGCCGCATCGTGGGGCAGGGTGTGTATTCCAAACTCAAGTTCGAGTCCGGCGCGCACCGGGTACAGAGGGTGCCTGCCACCGAGTCCCAGGGACGCATTCACACCTCCGCCTGTACCGTGGCCATCTTGGCAGAGGCCGACGAAGCCGAGGAAATCAGCATCAACAAGGCCGACCTGCGGGTGGATACCTACCGCGCCAGTGGTGCGGGAGGGCAGCATGTCAACAAAACCGACTCTGCCATCCGTTTGACGCACCTGCCCACCGGCATTGTGGTGGAGTGTCAGGATGAGCGCTCGCAACACAAGAACCGCGCCCGTGCCATGTCGTTGCTGGCGGCGCGGCTCAACAACCTGGCCAGTGAAAAAGCCGCCAGTGAGCAGGCCAGCGAGCGCAAGAGCCTGGTAGGCAGCGGCGACCGCTCCGAGCGTATCCGCACCTACAACTTCCCCCAGGGGCGGGTGACCGACCACCGCATCAACCTGACGCTTTACAAACTGGACGAAGTGATGCAGGGCGCTCTGGACGACATCATTCAGCCGCTGATCAACGAATACCAGGCGGATCAACTGGCCACCCTGGCAAGCTGATGAATATTGCCGATGCCCTGCAGCAGGCCAACCGCCTGGACGGCAGCGACACGCCGCGGCTGGACGCCGAACTGCTCTTGGCCCGGGTGCTGAACAAACCGCGCACCTTTCTGTTCGGCTGGCCGGAGCACCGGCTCACCGCCGAGCAGGAAGAGCAATATTGCCAATGGCTGGACCGCCGCCGCCGGGGCGAGCCGGTGGCCCACATTTTGGGGTTGCGAGAATTCTGGTCTCTGCCGCTAGCCGTCAACAGCAGCACCTTGATCCCGCGGCCAGATTCCGAGCACCTGGTGGAGGTGGCGCTGCAAAAGCTGCCAACGCGGCGCGGCAGGCTGCTGGATCTTGGCACCGGCACCGGTGCACTGGCCTTGGCCCTGGCCAGTGAATGCCCCCAGGCCACCGTCGTGGCGGTGGACAAGGTGGCCGAGGCGGTGCAGTTGGCGGAATCCAACCGCCGCCATTTGGGCCTGGCCAATGTGACGGTGCAGCGGAGTGACTGGTTTGCCCAGGTGCAGGGCCGTTTCGAGGTGATCGTCAGCAACCCTCCTTACATTGCCGCAAGTGATCCTCATCTCAACCAGGGCGATCTGCGCTTTGAGCCGCACTCGGCGCTGGTGGCCGGAGCAGACGGGTTGGACGATATTCGCTGCATTATTGCTCAGGCTCCGCAGTTCCTCTGCAACAAGGGTTGGTTGCTGTTGGAGCACGGCTGGCAGCAGGCCGAGGCGGTCACCGCGCTGTTAAAGGCCTGCGGCTTTGCCCAGGTGTTCAGCAGCAAGGATCTGGCCGGCAACCCGCGCGTCAGCGGCGGTTGTTATCGGCCAGGGGCAGGAGCACAGTGAGCAAGGCTTTCAGTGACGACGAGCTGCTGCGCTACAGCCGGCACATTTTACTGCCGGAGCTGGATGTAGAGGGGCAACTGGCCATCAGTGGGGGACAAGTGCTGATGATTGGCCTGGGCGGGCTGGGCTCGCCGGTGGCTATGTATTTATCGGCCTCGGGCGTTGGCCGCTTGACCCTGGTGGACGATGACCAGGTTGAGCTCAGCAACTTGCAGCGCCAGATAGTGCACCGCGAAAGCAGCCTGGGGCAGAACAAGGCCGCCTCCGCCGCACGCACACTGGCGGAGCTGAATTCCCTGACCGAGGTCCGGGTGATTGGCCGGCGTTTGAATGCAGAAGAGCTACTGCAGCAGGTGGCTGCGGCCGACGTGGTGGTGGATTGCACCGACAACTTTGCCACGCGCCGCAGTATCAACAGCGCCTGTGTGCAGGCCAGAACGCCGCTGGTGTCGGCGGCGGCCATTGGCCTGCAGGGGCAGTTGGCGGTCTTTGATGCGGCAAACCCGCACAGCCCCTGTTATCAATGCCTTTACCCGGAGCTGGACGACGAGCAGCTAAGCTGTGCCGAAAGCGGTGTATTGGCACCGGTGGTGGGGGTGATGGGCAGTCTGCAGGCGCTGGAGGTGCTGAAATTGCTGGCCCGGGTGGGCCAGCCGTTATTGGGGCGGTTGATAATATTTGATGCCCTGCAGACGCAGTTCAGAGAGTTCAAACTTGGCCGCGACCCGAATTGCCCGGTGTGCGGCCAGCCGCCACCGGCCGCCTAGAAGCGGTAGGTGGCCTCGGCAACAATGCTGCGCGGCGGGCGCACAAAGCTGTAGTGCGAGTTACTGCCTGCGGCCTCGCCGGACGCAGCATTGGTCATCAGCTCCGACAGCGGCAGGTTGGCCGAGTAAGACACCACTTTTTCATCCAGCAAATTTTTACCCAGCAGTGCCAGTTCCCAGTTCTCGGTCTCCAGCGCAAAACGCAATGACACCAGGGTATAGGCGTCTATGGCACCCTGGGGGTCCAGGTTGACGTGCACCTGGTGCTCGCCCATCCACTGCAGATCCAGGCTGCTGGTCAACCAGAAGCGCTCATTCAGTGGCCGGACATAGTCAAAGCCGCCATTGACCGCCAGTTTGGGCGTGTAAACGCCGCGCTCACCGGTGTAGTCGCACAGGTCTACGCCGGCCGTGCCCAAGCCGTAATGGCAGTCGCCGTTGGTGAAATCCCGGTACTCAAAATCCAGCAGGGCAGCGCTGTAGCGGGTGAGCAGGTGCTCGGTGATCTGCCAGCGGCCGTCCAGCTCCAGGCCCTGCACCCGGGTGTCCCGCGCGTTGCCCACGTTAAAGCCCACCCGGCCGTCAAACTGGCTGATCTGCAGGTTGTCGTAGTGCATGCGGAACAGGGCAAAGTTCACCTCGGCACGGCCTTCGGCCAGGCCTATTTTGTAACCCACCTCAAAGGCATCCACCCGCTCTTCTTCAAACTCGAAGTTCTCGGTGTTGTTGGAGCGCGGGTCAAAGCCGCCGGACTTGAAACCGCGGGAGATCTTGCCGTAGGCCATGGTGGTGTCGGACAGGTCGATCACGGCGGTAAAGCTGGGTGTGAAGGCCGATTCACTGCGGCGGTCCTGCAGGTTGTGACCGCCGGACTGTTCGGAATCGGCGAGGAAAACCGCGCTGTATAACTGGCCCAGCCCCGGACTTGGCAGGACTTCGTCGGTGTTCATGCGCACCACATTCAGCACCTTGCTGGCGTCCTTGACTTCATGGGTGTAGCGCAGCCCCAGGCTCAGGTGCAAAGTGTCTGTGGCGTTCCAGGTGACTTCGCCGAACAGGGCGGCCGTCTCTGAATTCTGTTCGAACTCGCGCATAATGCCGGTATTCACAAATCCCTGAGCGGTGTCCGCATCCAGGCCGGGAATGCCCAGGCCGGGCAGCAGGAAGGGAACAAGCGATGTGGAGGATATGCCTTGAGTGTCTTCGAATGTTTGCTCGTAGGTCTGATAGAAGATGCCCGCCAGCCACTCCACCCGCTGGTCGGTGGGCGAGGCGATGCGAAACTCCTGGCTCAGCTGATCGTATTTTTCACCCATGCGAACGGTTAACAGGTCCGAGGGGGTAAAGTCGCAGTCGCAGGTCTCGGTGTAATCAAAGCCCAGCGCGCCGGTCAGCGAGGTCAGGGTGAAACCGTTCCAGTCGTAGTCCGCCCGCAGCGTCAGAGAATTGATGGTGTTGTCGCTCTGGTCCTGCAGGTTGCTTTGACGTACGTGGTCCACGTCACTCTCAAAGCCAAGGCCGCCAAACGACTGCAAACTGCCCAGCACCTGGCTGAAGCTGAAGCCGCCGGGCGCGGCCTGATCCAGGCTGACCTCGATAGCGCGCCCGCGCACATCGAAGGTGTCCTGTTCGGCAATCAATGTGACCTGCAGGTTGTCCGTGGGCGTCCAATCGAGGGAACCGCGCACGGCTATCTCGTCGCGATTCGGTTCGCGCTGGTCAAGGGTGCTGTTTTGCATAAAGCCCGGGTCGTCCAGTACCCGCACCGCCAGGCGGCCGTTGAGGTTGTCCAGCAGGGGGCCGGACACAAACGCGTCCAGCTCCCGTGAGCTGCGTTCAAGACCGTGGCGCAGGGTGACCCTGCCGGCCAGTTCATCCGTAGGCTTGGCGCTGATCAGGTCCAGTGCGCCGGCAATGCTGTTTTTGCCAAACAGGGTGGCCTGCGGGCCGCGCATGATTTCTACCCGCTCCATGTCAAACATGGGCGCGCGGAAGAGCTGCGCCCGGCCACGGAATATGCCGTCGGCATACACGCCCACCGACTGCTCAAACCCCTGACTGTTGTCCGAGCCGATACCGCGAATGCGCAACTGGGTGCTGAAGCCGGTCTGGGTCAGGTGGATGTTGGTGGCGTAGGTGGTGAGGTCCTGCAGGTTGTTGACCGCCATCTGCTCCAGCCGTTCGCCACTCATGGCCACCACGGAGTTGGGCACATCCTGCAGGCTCAGTGCGCGCCGCTGGGACGTAACAATGACCTCTTCCAATATTGGCTCTTGAGCCTGCGCCAGGCAGGCAAGGCCAGACAGTGTCAGGGAAATAGCTGTGGCAAGGGTGTGGCGTCTGCCCGGTGTGGAAAAGCTGCGATTCATGCTGTCCTCCAAACGGGTAAGCGCTAACAAACCCGGAGCGTGTGGTCGGGAGTTTCCTGTTAAATGCTTGTAACGGCTGCGCTAAGTATAGGCTATAAGGTAAGAATAGGCCTCACAATAGTGCGCAACCTGTTAGCGTGCAACCTGGGCGCAGCCGGGCCGGGGGTTGAAGCATCAAACCTGATAATAACTGCGATACCAGTTAACAAAATTTTGTATGCCTTCTGTAACCGGCGTATCCGGTTTGAAGCCCACTGCTGCTTGCAGGGCGCTGACGTCGGCGCAGGTGGCGGGGACATCGCCGGGCTGCATGGGCATGAAATTTTTGACGGCCGGCTTGCCGACAGCCTGTTCGATGGCGGCAACAAAATCCAGCAACTTAACCGGTTTATTATTGCCGATATTGTAGATGCGGTAGGGGGCAAAGCTGGTGGCAGGGTCCGGCTTTTCACCGTGCCAGTCGGGGTTGGATTGAGCAATTTGGTCGGTAACCCGCACCACGCCTTCGACGATGTCATCAATATAAGTGAAGTCGCGCTGCATTTGGCCGTTGTTGTAGATATCAATAGGCGTGCCTTCGATAATGCCTTTGGTGAACTTGAACAGCGCCATATCCGGACGCCCCCAGGGCCCGTAGACGGTGAAAAACCGCAGGCCGGTGGTGGGCAGGCCATACAGATTGCTGTAGGTGTGCGCCATCAGTTCATTGGCTTTTTTACTGGCGGCGTAGAGCGACATCGGGTGGTCTACGTTGTGCTGTTCGGAAAAGGCAGCGGCCGCATTGGCGCCGTAGACGGAGCTTGACGATGCATAGGCCAGGTGCGCCACCTGATTGTGGCGGCAGCCTTCAAGAATATTGGCAAAACCCAGCAGATTGGAGTCGATGTAGGCCATGGGGTTGTCAATGGAATAACGCACGCCCGCCTGAGCTGCCAGGTGCACCACACGCTCAAAGCCGCCTTCCGCAAACAGCCGCGCCACGCGGGCCCGGTCCGCCACATCCAGCTTAACAAACTCGAACTTGGCAAAGGCGGCCAGCTTCTCCAGCCGCGCATATTTCAGATTGATATCGTAATAGTCATTGATGTTGTCAATACCAACCACATCGTCTCCGCGCTGCAGCAAATATTCACAAAGGTGATAACCGATGAATCCCGCCGCTCCTGTCACCAAAATCCGCATTTGAAACCTCCTGAAGTGAGATAATGCGGCGATTATACAGATGCGTGCGCCCGCCGCAGCAAGCTTGTAAAATTGCACCCGCCAGGGGGCACTCCGGGGCCTGCGCAATTTGCTGTAAAGGCGTGCTAAACTGACGCCCTTCAAATCGCAGGCGGCGCCATAGCCCCTGCGTCCATCAACAGATGCTTCGGAAGTAGTTTTGACTAAACAACACTCAGCCAGCAGTTCAGAATGGAACGCGGAAGAATTTGATGTTCCTGCCGTAGAGGGCAAAGTTCGGTTTCATGACTTTGATTTGGACCCGCGCCTGATGCGCGCCATCTACGATGTGGGTTTTCGCTACTGCTCACCCATCCAGGCTCAGTCGCTGCCGCACACCCTGGCGGGCCACGATGTGCTGGGCAAAGCGCAGACCGGCACCGGCAAGACCGCCGCCTTCCTGATTTGCGCCATTCAGGATCTGCTCAGCAACCCGGTGGAAGAGCGCTACGCGGGCGAGGCCAGGGTACTGATTATTGCCCCCACGCGAGAGCTGGTCATGCAGATTGCTGAAGACGCCCTCATTCTTTCCAAGTTCAGCCCGCTGACGGTGCACACGCTGGTGGGCGGCCTGGATTACACCAAACAGTTGAACAAGCTGAACCAAGAGTTTGTGGATATTCTGGTGGCAACACCCGGCCGGCTGATGGATTTTTGCAGCAGCAACCACGTGTATCTGGATCAGATAGAAATACTGGTGATTGACGAAGCGGACCGCATGCTGGATATGGGCTTTATTCCGCAGGTGCGACGTATTGAGCGGATGGCGCCACGCAAAAATTACCGGCAGACGCTGATGTTCTCCGCGACCTTCTCCAACGAGGTGCTGCGCCTGGCCGATCAGTGGATGCATGAGCCAATCAGTGTGGAAATCGAAGCCGAGGGCGTGGCAACCGACACCGTCGAGCAGCATGTCTACCTGGTGAGCACAGAGGAAAAGTTCACGCTTTTGTACAACGTACTGCAAACCGCCGGCGTTGAAACGCTGATGGTGTTTGCCAACCGCCGCGACGAGTGCCGGGATCTGCACAGCAAGCTGTGCTCCTACGGCATGAAGGCCGGGCTGCTGTCCGGCGAAGTTCAGCAAAGCAAGCGGGTGAAAACCTTGGAGGCGTTCAAGGCTGGCGAACTGCAAGTGCTGGTGGCCACCGATGTTGCCGGCCGTGGCATTCATATTGAAGGCGTGTCCCACGTAGTCAATTTTACCCTGCCGGAAGAACCCGAGGACTACGTGCACCGCATTGGCCGAACCGGTCGAGCAGGCAAAAAAGGTGTCTCCATAAGCTTTGCCTGTGAAGACGACGCCTTTCTGCTGCCAGCCATTGGCAAGTTGCTGGGGCATGCCATCAAGTGCGAGCAGCCGCCGGAGATTCTGATGCAGCCCTTGCCACCACCTACCCACGCACTCAGCGCCACCACCGCCCGCAGCAACCGCGGTGGGTCCGGCGGGGCGGGTGGCCGCGGCCGGGGCGGCCGGCGGCCGCCGCCGCGTCGCCGCAACTGAGCCATAAAAAACCCCTGCCATGCAGGGGTTTTTTATGGGGCCGAATTGGCCGTAGCGCTGTGTTTGGGCTTTAGTTCGCGCACCCAGTAGAGGGTGCCCCCGGTGACTGCGGCGGGCATGGCGATGATATTGATCAGCGGAATCATGCTGCAGCCCATCACCATGCTGCCAAAGCCGATGCTGCTGTACTTGCGGTAACGCAGCTGTTTGCGCAACCGGCGGAACGGCGTCTGGTGGTTGTCGGCAGGGTAGTCCACGTATTGAATGGCCATGCTCCAGGCGCCCCACAACAGGCCCACCACCGGCACCAGTGGGCTCAATACCACCACGGTGCCAAGAATCAGCATCAGCAGCAGTACCATGACCCCCCGCAGCAGAAAGTACACCAGCTTTTGTATTTCCCGGCCCAAAGTGCGCGGCACCATGCGGATCATTGACTCATCCGGCGGCGCCACGCCCAGCAACAGTTCTTCGGTTTTTTGCGCAAGCAGACCGTAGAAAGGCGCGGCCAGAATATTGGTGATGATGTTGAAAAAGTAGCCGTAGGCCAGCAGCGCTACCACCACAATCAGCAGCCACGCCGCCCACTTGAGGATCTTTTCCAGCAGTTCAAGCCAGGCCGGGAAGTTGAGATCCCATGCGCTCAGATTCTCAAAATAGCTCAGCAGGAAGTACGTCAGGGAGACGAACAGGGCCACGTTGACCAGCAGCGGTACCAGGGTGTATCTGCGCAACTTGGGGTGCAGCAGCAGCTTCACGCCTTGTATGAAATACCCGGCGCCGCTAATCAGATTGTTGTGACCGGCTGGTCTCCGCATGGTGGCTGGCAGGTTATTCGGCACCGGCGGCAAGCAGAGGGTCTATGTATTCCTGCGCGTGACGATGCTTGCGTATTTCTTGCAGAAAGGTTTTGCCCTGCGGGTTTTTGGCGTTGATATCCAGGCCCGCATCGACAAAAAAGCCGACAAAGGTGGCGAAGTTGTCGGGAATCATGCCCCTGTAGGCGGTTTCCAGCAGGCTGTAGTCGCGGCTGACGCCGGCAGGCGCCTGGCTGTGCAAAAAGGTTTTGATGCGCTCGTCGTCAAAATTTTCGCCCAGCACTTTTTGTTTGTCTTTTTTCAGTGTCATGATGTTTGCAGCACCCTTCAATGATTTTGGTGAGCCAGTAACTACTGCAGTTTCTGCTGCAGAATGGCATTCAATTGTTGTGGATTCGCCTGTCCTTTGGACGCCTTCATGGCCTGGCCCACAAAAAAGCCCAGCATTTTGGGGCGCTTGTCCTCCGCCGCCTTGCGGTAGTTTTCTACTTGTGTGGGATTGTTGGCGAGGATGTCATCCACTATTTTCTCCAGCAAACCCGTGTCGCTGACTTGCTTCAACCCCTTGCGTTCAATGATCTCATCTGCAGTGCCTTCACCCTGCCACATGGATTCAAAGACGGTTTTGGCCATTTTGCCGGAGATGGTGCCGTCGTCGATGCGCTGTATCAGCCCGGCCAGCTGCGCGCTGGAGACGGGGCTGCTGTTGATGCTTTGCTCCTGCCGATTCAGCTGAGCGGCCAGCTCACCCATCACCCAATTGGCCGCAAGCTTCGGTTTGCCGCACAGGCGCGCGGTTTCCTCAAAAAATCGTGAGGTTGCCGCATCCTGGCTCAGAGCGCTGGCGTCGTAGGCGGACAAGCCAAACTCCTCCAAGTAGCGCGCTTTTTTGGCCTCCGGCAGCTCCGGCATACGCGCGCGCACCTCGTCAATAAAGGCCTCGTCAAGCACCACCGGCAGAAGATCCGGGCAGGGAAAATAGCGGTAGTCGTTCGAGTCTTCCTTGGAACGCATTGAGCGGGATTTTTTGGTGTCGCCATTGTACAGGCGGGTTTCCTGCACAATGCGGCCGCCGCTTTCCAGGACCCCAATCTGCCGCTCGACTTCCAGCGCGATGGCCTCTTCCATGAAGCGGAAAGAGTTCAGGTTTTTGGTCTCGGTGCGGGTGCCCAATTTGCTTTCACCGCGGGGGCGCACGGAGATGTTCACATCAAAGCGCATGGACCCCTGCGACATGTCGCCGTCGCAGATGCCCAGCGAAGTGACCAGACCGTGCAATTGGCGGGCAAAGGCCACGGCTTCTTCGGCCGAGCGCATGTCCGGCTCGCTGACCACTTCAATCAAAGGCGTGCCGGCGCGGTTCAAGTCTATGCCGGACGAGCCGTGAAAATCTTCATGCAGGGATTTGCCTGCGTCTTCTTCCAGGTGCGCGTGGTGGATGCGCACCCGTTTGCTGTCGCCGTTGGCGAGTATCAGGTCCAGAAAGCCTGCGCCCACAATAGGCTCCGCCAGCTGAGTGGTCTGGTAGCCTTTGGGCAGGTCCGGGTAAAAATAGTTTTTCCGCTCAAATACAGAGCGTTTGCCAATCTCGGCCTTGACCGCCAGGCCAAACATCACCGCCATGCGAAAGGCTTCTTTATTGGCCACCGGCAAGGTGCCGGGCATGGCCAGGTCAACGGCCGAGGCCTGAGTGTTGGGGGCTGCGCCAAAGGCGGTGCTGACCCCGGAAAACAACTTGGACTTGGTGGCCAACTGAACGTGTACTTCTAAACCGATTACGGTTTCCCAATCCATCTTTTTGCTGCCTCTCAGTCGATGTTGGCCGGAGCCCGGGTGTGGAAGTCCGTGGCGCGCTGAAACTGATGGGCCACGTTGAGCATGCGCGCTTCATCAAAATAGTTGCCGATGATTTGCAGCCCGACAGGCTTGCCACCCACCTCACCGCAGGGTACCGACATACCCGGCAGGCCCGCCAGGTTGGTGGCGATGGTATAGATGTCTTCCAGATACATGGCCACCGGATCGGAGCCTTTGGCGCCGAATTCGAACGCCGGGGCGGGAGCGGTGGGCCCCAGTATTACATCCACTTGTTTGAAGGCGTCAACGAAGTCCTGCTTGATCAGGCGCCGCGCTTTCTGCGCCTTGGCGTAGTAGGCATCGTAGTAGCCGGCCGAGAGGGCGTAGCAGCCCACCATGATACGGCGCTTCACTTCCTCCCCAAAGCCTTCGCTGCGTGAGCGCTTGTAAAGGTCTTCCAGAGTCTGCGGGTTTTCGCAACGGTAGCCGTAGCGTACCCCGTCAAAGCGGCTCAAGTTGGCGGAACACTCGGCCGGGGCAATTACATAATAGGCGGGAACCGCCAGGTGGCTGTGTGGCAAGCTGATGGAGTGAACGCTGGCGCCCTGGGCCTCCAGCAGTTTGATGGCCTGCTGCACTGCATCCGCCACGCCGGCTTGCAGGCCTTCGCCAAAGTACTCGCGGGGGATGCCAATGCGCAGACCATCAATGGGCTGGTTGAGTGTTGCCCGGTAGTCCGCAAGCGGGTGGTCTACACAAGTGGAATCCTTGGGGTCAAAACTGGCCATGCAGTTCAAGAGTATGGCGGCGTCCTCCGCCGTTTGTGTCAGCAGCCCCGCCTGGTCAAGGCTGGAGGCAAAGGCGATCATGCCCCAACGAGACACGCGGCCGTAGGTGGGTTTGATGCCGGTAATGCCGCAAAGACTGGCCGGTTGTCGTATGGAGCCTCCCGTATCCGAGGCGGTGGCCGCAGGCGCCAACCGGGCCGCAACCGCCGCCGCCGAGCCACCGGACGAGCCACCGGGAACGCAGCGGGTATCCCAGGGGTTTTTGACCGGGCCGTAGTAGCTGGTTTCATTGGACGAGCCCATGGCGAATTCGTCCATATTGGTTTTGCCCAGCGTTACCACACCGGCTGCGCTGTAGTTGCTGACAATGGTGGCGTCATAGGGGGGAACAAAGTTGTCGAGCATCTTGGAGCCACAACTGGTGCGCACCCCCCGGGTGCAGAATATGTCTTTGTGAGCCAGGGGCAGGCCGCAAAGGGGGTGTGCATCGCCTTGGGCCAGTTGCTGGTCAGCGGCACGGGCCTGCGCCAGAGCCTGCTCGGGAGTCACAGTGATAAAGCTGTTGAAGTTGCTGTCGTATTTTGCGATGCGGTCCAGGTAGTGCTGGGTCAGCTCTACGCTTGAGACTTTTTTGCTTTGCAGCTTGTCAATCAGCTGGGCAATGGTTAACTTGTGCATTGCGTTTGATCCGGGTGAATAGTGGGAAGGCTGCAGGGCTATTAGTCAATGACCTTGGGCACCAGATAGAGCCCATCTTCTGTCGCCGGTGCAATGGCCTGATAGGCGTCGCGCTGATTGGTCTCGGTGACTTCGTCCTCCCGCAGGCGTTGCAAGGCGTCCAGCGGGTGGGCCATGGGTGCTACATCGGCAATCTTGGCCGCTTGCAGCTGATCCACCAGTGCCAGCACGTTGGTTATGCTGTTGGCCACATCCGCCAGTGCATCGTCGCTGATATCCAGGCGGGCCAAATCCGCCAGTTTTTTGATTTGAGCAGGGTCCACGATGGTTCTCCGAGTAGTGGGCAGCAGGGCCTGAGCCCGCGTCAATGTTTAACAAATTCCGCCCCCTGACAGGCGCCCTGCGGGAGCTGCCGGTTAATGGTGGCAGTGTTACCAGGTATAAAACCCTGCCGGGGCGTGGCCTGGTAAAACAGCCGGCTCAAGGGCGCTGGCAGGCGGGCTAAGTTACCACATTTGCGCCTTGCTCTAAATCCCCGGCGTTGCTAGAGTGCAAGCCCGGATTTTGGATTTGGAAAGCGGCGCCGGGCGCTGTTTGTTTCGGCCAAAAAATGATCCTTTGCGGCCGCTGTCTTATACTACAATTAAGGCGGCGCAGCGCGCGACGCCTTCCAGGTTGACACAGGGGTCGCGCTAAAAATGCTTTTTTCGCCATAGTGGCGTCAGCTCCGTCCTTGGGTTCTCATTCACTTTATGTGAAATGCGCGTCCCCGGGCGTTGCTCCCTTGCCCTTGCGGAACAATCACTGTTTTAAAGACGCCCACATCTCATTCTTATTAGGGTTTCACCACCATCATGTTGAAAAGTTTGCGTGGAATGTTTTCCAACGACCTGTCCATTGATTTGGGTACAGCCAACACCCTTATCTATGTACGCGATCGCGGTATCGTACTCAATGAACCCTCGGTGGTGGCAATTGGCAATCATAATGGTCAGAAGTCTGTTGTTGCGGTTGGCATGGCGGCAAAGCGCATGCTTGGCAGAACGCCCGGCAACATCACCGCCATTCGCCCGCTGAAAGACGGCGTCATCGCAGACTTTCAAATAACCGAGAAAATGCTGCAGCACTTCATTCGCAAAGTGCACGAAAACAGCCTGTTTCTGCCAAGTCCCCGTGTACTGGTGTGTGTACCGTGTCTTTCTACAGAGGTAGAAAAGCGCGCCATTCGTGAGTCTGCACTGGGCGCCGGCGCGCGCGAGGTACGGCTTATAGAAGAACCCATGGCTGCGGCCATTGGTGCGGGCATGCGCGTTGACGAAGCGACCGGCTCCATGGTGGTGGATATTGGCGGCGGCACGACCGAAATCGCCATCATTTCCTTGAACGGTGTGGTGTTGTCCGATTCTGTGCGCATTGGTGGCGACCGTTTTGACGAAGCCATTATCAATTACGTGCGCCGCAAGTACGGCAGCGTTATTGGTGATGCCACGGCCGAGCGCATCAAAAAAGAAATTGGCTGCGCCTACGCCGGCAGCGAGGTGCTGGAAATTGATGTGCGCGGACGCAACCTGGCCGAAGGAGTACCGCGCAGCTTCACCCTGAACAGCGATGAAGTGCTGGAAGCCCTGCAGGATCCCCTGTCGGCCATTGTGCAGGCGGTCAAAAGCGCATTGGAGCAGTCGCCGCCTGAGCTGGCCTCTGATATCGCCGAGACAGGCATTGTTTTGACCGGTGGCGGCGCCCTGCTGCGTGACTTTGATCGGTTGTTGATGGAGGAAACCGGCCTGCCGGTGGTAGTGGCAGAGGACCCTTTGACCTGTGTGGCGCGTGGTGGCGGCAAGGCGCTGGAGCTGATGGACAGCCGCGCCATGCATATTCATTCCTGACATGTTGCTGGGGTAGGCCATCAAACCGCTGTTTTCCAAAGGGCCGTCCGCTGGCACCCGGCTGACCCTTCTGGTGCTCTTGGCTCTGGTGCTGGCCCTCACCTACAGTTTTACCGACGGCCTTGACCCGCTGAAGCGCCACTTGCGGGATGTGACCCAGCCGCTGTACTGGGTGACCAACTTGCCGGCCAAGGTCAGCGGTTGGCTGGACGACCGCTTTGTCTCCAAGCAAGTGCTGCTGCGCGAAAACGAATCCCTGCGCACCGAAATCCTCATTCATAAACGTAAAAGTCAATTGATGGCCTCTCTGGCTGCAGAGAACACTCGCTTGCGCCAGTTGCTCAATTCCGCCGATTCCTTTGAAGACCGGGTGCTGGTGACCGAGCTGGTAGGCGTATCCCCCAACCCCATGAAGCACAAGCTGATCATTGACCGGGGTGAGCGCGACGGCGTCTATGAAGGTCAGCCCCTGGTGGATGCCTTTGGCCTGGTGGGCCAGGTGGTGGAGGTGGGGCGCACCAGCAGCTCTGTGTTGCTGATCACCGACGCAAGCCATGCCTTGCCGGTGCAGGTCAACCGCAGCGGTTTGCGCCTGGTGGCCGAAGGGCAGGGCGACCTGCTGCAAATGCGTCTGCGCCATGTGTCCAGCACCATGGATATCCGCGAGGGCGATCTGCTGGTGAGTTCCGGCCTGGGCCAGCGGTTCCCCTACGGTTACCCGGTGGCGCTGGTGGAGCGTATTGAGCACGATCCCGGCCGGCCCTTTGCCACAGTGACCGCCAAACCCATGGCGGAGCTCAACCGCAATCGCCACTTCCTGCTGGTCTTCGAAGGCAAAGACCGGCGCCCGTCAGTGGGCGACCCAGTGGGACAACCCCAATGAATCCGCGGTGTCTTTTCGTAACCCCTGGTCGCAGAATGATGTGGGCCGGTGACGGGAAGGTTTGATGTGAGCCGCGCGCTGCCCAACCTGGCTAACCTGACGCTGAGCGTCTTCATGGCGATGCTGGTCTCAGTGTTTCCGCTTCCGCATGCTCTGCAGTGGTATCGCCCAGAATTCATGGCGCTGCTGATCATTTATTGGGTACTGCACTTTCCTCAGCGCGTGGGCATCGGCCTGGCCTGGCTGATTGGCCTGGCGCTGGACATAGTTGAAGACGGCGTGTGGGGAGCCAATGCTCTGGCTTTTGCAGTGATTGCCTACGTGTGCCTCATGTCTTACCGGCGACTGCGCAGTTACACTTTGACGCAACAGACAGCCTGGGTATTTGTGTTCATTGGCATTTATCAGTTGTTCTATAACTGGGTCCAAAGTTTGGACGGCGTTGCCGCCTCCATGCAAATGATGTTGATATCCAATCTCATTACTGCCACCTGCTGGCCCATCTTGATACTATGCCTGTCCAGGTTCGGTGTTGATAGAGCATAACCAGGTGCGAGAACAGAACGGGTGCAGGGAGTTCGCATGCTCTCTCCCGGGCCGCCACTGATGTTCGGCACGCTCTGCATGCAAATTTGCCGACGTTGCCGCCCAAATTGAGAAACCCTGTGACAGAATCCTTAAAGCTGATGTTGGCGTCGCAATCGCCGCGCCGCAAAGAATTGTTGACTCAAATCGGTGTGCACTTTGCTGTGATGGCGGTGGATGTGCCGGAAGTTCGCGCCGAAGGTGAAGCCGCAGAAGATTACGTGCAGCGGCTGGCCCTGAGCAAGGCCCGCGCCGGTGCTGAGGCGTGCCCGGGCACGGCTACATTGGGAGCCGATACCGTGGTCGTGCTGGCGGGGCGGGTGCTGGAGAAACCCCGGGACCAAGGCGATGCGCAGGCTATGCTGGCGGCACTTTCGGGAGCAACCCACAGAGTGCTGACGGCAGTGGCGATCTGCCGGGACGGCGAAGAACAATGCCTGCTCTGCGAAAGCCGCGTGACCTTCCGCTCCATCAGCCCCGCTGAAGCTGCCCGATACTGGGAAACCGGTGAACCCCGAGACAAAGCCGGTGCCTATGGTATTCAGGGCTTTGGCGCTGTGTTCGTCTGTCGTCTGGACGGCAGCTACAGCAACGTAGTGGGTCTGCCGCTGGCGGAGACCTACCAATTGCTGCAACACTTCGCCATACCCGTTTGGAAGGAGGTGTCAGTTGAGCGATGAAATACTGGTCAACGTCGGCCCCACGGAAACCCGCGCTGCACTGATCGAAAACGGAGTGGTACAGGAAATCTACATTGAGCGGGTGCTGTGCAAGGGCTATGTCGGCAATATTTACCTGGGTAAGGTGGTGCGGGTGTTGCCCGGTATGCAGGCGGCTTTTGTCAATATTGGGCAGGAGCGTGCAGGTTTCATTCATGCGGCAGATATAGCCCCACTGGATAAAAACGGCATGGAGAACCGCGCCGCCGAAGTCAGCGACATACGCCAATTGGTGCATGAGGGCCAGTCTCTGTTAGTACAGGTTAACAAAGACCCTATCGGTACCAAGGGCGCGCGCCTGACTACTCATCTTTCCGTGTCTGCACGCTATTTGGTGTACATGCCCCACACCGCTCATATTGGCATCTCCAACCGTATTGAGGATGAAACCGAGCGCGACCGCCTGCGCAATGCGGTGGAAAAGTTGTCTGAGGAATTTGGCGAGCAATACCGCGGCGGCTTTATTGTGCGCACGGTGGCCGAGGGCGTGTCCGAAGAAGAGCTGCGCGCTGACATCCCCTTTGTTTACAAGCTTTGGCACGATCTGGCAGATAAAATAAGAACCGCCAAGGCGCCGGCCATCATTTACGAAGACCTGCCGTTGTTCATGCGCACCGTGCGCGACCTGATGCGTCCGCACATCGAGAAGGTCCGCATTGATTCGCGCGAGTCCTATCAGCGCATGGAGGAATTTGCCAAGCATTATGCACCGGAGCTGGGGGGGCGCATTGAACACTACCCCGGAGAGCGGCCACTGTTTGATCTCTATGGTGTAGAGCAGGAGCTGAGCAAGGCGCTGGATATACGCGTGCCACTGAAATCCGGGGGCTACCTTATTATTGAGCAGACCGAGGCCATGACCACGGTGGACGTCAACACCGGTGCCTTTGTGGGTCATCGCAACCTGGAAGAGACCATCTTCAAAACCAACCTGGAAGCTGCCGTGGCCATTGCGCGCCAGCTGAGATTGCGCAATCTGGGCGGGATCATCATTATCGACTTCATTGATATGAGCGATCTGGAGCACCAGCGGCAAGTCTTGCGGACGCTGGAGAAAAACCTGGAGAAGGACCGCGCCAAAACCGCGATCAACGGGGTGTCTGGCCTGGGCCTGGTGGAGATGACGCGCAAACGCACCCGGGAGTCTTTGGGGCAGATCCTTTGCGAGCCCTGCCCGGTGTGTCGCGGTCGGGGCAGGCTTAAGTCTGCCGAAACTGTCTGTTACGAGATTTTCCGCGAGATTCTCCGCGAAGCCCGAACGTACAAAGATGCCTCTACCTTTCTGGTGCTTGCGTCTCAAGTGGTGATCGACCGCCTGCTTGACGAAGAATCGGCCAACGTGGCCGACCTGGAGCTGTTTATCGGCCGCACCATTCAGTTTCAGGTAGAAACCATCTATAACCAAGAGCAGTACGACATTATTCTGGTGTAGCCCAGCTGCGCTGCACCTGAGCTGCCTTGCTCAATGGACCGCAGCTGCGGTCCATTGAGCGGCCCGGCCAACAGGCCCAATTTACTGTAAGCGGTTTCACATCCAACAGTAGCCTTAAGCGACTCATAGTGCCCAAACCTTTCAGAAAGCAACTGCGGTTTTTTGTGCGCTCCTTTTGGGGGACCGTGGTGCTGGGGGTCATGGTCATCGCAGCCTGTGTGCAGCTGGGGAGGGCGGTGTTTCCCATACTGGACGATTACCGCGCAAGCGTGGGCCATTTCCTGAGCGATCAAGTGGGCGCGGAGGTGGAGATTGGCACCATTGACGCCCGTTGGCGCGGGCTGCGACCGCATATCACACTGCTTAATGTGGTGCTGCGCGACGAGGAACAGGAAACCATTTTCATAGTTGAGCGAGTAGAGCTGCAAATTGGCCTGCTTGCCACCCTCTATGACTGGCGGGTAGCGCTGCGCAAACTGCGGTTTCACGGTTTGCAGGCCAATCTACTGCAAAGTGATGAGGGGCACTGGAGCATTGGTGGCCTGGCGCCGGCAGCGGGCGAAGGCGGTGACTTTGCGCTGGACGATCCGCTGGACATTTTCCTGTTCGGGCGTCGCATTGAGCTGCGAGACACCGCACTGGAGGTGCATTTCCGTTCGGGTCTGCAAGCCCAGGTGCGGATACCGGAAATCTCGCTTGAGAATGACGACTATTTCCACCGGCTGGCGGCTGCCTTCTGGATTGACGGCAAGCAGGCCATGCAGTTGGTGGTTGAAGGGCGCGGGGATCCACGCAATGCGCGGACCTTTGACGCCAGCGGCTACCTGCAGTTGAACGAGTTTCCCACCGGTCGTGTATTGGCGGCTTTGGAGGGTTTCGACGCTGTTGATGACTACACGGACCTGACAGGCCAGGACGCCGGCCTGCTGGGCCTGGAGCTGTGGTTCAACGGCACCACCCAGAAGGGCATCGAAATAAAAGGCTCACTGCACTCCGACGGCTTCCCTGCGCCGTCCATCTCGGCGGTGGACTGGCCAAAAAAAATTGACAGCCGCTTTACCGGATCCTGGCATTCCAGAAATGGGTGGCGCTTGGCGCTAAGGGATGCACGGGTTATCTGGGATGAGCTGCAAACCCCGGTGGTGAACCTTGAGCTGCGCGGCAATTTGGGAGAGCCGGTGCGTTTGGGCTTTGACCGTCTGGAGGTGGCGCAGTGGGCCAGGATGCTGGCCGGCACAGGCTGGCTGCCAAAGATCCTCACTGACTGGCAGCAACACCTTCAACCGGCGGGGATACTCAAACAGGCTGAAGTCACCCTGACCGACAGGGACAGCGGCTATTTCAATCTGCGGGCGTTTGTGGAAAACGGGCAAATTCAGGCGTGGCGCGGTGCGCCTGCGGTTGAAGGGGTTGACGGCTTCGTCAATATGAGCGCCTTCGGCGGCACCCTGGCGCTGCGCAGTGAACATGGCTTTACGCTGGGTTTGCCAAGGTTGTATCCCGCCCCTCTGGCGTTCGCGGCAGCCCGCGGCAGTTTGCGCTGGACCGTCAACATGGAAGACAAGGTAGCGTATATCGGCAGCAACCTGCTGCAGCTGCAGTACGAACAGGCTTCCGCCGAGGGTCGCCTGCATCTGACCTTACCCTTCGATTTTGCCGCAGGCGACGGCATGCAGATGAGTCTGCTGCTCGAGGCCAGCGGCTGTGAACGGCAGGCCTGCATCGGCTACATTCCGGAGGTGGTGCCAGAGGCCGTCAGCGAGTGGATTGCCCAGTCTGTGCACAGCGGCCACGCCCGGGATATAGCGTTCTTGTTTCACGGAGCCCTGATGGCGCCGCCCGGTGCGGAGCGGGTAGTGGAGTTGGCACTGGGCTTTACCGATGCGGAAGTCACTTTTCATCCCGAGTGGCCGGTGGTAACAGAGGCCAGCGGGCAGTTGGTGTTGGAAAACGGCGAGCTCACCCTGAGCGAAGGCCAGGGCAAAGTAGGCGAATTACAGGCCCACGAGGTGCAGGTAACCTTACTGAAAGAGGATGAAGGCGCCGAGGGGCGAGTGCTGCGTGTGCAGGGGCACGCCATTGCCGACAGTGACGAGGCATTGCGGCTGGTGCGGGAAACGCCTTTGCACGCCGTTCTTTCGCACCTGAGCAGCTGGCAGATGAGTGGCCCCATGCGCGGCGAGCTTGATCTGCAAATGCCGCTCTTTGGCAGCAAAACTGAATTTGAACAGACGGTTGACCTGGCGCTGGACGACAATCTACTGCACCTGCCCGACATTGGTCTGACCCTGGCACAACTGAGCGGTGAGCTGCGCTACAGCAGTGTGAACGGGGTATACAGCGACGGCCTGCAAGCGCAACTCTGGGATCAGCCGGTCACCGCCGCCATTACCACTGAAGGCACCGAGCAGCAAACGGTGCGCACCACCTTTGCAGGGCGCGGCGACACCGGACACTTGCGGGCCTGGTTGGGCAGACCCGAGCTGGCCTTGGTGGACGGCGCCGCCGACATTACCGGCGAGTTGCTGTTTCCCCTGGGCACGCACGCCCCGCTGCAGATCCATGTGTTCAGTGATTTAACCGATGTGGCCATCGACCTGCCGCCACCCTTCGCCAAAGAGAAAGGCTCAGCATTGCCTTTGACCGCGCAGATCTCCCGCTTTCGCGCAGAGGAGGGGCGCGAACAGCCGGTGGATTTCCGTCTGACTCTGGGCGATCGGTTTGATGTGGCAATGCGACGGCAGTCGGGTGCGCTGGAAGGCATCAGCGTGGCGATTGGCGGCCAGGCGGTCATGCCCCAGGCGCCAATCGTTGATGTGCGGGGGCGACTGGAGCGGGTGGATGTGTCCGCATGGAGCCAAATTTTTCGCACTTATCGGCCGCAGGGGGGCGGGACAGACGCGGGCACCGCTGCCGCCGAGTTGCGGCAAATGCCGGTGCACCTTGATCTGGCGGTGGAGGAGTTGGCGCTGGCAGACTTCAGCTTCAGGCAGCTGCACCTTACCGGTGGCGACGATGCCGAGGGATGGAAAATAAATGCTGTTGGCGAGCATTTGGCCGCTCAGTTGCGCGTGTACAACAATGACCGGCCCCTGACGCTGGATTTCAGCCGTTTGCGACTGCCGGACCGGCTGGCGGCCCAAGATGCGGACCAGCAGGAGCCGGCTGCGGATCGGGCAAGCTCCGACGGACCGGCAAATTGGAACCTGGACTGGCTGCCACCGGTCGACTTCAATGTGGACAGGCTGGAGTTGGGCGAAGCCGACTTCGGCGCCTGGACAATGAAAATGCGTCCGCTGGCGGGCGGCGTGAGCGTGCACGACCTGTGGGGTTCCATCCGGGGTCTTATCATCACGGGGCGGGCAGGAGCGGGGGCGGAGCTGCTCTGGTTGCGCTCCCCCTTGGGCCAGCAAACCTACTTTACCGGCGTGGCCAAAACCGGGGATCTTGCCCACATCTCGTCCGCCTGGGGGCAGCCCCGCGCCATCACCAGCGATTCTGCCGTATTTGACCTGCAGGCTCAGTGGCCGGGCGCGCCACACCAGATAGCCTTGACCGAGCTCAGCGGGCTGCTTACTCTGGATATAGAGCGCGGCCGCTTCATGCGGGGGGCCTCTGTGGGAGAAAACCCCTTGCTGAAACTCATCGGCCTGCTCAACTTTGACACCCTGGCGCGGCGGTTAAGGCTGGATTTTTCCGACCTGCGGCCGGAGGGGATGGGTTATGAGCGGGTCCGAGGTGGTCTACAATTTAGGCAAGGTACCATCAGCATGGAGCCGCCGATCAAAGTTGAAACCCCCTCGACCGACCTGCAAATTGCCGGCGAGATTGATACTCATCAACAGTTGGTGGATGCGCGCATGGTGGTCACCCTGCCGGTGGCCGGCAACCTGACTGTCGCCGCCGCACTGGTGGGCGGATTGCCTCTGGCGGTGGGCGTATTTCTGGCGGGCAAGGTGTTCAAGTCCCAGGTGGACCGGGTCTCCAGCTTGCGCTACCGCATTCAGGGCGACTGGAACGAGCCGCGCATCAAGCTGGACAAAGTGTTCAAAAGCGATACGGATTGAGCCATTGCCCAATTCGCACCACAGCACATACCAGGCTCAGGCCTGAAGGAGCAAACATGCGTGTAGCGGCCATACAAATGGTGAGTGGACCGTCCGTTGCCGACAATCTGCTGCAGGCCAAGACTCTGTTGGCGAAAGCTGCAGAAGGGTGCGCCGAACTGGTACTGTTGCCTGAGAACTTTGCGCTCTACGGCAGCGTCGATCTGGTGGCGGCCGCCGTGGCTGAAAAGGATTGGCACGGGCCGATCAGCCTGTTCCTGGCGGAGCAGGCGGCAAGCCACGGTTTTTGGCTGGCCGGCGGCACCATGCCTTGCACTACGGGGGTAGACGGCGGGCTGGCGGCCCCCGGAAAAGTGTATTCAACCTGCACCCTTTGGTCCCCGGCAGGGGAGCTGAGCGGACGCTACGACAAGTGCCATTTATTTGATGCCAAAGTGGCCGACAAGATTGGTCGCTACCAGGAGTCCGATACCTGCGAGCCGGGCTCTCAACCTGCGTGCATTGACACCCCGGTGGCAAGACTGGGCATGTCGGTGTGTTACGACCTGCGGTTTCCCGAGTATTTTCGCTTGTTGCGGCTGCTGGGTGCCGATGTGATTTTGGTGCCCTCGGCGTTCACTTATCAGACCGGACAGGCGCATTGGGAAGTCTTGCTGCGCGCCCGTGCCATAGAAAACCAAGTGTTCATAGTGGCCGCCAACCAGGGCGGCCAACACGACAACGGCCGCAGTACCTGGGGGCACTCCTGTGTGATTGACCCCTGGGGAGAGATTGTTGCAGAGCAGCAAGCTGCCGGGCCGGGGCTAATTTTTGCCGACATTGATCCACTTCAGGCACAGGAGGTGCGCGAGCGGATGCCGGTCATGGAACATCGCAAATTCTAGATTGGCTGCCAAATTATTGGCGTATACCCAGTCGCAGCCCTGCACCCGCACCACTGCTGCCTTGCGCGTAGGCGAAGTCCACGCTCAAGGCGCGCCACACCAGCCCCAATCCCACTGAGGCCAGGCCGCCGTACTCACCATGCACATCGTGCCGGTAACCCAGGCGCAGCTTAAGCGCCGGCAGCGGTAGCCATTCCACGCCGGTGCTGACATCCTGGCGGGCGTTGTCGTCATGAATGTTGGCTATGGGCACGAGGTCCATGTCCAACCCCCACTGCAACCGCCTGCTTTGATGAGCAAGACCCAGGCGCGGTTGCGCCCTTACCTTGAATTCATGACCCAAATTTGAGGTAAAAGACCGTGGCAACACATCTTTAACGGCCAAGGCGGCACGCCAGCGCTCGGTGAGCTGCACGCTGGTGCCCAGATCCGCGTTCAGATACAGATGACGGCTGTCGGTCCGGACGGATTCAAAACCCTCGTCCTCCACCTGCCAGCGCGAGTCGAAAATTCCGGCTGCCACTGCCTTGGGCGCCGCCCCGAATGTCCAGGGCTTGCCCCAGACTTGCCAGGTCCTGGACGCCGACACACCAATCTCAACCAGCAGCATGCCGCGTGCCTGAGCTTCAGAGCGTATATCGGCTTCCGGGCTTCTCAGGCTGCCATCTTCTTCGTCAAACAGCTCCGGATGCAACTGCCCTGGCGGGTTGCCCTCCCGCACCGAGCCCAGCTCGGCGATGTAGTCGCCCACCAGATCGACGTCCTGGTCGCGTATCTGTGCCACCCCGCCTCCAAGCAGGCGCGCACCCATGTAAAAAGCGCCGCCCTCGGCGTCACCGGGGACCGCCACGCTGTAACCGAAATAGCCGTCGGCGACGATGTCACCTTCAGCCAGGTCGGTCATGGCGTTTTGCAACGACATTGCCGCCGCCTCACCGAAGGCGGCATTCTCAGCGCTTGGCGCGGTGTTGAAGCGGTCAATGGCATTCTGCAGTCGCTGCTCCAGGCGGTCAGTGATGGCATCACTTGCGGTGCGGGCGCCCGCCGAAACCGTGCCGACGTTGGCCAGCAGGCTGTGGTAGCCACCGGTTCGGCGGCCTTCCTCGCCCTTGTGAGTCGCGGTTAAAGCCGGGTTGTACATGTGACCGGTGCTCAGGTCGCCCATAGCCACCGCTGTACCGCCCAGGGCCAGGGTGCGGGGGTCGAAGCTGCCGTAACCCGATGACCAGCCGAGCAGTGGGGACGCGGCCAATACGATGCCTGCGCCGACGGATAACCAGGCTGGCGGTGTTGCTCGGTGCAAGTGAACCTCCCCAGATAATTTACGAAAACGCATTTATTCAGCTCATCCCGCGCCCCCAAGGGCGTTTCATCCGGTTCCCGACAGGGTGGGGCCTATTGCTCAAGCAGCTATGGGCCAATCCGGGCGCCAGCTGAATTGCCACAGCAACACAGGATGACTTTGTGTGACGGCACGGGGGTACTGTGTTGATTGCCTGCGCCTGCCAACTTATGCTGCAAAATCCGGTCATAGCGGGATGCCATTTCAATCCACCAGCCAGAGCGCTCTATTATGCCCAGAATAAACCTTGGATTGCTGGTTTTTGCTACTTGCGTGCTGACGCTGGGCTGTGCCAACGACGCACCTGTGGCAACCGCTACCACTCGCGTGGATATGTCCACTGACGAAGCTCGGCGCCTGATAGCAGAGGGGCAGCAACTGGAAACCATTCCTCAGGAAGTGTGGCGGCAGTTGCTACCGGCGGACCGCTATGCCACCCTTTGGGATAAACGCACCGAGCGGGCCTTTTCTGGCGAATATGATGAACACGCAGGAGAGGGCGTTTATGTCACTGCGGGATGCCGCATTCCGGTGTTCAAGTCACAGCACAAATATGACTCGGGTACCGGCTGGCCCAGTTTCTGGGAGGTCTTCGACGCGGACAACATCATCCTCAAACCCGACTACAAATGGGGCATGCGACGCGTTGAAATCCTCTCCAGGTGCGGAGAGCATCTGGGCCATGTATTCGAGGATGGCCCAGCGCCGACCGGCCTGCGATACTGCATTAATTCGCGTGCTCTGGAGTTTGTGCCGGCGCAGCAGGAGCAGCTCTAGCAGGTTTCCCGTTCAGGCACCGCCTTCTTCCCGCCCCAGCTCTTCGCGGATCAGACGAAACAGCTTGCGTGCACTGGCCGGTGGCTTTTTGGCTGCAGCTTCCGATTTGGCGCTGCGCACCAATTGACGCAATTGCTGACGGTCCACCTGCGGAAACTCCTCCACAAAGCGGGTAACGTCCTGCTCGTCGCCGCCAATCAGTTCATCTCTCCAGCGCTCCATCACGTGCAGCAGGCGAGTGAGGCGATTGTGCTGATCCGACATCTGTTGCAACGCCTGGGCAATTCCCTCGTGGTCGGCGTTGCGCATCAATTTGCCCAGGTACTGCCGGTGACGACGCAGCGCTTCGCGCTTGTGGATGCTGCGCGTGTCGTTGATGGCGCGGGCCAGCTCCGGTGTCAGAGGCACACGCGCCAGATCTTCCTGATTCAGCTCTGTCAGCCGGGTGGCCAGGTCCTGCAGCTCGTGTGCATCACGCTTTAGCTGCGACTTGCTGGGCGGCCGATCATCGACT
Organism: uncultured Cellvibrionaceae bacterium; assembly: GCA_964399955.1. Taxonomy (GTDB): domain Bacteria; phylum Pseudomonadota; class Gammaproteobacteria; order Pseudomonadales; family Cellvibrionaceae; genus CAYNST01. Next base: position 6,289 of record CAYNST010000026.1, on the reverse strand, counting down.
TCGGTCTGCGCTGGAATATCGTCAATAGCTGTCATAGATTGTTCTGTTTTGGGGGCCTGCAGTGGGCGCTGGCCGGCGGTGGCCGTGCCGGGAATTTGGGGATTTTGAGAACAAGTGAACTCAGCGAGCACGGGTGTCCGCCGCTATTCGCCTTCATCAAATTTGTTGTTGATAAGCGTCAACAGAGAAGAGACAGCTTCCTGTTCGTCTTCGCCGTCGGCAAGTATCACGATGGTCGTGCCCTTGGAGGCGGCCAGCAGCATCAGCGCCATGATGCTTTTGCCATCAATGGTCTTGCCATTGCAGCTTACTTTCAAATCACAGGAATAGCGGCCGCTCACATTGACGAACTTGGAAGCTGCCCGTGCGTGTAAGCCGAGCTTGTTGCAAATGACCGCTTCTGCACTGACCATAAACGTAGCTGATGCCTTGATGATAACCGGATTATTCTGTAACTATCAGGCTCACGCCCGAATTCGCCCATACCTGCGTTCAACAATGGTGCCCATCCTGCCTGCAATAGGATGAAGCGCCCGCAGCGACCCCGACGGGGTGCAGCACTGGGTGTGCGCAATCCTCACGCGTGTGATCTCACATACTTTGCCCGGCTCGGCACAGATTCGGACGCAATCAGAGCCAGAGCAGTCCCGGGTTAGCTGAATTCTTACATTATTCTATGGGTGCGCTGCCCGCCAGCTGCCGATGACGAATTTGTACGTTGTCGAAACGCTCTTTGAAAAAAACGCTGAGACGCTCTGCGAGGTACACCGAACGGTGCATGCCGCCTGTGCAGCCAATGGCAATGGTCAAGTAGCTGCGATTGTTGTGCTCATACTGCGGCAGCCATTTGGCAATGAAATCCGCAATGTCTTTGAACATTGCCTCCACCTGCGGTTGCTGTTCAAGAAACTCCACCACCCTGGGCTCGCGCCCGCTCAGTAGCCGCAGCTCACTCTGCCAGTAGGGATTGGGCAGACAGCGTACATCGAAGACAAAATCTGCATCCACCGGCACACCATACTTGAAGCCGAAGGACTCAAATACCACCGCTATACCGGGCGTCTCGCTGCCGACAACCTTTTTTTTGATAACGCTGCGTAGCTCGTGCAGGGTCAGGTTGCTGGTGTCTATGGTGATGTCCGCCAATCGGGCGACCGGGTACAGGATTTTGGACTCCACCCGCAGGGCCTCCGGCAGACCGGTGGTCTTGTTGGTCAAGGGGTGCCGTCTGCGCGTCTCGCTGAAGCGCTTGATCAGCACCGGATCGGCAGCGTCGAGGTAGACTACCAGAGCTTCAATTTTCGATGACTCTATGGACGCCAAAATTTCCGGGAAACGACTCAGGTCACCGCCCATATTGCGGGCATCTATGCCCACCGCAAACTTGATGGACTGACCCTCCGACGCGTTCACCAGCTGAATGGTCAAGGCCGGCAACAGGCCAACCGGCAGGTTGTCGACGCAGGTGAAACCCGCGTCTTCCAGGAGCTGCAGCGCCGTTGATTTGCCAGAGCCGGAACGCCCACTCATTACCACAAACTGCATGCAAGTTTCCTGAAGTAGCCTTGGGGTGGATCAGATAGGTGCGCTGATGGCGGCGCGGTAGAGTGCCTCGCGATTCCCCGCCTGACGCAACGAGTCCACAAAACTGCTTTGCTGCAGTGCCTCGGCCAGCGCGGCAAGAGTCTGCAGGTGCTGGGCCTCTGCGTTTTCCGGCACCAGCATGGCAAATACCAGGTCTACCGGTTGACCGTCGGCCGCGTCAAAGTGCACAGGGTTTTCCAGCGTCATCAGTGCCCCTACGGTGGTATCCAACCCTTTGCAGCGGCAGTGCGGGATGGCAATGCCCGAGCCAATTCCCGTTGATCCCAAGCGCTCCCGGGCAACCAGCATTTCAAACAGGTCTTCGGCTTTGAGGTCATCGGTGCCGCTGGCAATCAGCTCGGCCAGGACTTCAAAGGTGCGCTTCTTGCTGTTGCAGGTCGCTTGGCAAAGCGTGCGTTGGGTGGTCAGTATGGATTCGATCGGTGTCATGTCAGTTACAACATCTTACGACGGCTGTCGTTCTGATTGCGAATGGCTAAGCTGAATGTCTCGAGCGGGCTGCGGCGCCCCGACGATGATTCGGCTGCTCACACCAGGCGTTTGCGCTCATTTGACGGCGCAATGCCCAGAGACTCTCGGTACTTGGCAATGGTGCGTCGTGCCACCTGTATGCCTTGTTGCTCCAGCAGACCGGTGATTTTGGAATCACTCAAGGGTTTGCGGGGGTTTTCGGCGGCAACCAGCTTCTTAATGATAGCTCTTATAGCCGTTGATGAACATTCTCCGCCGGATTCGGTGCTGACATGGCTGGAGAAAAAATACTTCAGTTCGTAAATGCCCTGCGGTGTGTGCATGAACTTCTGCGTCGTCACCCGGGAAATAGTGGATTCATGCATTTCCACTATTTCGGCAACATCGTGCAGTACCATGGGCTTCATGGCCTCCGGGCCATGCTCCAGAAAGCCCTGCTGCTTGTCAACAATACAGGTAGACACCTTCAGCAGCGTCTCGTTGCGGCTTTGCAGGCTTTTGATGAACCAGCGCGCCTCCTGCAGGTTGTCCCGCAGAAAGGTATTGTCACTGCTGCTGTCTGCGCGCTTGACCAAAGAGGCGTAATCGCCGTTGATGCGAAGCTTGGGGGCAATCTCGGGGTTCAGCTGAACCATCCAGCGGTTGTTCTCTTTTTTGACGAAGACATCCGGCACGATGTACTCGGTGGTGTCTTCGCCGATCATTTCACCCGGCCGCGGATTCAGGCTCTGAATCAGCCGAATGGCCTCCTGCAATTCGGATTCCTTGACCTTGAGCTTGCGCATCAACTGTTTGAAGTCGCGGCTGCCCAACAATGGCAAATAGTTCTGCACCAGATTTACCGCGACGGTGTAGCCGGGTTCCGTGGTGCTCATCTGCCGCAGTTGTATGAGCAGGCATTCCGAGAGATTCTGACTGGCCACACCCGGGGGGTCAAACTGCTGGACTCGGTGCAGTGTGGCAATCACCTCATCCAGCTCCAGGTCTTCGCATTCGGCTTGAGCGCCTTGCCAGATCTCCTCGATGCTCTGTACCAGCATGCCGCTCGGTCCCACACCATCAATGATGGCCTCCGCCACCAGGCGGTCGCGATCGGACATAGGGGTGAGGTTCAACTGCCAGCTAAGATAATCCTGCAGAGATTCGGAGGTGCCACGGCGCGATTCAAAATCCATGTCATCGGAATCCGGCCGTGACAGCCCGGTTCCGGAGGACGCGCTTTGGTAGATGTCATCCCAACTGGTATCCACCGCAAGATCCGAGGGGATGTCGGTGTTCCAGTCGGCTTCCACATCGGCACCGGCAACGGTGGTGTCGCCGTCGGAGAGGGAGCTGTTTTCCAGCGTCTGGGACTCGCTGCCTGACTCGGTGACGCGCTCGGTGGTTTCTCCGGCGTCCATCGGTTCACCGTCCAGACCGTCGTCCGAAACCTCCAGCATGGGGTTGTTTTCCAGAGCTTCCTGGATTTCATTTTGCAGATCAAGAGTGGAAAGCTGCAACAGCCTGATGGCTTGCTGTAGCTGAGGGGTCATGGTCAACTGCTGACCAAGTTTGAGTTGCAAAGACTGCTTCATGCGACTGTCATACCCTTAGGTTTTGGACGACTCACCCACACTTCATGCCTTAATTCTAGTCATCCCCGTCGCTACAAGCAATCGTTTCCTGAATATAAATAAGCAAAGTTTGGGCCAGTTGACACGAGATTTTCGATTTGTCAAGGAGGCTTACGACGGCTTGTGACCTTTGGCTTGACCGTGCCGGTTCAGAGGCGGAAGTTCTCGCCCAGGTAGACATCTCTTACCTTTTTGTTTGACAGGATGGTCTGCGGAGCGCCTTCAGCAATAATAGTGCCCTCGCTGACTATATACGCTTTTTCGCAGATATCGAGAGTTTCGCGCACATTGTGATCGGTGATCAAGACGCCCAGGCCGCGGTTTTTAAGGTGGCTGACAATGGTTTTGATGTCGCTGACCGAGATGGGGTCAACGCCGGCGAAGGGCTCGTCCAATAAAATGAAGGTGGGGTTGGTGGCAATGGCGCGGGCAATCTCTACCCGGCGTCGCTCACCACCGGACAGGGACATGCCCAGGTTGTTGCGCAAGTGCTCGATGTGAAACTCGGCCAGCAGCTGGTCAAGCTCCGCTTTGCGCTGCTTGCGGTCCAACCCTTTGCGGGTTTCCAGAATGGCCAGGATGTTGTCTGCGACGGTCAATTTGCGAAACACCGAGGCTTCCTGGGGCAGGTAGCTGAGGCCGGCGCGGGCACGCCCGTGTATGGGCAGGCGGGTGACATCCTGACCGTTGATGAACACCGAGCCACGATCGGCGGCGACCAGGCCTGCGATCATGTAGAAACAAGTGGTTTTGCCTGCGCCGTTGGGGCCCAGAAGCCCAACAATCTGATTGGATTCAACGGTCATGGAGACGTCGATGATAACCTTGCGAGACTTATAGCTCTTGGCCAGGTGGTGTGCTTCGAGTGTGGCCATGGGTTAGTCTTCGCTCTCGCTGTTGTCATCGTCGTCATTGCCGTACCTGAGCGAGCGGGCCGGAATGACCATGCGCACCCGCTCGGTTTCCTGCGCGTCACTGCCGGCTTTTACCACGGACTGTCGCACATCGTAGTCGATGCGGTTGCCGGAAAGACTGGTGCCTTCCTGCTGCAGGGATGCGCCGTTGATCAGGTGTAGGGTTTCCTGGCTGATGTTGTATTCGATCCGGCGCGCCTGAGCCACTACCAGGCCCTCGTCCTCGCTGGGCTTTTGCTCGTAGCGGGCGGGTTCGCCCACCGCAACAATCTGGGATACTTTGCTGCGGGTGCTGTAGATCACCACCTCGTGCGCCTGAATACGCATGGAGCCCTGCTGCATGATGACATTGCCGGCGTAAGTCGTGGTGCCTTTCAGTTCGTCGCGCTCGGCGCTGTTGGACTGAATGGTAATGGGTTGCTCGCGGTCGCTGGGAAGCCCATGGGCCAAAGGGGCGAGTGCAAGGCTGAGCAGCAGTGTCGTCAGCCAGGCTCTGATACTAAATGGGCTCATGGTACCCTCGCACGGACTGGTTTAGCTTTATTTGTTGAGTGTTCAAGTCGACGTTCATTCCTATGGCTTCAAGGGCACCTTGCGGTGACTGCAGTTTGACTTCGACATCGGTCTCGGCGGTTTTCGCGTGAGGCCTGACAATCAATTTGCTGGTGGTCAGCTCCACTTCATTATCCTCGTCCGGCCGCCATATGCGCACCTGGCCGCGCAGGGTCAGTACGGCACCAAACTCCGTTACCTGGCCGCGTTCGGCAGTCAGGTACCAAAGCCGGTCACCGGCATAGAGCGTTAGCTGGGGGTGGTCCAGTGTGGTGTAATCGCCCTCGCTGACCCGCGCCAGGTCGTACCTGAAATGGTAAAGCGTGCGGGCGACAAATTCGTAACTTATCCGGCCCTCGGCGTCATAGTGTCGCGAGTGCGCCTGCTCGATGACCGCGTAGGTTTGAGGGCCGCCACCGCCGGGGTCGTCTCCCGGTGACAGCAGCGACTGCGGCGGTGTCTCCCACATCAGCAGGGCAACACCTACCAGACCGGCAATGATGGCAATGTAGAGCCAGTTGTTTTTCATGAGTTATGCAGGTAGGGGGTCAAGGCTGCGTCAAAGGTGCCCTGGGCCCGCATGATCATATCGCAGGCTTCGCGCACGGCACCCATTCCGCCGCAGGCTTGACTTTGCCAGTGCGATCGTCGCTGCACCTCCGGATGCGCATTGGGCACGGTGAGGGCCAGGCGCACGCGCTGCATGATGGTCAGGTCCGGGTAGTCGTCTCCCATGCAGGCGATCTGGCCGGGCTCAAAATACTGCTCGGCAATGATCTCCTGCAGAGCTTGCCACTTGTCTTCACGGCCCTGACGCAGCAGCTCTATGCCCAGTCCGCGGGCGCGGAGTGCAACCGCCTGGCTCTCACGCCCAGTGACAATGGCGACCTTCACGCCTGAACGCTGCAACAACTTGATGCCGTGTCCGTCCAGTGTGTGAAAGGCTTTCCATTCGGCGCCGTCTGCCCCCAGATACAGCCTGCCGTCGGTAAGAACGCCGTCTACATCCAGTACCAGCAGTTTTATGTCTCGCGCCCGCAGGTTTAGCTCGGTTGTTGTCATTGTTGATTGCTCAATGTTAGGGTCTGTTGACGTTTCATCATCGCCTCTGTTGCACCTGAAAACTCGCCAATT
>CAYNST010000025.1:0-38074 GCA_964399955.1 uncultured Cellvibrionaceae bacterium | reverse complement strand
CGGCACCGCCAGAACTGCTTGAACTGCTTGAACTGCTTGAACTGCTTGAACTGCTCGAACTGCTCGAACTGCTCGAAGAGCTGGAACTGGATGACGCCGCACCCGAAGAGCTGCTTGAACTGGAGGATCCACCTGAGCTGGACGAACTGCTGCCGGGCTCTGCAGGCGGCAGCGAGCCGGACGAGCTGGACGAGCTGGACGAGCTGGACGAGCTGGACGAACTGGACGAACTGGACGAACTGGACGAACTGGACGAACTGGACGAACTGGACGAACCCGAACTGCTGGAGGATGCCCCCACTTCAACAGGTTCAAGCACTATACCGGTGCCACCACAGGCCACCAAAGCCGAAGATAAGCCACCCAATAACAACGCGCGTACCGCCGATAACCGGACTTTACGCAAAGCATCTTGAGACATGAAGCACTCCTGGAAATTAGCGGCAGCGGCGTTTTTTGCAGGCTCAAGAACCCCTGCACGCACGCGAGTGTGTCAGTCCATGAAGTGTGGTGCGTGAACGCCGCTGCCAGTAAAGGGTCTTAGAAGACCGGTTTAGGTATGTGTTAACTCCGGTCATGTAACTGTTCCGTTCATTCACCGGCGGTGAAAACCGCCCTCCTGTGAGTTCGGAGCAGGGCTTAAAAGGGGGCCGCAGTATGAGTTACCCTTCTTCAACGCAGCCTGAGGCCAACTCTGGTTGCCCGCGAATTGGTTACCGGGTTATTTCCGCTCAGCGAGTCTATTCGGCTGGGCATAGTTAACGGGTAAATGGTAAAACATTGGCTGCTGCTGAAGCATGACCTATGCCACTAAATTCGTGATCTGGAGCAAGATTCACGTGAGCCATTCATCCAAGTGTGATCTGGTAGGCAGATACTCCTACCGCAGCTCAGGTCAGTTTTTGAACTGCCCAGCAAATTCGGCACGACCAGCCGATCAACAGGTGTTTCCCGGCGCGTGTTCAATCCTAACCGGGCCCGGCTGGTGTAAAGTAGAGCTCATACACTGTTGCCAGAATCTCAGTCAGCCAACCGGGAAGCCAATCGTCATGATATGCAAGTCAACTTCCATCGCCGTCAGAATTCTCTGGGCGGTCATTGCGGTATCAGCAGCCGCTCTGCCAGCGCAGGCAGACAATCTGGAGCAGCCGGCCCTGGGCACCTGGATCAATGAGACCCAGGGTAACGCAGTGGGCCTTGAGCTGTTGACGGGCGAGGAATGCAATCTCTTCACCGAGCGGCTGCTACAGCCTCGCTCAATCCGGGCTTGCAAATATGAAACACTGGAAGACGGCAGTTACGGCATTTTTCTGGTGGGCAAAGACGGTTTGTGCGGCTCGGAAGCCGATTTCGATTTTTACTACGATCATCAGGCGCCATTGATTCGTCTCAACGTTGGCGGCACAGAGTTGTTGTTGCACAAAACCTGAATTTTCCCTGCAAACCTGTTAAAACCGGTGTTAACCGGGGTACGGCCAGTTCAGCTTATTTCCTAGCGGTATAAATTGATCCTTCGGCGCCGGTTTTGCACAGCCCCGCTTGCCGCCCGGTTGATGCTGCCTATCACAGGCACTCACCCCCTCGCGTTTGATCCAGTCGTGAAACCGGCTTGGAAGGCGTTTCAGCTGCTTTACGCCCCGCCCGCCCCTCTCGCTCAGCCTTGCCGTGCAAACAGGCCGCAAGGCCATCTGGGACCGCTCATAAAGGCCTGGCATCCTGGGTGCGGTTTTATCGGTCATGTGACCTGGCCTCACCTGTGCATTCATGACTGGCAGAATGGGAGGTGCTTTGGCATGATTTCGGCTCAATGATCCAGGACCCTGCCCTCCCCATGTCAATTGCCCCCAAACCTATGCTGGCGCAGGTCTGGCCGCTGATTCTCGCCAACGCCACCGTGCCTCTGCTAGGGCTGACCGACACCGCCGTCCTGGGCCACTGGGGAGACGAGCAGCAACTTGCAGCCCTGGCCGTCAGTACCCTGATATTCAACTTCCTTTACTGGTCCCTGGGCTTCCTGCGCATGTCCACTACCGGTTTTGTCGCACAGGCCGATGGTGCGGGCGATCAGCCGCAGGTTCAAGCAGCGATCGTCAGGGCAGGAAGCCTGGCCTTGCTGTTGGGCGGCCTGCTGATACTGGGCCAGGCAGGGTTGATCGCCGCCGTGTTCAAGTTGCTGCAAGTTACGGAAACTGCAGAAGCCGGGGCACGCGCCTATTTTGCGCTGCGTATCTGGGGCGCTCCCGCCACCTTGATGCTTTATGTTGTAAGCGGAGTTTTGATTGCTCTTGGCAGGGTGCGAGCTCTGCTGGTTTTGCAGTTGGGCGTGACCGGGTTGAACGCCGCGCTGGATTACGGCCTGGTGGTGGGTTTTGCGCAGGGCGTGAAAGGCGTGGCTTTGGGTACCGCAATAAGCGAATGGGTAGCGGCAATCACGGCCAGCCTTTGGCTTGGCCGGCAATTGTTGCCGCGCGGCATCCTCCAGTTTTTTCGCAACGGCCTCTTCTCCGGTGACGGTCTGCGGCGGACCTTTGTGGCCAATGGTGACATGTTCATCCGCACTCTGTTTTTACTGCTGGGTTTTGCCTGGTTCACCAACCAGGTAGCTGCCTACGGCGACATTGCTCTGGCTGCAAACCACATTCTGTTGGGTTTGATTTCCTTCTCCGCCTTCTTTTTGGATGCCTTTGCTTATGTGGCAGAAGCGCAGGTGGGCCGGGCTATGGGAAAAAACAGTCGGCAGGGGTTCTATGACGCCATCGGCTCCAGCTCTCGCTGGGCGGTACTGTCGGCGCTGGGGCTCGCGGGCCTGCTCTATAGTGCCGGTTCCGTTTTTATAGCCAGCCTCACCGGTAGTCCCGCCGTGGCAAGTCAAGCACAGCAATTTTTACCCTGGGCCTGCGTTTATGTGGCCTTGTCGGTGGCCGCGTTTCAACTGGACGGCATTTTCATTGGCGCTACGGCAACCCGCGCAATGCGAAATGCCTCTGTGGGTTCTTTCGCCATCCTGTTGCTGGTGGGACACACGACCAAAGCCTGGCAGTTGCACGGCTTGTGGCTCAGTTTTGTGGTATTTGTCTGTGCCCGCGCGTTGCTCCTGCTGGCCTACTTCCCGCAACTGCTGAGACGACTGGTTTAGGGGCGTAAAAAAAGCCAATTTAGTGTGTAAATTGGCTTTGCGCGTAGAAAACTGTGGCTGGCGAGATCAAACGTCCAGGTTGGCCACTGACAGGGCGTTGGTCTCAATAAACTCGCGGCGCGGTTCTACATGATCACCCATCAAACAGGTAAAGATTTGATCCGCGCCAACGGCGTCCTCAATGGTGACTTGCAGCATCCGGCGCGCATTGGGGTCCATGGTGGTTTCCCATAGCTGGCTGGGGTTCATCTCACCCAGGCCTTTATACCTTTGAATGTTGTAGCCCTTCTTGGATTCGGTCATGATCCACTCCAAAGCGTCCCTGAACGTCTCTACCGGTTGTTTGCGCTCACCTTTGGCGACATAGGCCCCCGCCTCCAAAAGCCCGTCCAGCTTCTCTCCAAGGCTTCGCAGCCCCAGGTAATCTCTGGAGGCAAGGAAGTCTGCAGAAAGGCGCACGGTGGAGGGCACCCCATGGGCTGTAACAATGATTTGTGGCAGGAACTGATTGCGCTCCTGATCTGCAAAGACGCTGACCTCGTAATGGTGCGTCTTGGATGCTTCACCCACCAGTTGCAGGCGCTCCGCAAGCCGAATGTTCCACTCCGCCACCTGTGCCTCCGCAGTCAGCTCTGCGGGCGTCAGCGTCGGCAGGTATATCAATGACTCCAGCAACTCTCTGGGGTAGGCCCGTGACTGACGATCTACGATGCTCATTCCCCGCCGATATTCCTGTACCAGCTTCTCCAACTGTTCACCGGAGATGGCTGGAGCGGTATCGTTGACATGCAGTGCACTGGATTCCAACGCAGCATTGGTCAGAAACTGAGTCAGAGCCTCGTCATCTTTCAAGTACTGCTCCTGTTTGCCTTTACTGATCTTGTACAGCGGTGGCTGAGCAATGAACACATGCCCCCTCTCGATGAGCTCCCGCATCTGACGGAAGAAAAACGTCAACAGCAGGGTGCGGATGTGCGAGCCGTCAACGTCGGCGTCCGTCATGATGATAATGCTGTGATAACGCAGCTTGTCCGGGTTGTATTCTTCATTGCCGATCCCACAACCCAGGGCCGTAATCAGTGTGCCCACCTCCACAGAAGAAAGCATCTTGTCAAAACGGGCTTTTTCCACGTTCAGAATTTTGCCCTTAAGCGGCAGAATGGCTTGGGTGCGCCTGTCTCTGCCCTGCTTGGCGGAGCCTCCGGCAGAGTCGCCCTCCACCAGGTAAATTTCTGAAAGCGAGGGGTCTTTCTCCTGACAATCTGCAAGTTTGCCGGGCAAGCCGGCAATATCCAGCGCGCCCTTTCTGCGGGTCATGTCCCGTGCCTTGCGCGCCGCTTCACGTGCCCTGGCCGCCTCCATCATCTTGCCCACAATTGCTTTGGCGTCCTGCGGGTTTTCCAGAAGATAGTCTGCCAGTGCCAGGCTCATTTCCTGCTCTACTGCAGTTTTAACTTCAGACGAAACCAGTTTGTCTTTTGTCTGCGATGAGAACTTAGGATCGGGTACTTTCACCGACACTATGGCGGTCAAGCCTTCGCGGGCATCATCGCCGGTGGTGGTGACTTTTTCTTTTTTGGCCAAGCCTTCTTTGTCGATGTAAGTGTTCAGCGAGCGGGTCATGGCGCTGCGGAATCCCGCCAGGTGAGCACCGCCATCACGTTGGGGAATATTGTTGGTATAGCAGTAGATATTCTCTTGAAAGGTGTCATTCCATTGCAGTGCCACTTCCACTGCAATGCCGTCGTCTCTTTGCGTGTTGAAGTGCAAAACCTTGTTGACGGTCGCTTTATTCTGGTTCAAATATTCGACAAAAGCCCGCAGACCGCCTTCATATTTGAAAGTTTCATTTTCACCTGAACGCTCATCGTGAAGATTGATGCACACGCCCGAGTTCAAAAACGACAACTCACGCAATCTTCGAGCAAGAATGTCGTAATGAAACTTGATATTAGAGAAGGTATCGGCGGAAGGTTTAAAATGAACCTCGGTGCCGTGACTCTCTGTTTTTCCGATAGCAGTCAGGGGCTGTTGCGGCACACCATGGGCATAACGCTGTTCATAAACTTCTCCCTTGCGCCGGATTGTCAGTCTAAGAGACTCCGACAGCGCATTCACCACAGAGACCCCTACACCGTGTAACCCACCAGAAACCTTGTAGGAATTGTCGTCAAATTTTCCGCCGGCGTGCAGCACGGTCATGATCACTTCAGCAGCAGACACCCCTTCTTCATGTATCTCTGTGGGTATCCCCCTGCCGTCGTCTACCACCGTAATGCTCTCGTCCGGGTGGATAGTCACGCTGATTTTACTGCAATGGCCGGCCAGCGACTCATCAATGGAGTTGTCGACAACCTCAAACACCATATGGTGAAGGCCGGTGCCGTCATCGGTGTCGCCGATGTACATGCCTGGGCGCTTTCTCACGGCATCCAAGCCCTTCAGCACCTTGATACTGGAAGAATCGTAATCTTTATTTTCCGTCATGGTTCGCTCCAAAAGCGTAGGAATATTCTGTAATCTCGCCATGTTTCACGTGAAACACTTTTGCAAGGCTCAGTAAGTGTTCGGGCCAACCGATGGTAATGGCGTCTAAGTTAACCCCCGTTACAAACAGTTGACTTTCGGAATCGACAAGCCAGCCACACATTAACTCATGGTGTTGCCGGTCGAGTTCGGAAGGAAGATCGTCGATTAGCAGAACGCTATTTACACCTTTTCGCTCCTGCAGCGTTCTCACTTGAGCCATATAAAGTGCCGACACCAAGGTTTTTTGCTGGCCTCTCGAAAGCAGATCGACGGCATCACTGCTCCTGCTTTTGATTTTTATATCACTCTTGTGTGGCCCCAGGGATGTAGAACCCAGTTTGCAATCGCGCTGGTAGCTTTGGGCCAATAACTGCAGCGGATCAACATCCCGGTCCCAGCCGGGTAGGTAGTGCACCGAAAGTTCTTGATCTTCAGCAAGCCCCGCCTCTGTTAGTAACCTGGCTAGGCGCGGTAAAAAATCCTGCAATACTTCTTCTCTATACTCATCAACCAATTGGCCGTACCGGCAGATCTCCATGTTCCAGGGTGCCAACTCTGCAGGCCCTATATTACCACGCCGCAGCAAACTGTTGCGTTGTTTGACCGCGCGCGCGTACTGCTGCCAGATACGGCCGTAATCGTGTTTCACGTGAAACACCAACCAGTCCAGGAACCGGCGTCGGGCGGCCGGCCCCCCCTCAAGCAACTGAAATGACTGAGCGTTAATCACCTGCAGCGGTATCATTGTGGCCAACTCGGCGGCGCTGCGCACCGGATTGCCGTTCGCCTTGAAATGGCTGGGGCCTATACGAGCCCGGCTGATACCCACGGTATGTACTTGTCCTCCAATATCCAATTCGGCAAACAGGGTAAACTGCGATGAGGACTGGCTGATGAGCTGCGTAAATTTTCGGCTGCGGAAGGAATAACCGCGAGATAAAGTGGAAATACTTTCGAGAAGAGACGTTTTGCCCGAACCGTTATCGCCAAACAAAAGATTGAGCCGAGCGGCAGGCCGGAGCTCAATCTGTTTCAGGTTTCGGAAAGCCGAAACCTGCAGGCGTATCAGGTGCATAGGCACGGATGGGTCTGGTCTATAGCCGCATCGGCATAACAACGTACAAGGAATCGCTCTGCTCAGGCTCCTCGATCAAAGCACTGCTGTTGCCGTCTGCAAGGGTAATCTTCACATGCTCGGTATTCAAAACATTGGTGGCGTCCTGCAGGTAGCTCACGTTAAACCCAACCTCTACGGGGTCGCCACGGTAGTCTACGCCTACCTGTTCCTCCGCCTCTTCCTGTTCAGGATTATTGGCCGTTATAGTCAACAGATCTTCCGACAATGAGAAGCGTACACCGCGATACTTTTCATTGGACAGAATGGCTGCCCGGTAGAACGCCTGACGAAGCAACTCTCTGTCACCGATGATGACCTTGTCGCCCCCCTTGGGCAACACCCGCTCGTAATCCGGGAATTTTCCGTCAATCAGTTTGGAGGTAAAAACAAAGCTTTCTGTGCGCGCGCGCATGTGATTTGCGCCCAAGATTATTTCCACCTTCGCATCGGGAGATGTCAACAGCCGCGCAAGCTCAATAACACCTTTGCGCGGCAGGATTGCCTGCTTCAGTTGAATGCTTTCATCAAGTTCAACCGCGCGGGTGCACATGGCCAACCGGTGGCCATCCGTCGCCACTACTCTTACCGAGTCATTGCGAATCTCCCACAGCATCCCGTTTAAGTAGTAACGCACATCCTGCTGCGCCATGGCAAAGGCGGTACGATCAATTAACCGTTTGATCTGATTTTGCTGGCATTCAAAGACAAGATCATTGTCGCCCAGTTCAATATTGGGGAATTCACTTGCCGGTAAGGTAGATAACGTAAAACGGCTACGGCCGCTTTTGACACTGACTTTTTGATCCTGGCAGACAAATTCTATGGGTGCGTAATCCGGTAGACTACGACAGATATCCAACAGCTTTTTTGCAGGCACTGTTATTTCGCCATCGGTGCCAGGGGAATCCAGCGTTACCCGCCCCACAATTTCCACCTCCAGGTCGGTACCGGTAAGTGACAGGTCCAGCCCTTGAAGTGTAATCAGAACATTGGCCAAGGCAGGCAAGGTTTGGCGTTTTTCAACCACCCCTGCTACCAACTGTAAAGGTTTTAGCAGGGCGTCGCGTGATACCGAGAATCTCATTGTCTAATCTCTTGAAAATGAATGAAAAAAATCAGGTCGTCAGGGTGCGCAGCAAATTCTTCACATCTTCTCGTATGTCTGCATCGGACTCCAACAACTCTTTAATTTTGCGACAGGCATGCAGCACCGTGGTATGGTCTCTGCCACCAAACGACTCGCCTATTTCAGGCAAGCTGTGATTGGTAAGATCTTTTGCCAGATACATAGCCACCTGACGCGGCCTGGCAACCGAGCGGCTGCGCCGTTTGGAATTCAAGTCGGACACCTTGATTTTGTAGTATTCGGCAACCACGCGCTGAATGTTGTCAATACTTACAAGCCTGTCCTGCAAAGCCAAAAGGTCTTTCAGGGACTCGCGTACCAATTCCGTCGAGATGGGCCGGCCGGTGAAATGGGCATTGGCAATTACCCGCTTCAGTGCACCTTCCAGTTCACGAACGTTGGAGCGAATACGTTGGGCAATGAAAAACGCCGCATCATTGGGCAGGTCCATTGCCGCCTGTTGGGCTTTTTTCATCAAAATGGCAACGCGGGTTTCCAACTCCGGCGGCTCGATCGCCACGGTGAGCCCCCAGCCAAAGCGGGACTTCAACCGCTCCTCCAGGCCGTTGATTTCCTTCGGATACCGGTCACAGGTTAAAATAATCTGCTGACCGCCTTCGAGTAGCGCATTGAACGTATGGAAGAACTCTTCCTGCGAGCGCTCTTTCCCGGCAAAAAACTGTATGTCATCAATTAACAACGCGTCGACCGAGCGGTAATACCGTTTAAAATCGTTGATCGCATTCAACTGCAAGGCTTTCACCATATCCGCGACAAAGCGCTCTGAGTGGAGGTAAATAACCTTGGCATTTGGCTTGCGATTGATGAGCGCGTTGCCTACGGCATGCATAAGGTGTGTTTTACCCAGGCCAACCCCGCCATAAATGAACAACGGATTGTAGGAACCACCCGGGTTTTCCGCCACCTGGCTTGCAGCAGCAAGGCCCAGTTGATTGGACTTGCCTTCAACAAAATTGGCAAACGTAAAACTTGTGTTCAGATAGTTGCGGTGCGTAAGCCCGCCTTCTATATCTTCTTTGGCCACACGTTTTGAGCGGGTTTGATTGGCTTCCGCGTAGCGTGGCTCATCGGGAGGTAACGAGTTTTCGTCTGCGTACTGGTTGTTGCTGAAGGGTATCTGTTCCTGCTGATACACCGGCTGATTACTGCCAAAGGCATTGTTGGCATAGGCTTGGTCTCGCGTCATGGCGGTAGAAAGCTCTGGCGCTGCGCGATGGTCGGCACCATGAGCGGCGCCGGCATAGGCAGGATTGACTTCGGCGCGCGACGACGAATAGCCTTGCGGGGGGGCCATCGGCGCTCTAGGCGCCGATGTGGCACTTCTTGTGTCGCGAGCGCCAAACCCGGGTTCGGGTCGGGCAGCCACAGCCAGCTCAACAGGCTGACAGCCCAGAGACTCTGCCAACTCTATGATGCGATGAAGAAATTTCTCCCCCACCCAGTCTAAAACAAAGCGATTTGGCGCCAGCAGGCGCAGGCCGGAGCTGTTGGCATCTACTTGCAGTGGCCGAATCCAAGTATTGAATTGTTGCGCTGGCAGCTCGGTCTTTAGCTGCGAAAGGCAGTTTTCCCAGACAGAATATGACAATGGACGTTGCTCCCGGTCGACGGTTGCTGGACGGCTTAAGTAAGAGATTTAAACCACGAGAACTATTCGGCTCACACTCGTGTTTACCATAGCTGCGTTGAAAATTGGTCCCCCACCCCCGGACAGAAAACGGATGGAACGGCTGTAAAGGCAACCCCGAAGGGGTGCAGCACAGGAAGTGCGCACGCTTTACCGCGGCAGATTCGCATTCTTCTGTCTTGCTCTACAAAAATTGAGCGCAATCTGAGCTATCGCGGGTTGGGCCAATTAATTACCACCACGGATGGTATCGTCATATGGATTCCGCCGAGCTTGAAGGATCCAGTAGCGCACAAAGTGTGCCTGGACTGGCGTATATTTCAACGCAGTTATATGTATATTTAGGCGTCAAATAACAAAATGATGGCACCATTCTACCTGCAACACCTGGAGTTATCCACAGATGGCAGAGACAGATTGCCCGGAATGAAATGGTGGGCAGCCAGGCTGCGGAGATATTCTCATAACCTCCCAATATTTGCCTCCTGAGCCCAACCACAAGCAAGACTTGGCCCACAAACTGTTGATAACCCTGTGCATATCCGAGCTGTCTCCTCCGTCGGGCCCAAACGTTTATAACGACTCGGCGCGCGCCTCCAGGCGTCCTTTTGTTGGGCTCGGCATTGCTATTAGCCACTAAATTCTATATCATCGCGCGTCCAAATTTGCCCTGGGTTGCCAGGCTGAACACGACCGTAATTTCACAGATACCCCAGGTATTGAGCTATGAAAAGAACATTCCAACCAAGCACCCTGAAGCGCAAGCGTGTACACGGCTTCCGCGCCCGCATGGCCACCAAGAATGGCCGCGCTATTCTGGCGCGTCGACGTGCCAAAGGCCGCAAAAGGCTGTGCGCTTAATACTCAGCGCCGAGGCATTCGGCTTTGATTCACTGCCAGGAACGTCCTTCTGACGCTCAATCCAAGCCGAATGCGACCGCTTTCAATGCAGAGCGGTTCTTCTTCAGTAAAAACCGTCGACTTGGCAAACCGGCAGAATACAGTGCCGTGTTCGCTGATGCGCCCTTGCGCGTCTCTCATCCAAGCTTCCTTATCCTCGCACGCATCAGCGCCACCGACGGTCCGCGACTGGGCCTGATCGTAGCCAAAAAACACGTAAAGCGTGCCAACCGGCGCAATTTAATCAAGCGCATGGCGCGCGAGTCCTTTCGTTTGCAGCAGCACAACATTCCATCAATAGATGCTATAGTGCTGGCCCGTCGCGGGGCAGACGCCTTTTGCGCAGCCGAATTGACTCAAATTTTTAACGGCCTATGGAAACGTCTAAACAAACGCGCTTCAGCCCAGCCCAAGCCAGACTGAGCAGCTGCGGTTCGGCCTGCCTTATAGCGCCCATCCGCGCCTACCAGTATCTAGTCAGTCCCTGGCTTGGCCGCTGCTGCCGTTTTGAGCCTTCCTGCTCCAATTACGCCATTCAAGCCCTGAGAGCCCACGGAGCTTTGAAAGGAACTGGGTTAAGTCTATGGCGCTTGAGCAGATGTCACCCCTGGCAAGCGGGCGGTTACGACCCCGTACCCCCTTCCAAAACCACTACAGACAACGGTGTTTCTGAAAAATGAAAACGGACTGGCTACGCACAGCCCTGATTGCGGGTATCGCTATCGTTTGCTTTTTGTTGGTGATTCGCTGGAACGACTTCCAGGAACGTCAATCGCCCCCGGCACTGACAGAGGCCACCTATGAGCAGACGGCCGCTGACGCTGACCCAGGCATTCCGGAGGCGGTAGAATTTGCCGACGGCGGTTCCGTTGCAACAGACCCCACGGTGCCTAGCGCACGTGTCCAAGCACCCGCACCAGGCAATTTGATCAAGGTGCGGACGGATGTACTGGACGTCAGCATCAGCGCCCATGGTGGCGACTTGGTGCGCGTGGCACTACCTACTTTTTATGCAGCACTGGATACGCCAGATCAGCCCTTTGTGCTGCTCAATCAAACGCCTGCCCATACCTATATCGCCCGCAGCGGCCTGGTTGGCCCCAACGGCACCGATCTCAACAGCAATGAGCGGCCGGTATTTCAAGCGGCACAGAATGAATACCGCCTTGCAGCAACCGAAGACACTTTGAATGTTGATTTGCTGTATCAGCAGACAGAAGATGTGCGCATCATCAAGCGCTTCACCTTCACCCGCGGCAGCCATGTAATTGCCATCACTTACCGGGTAGACAATGCCAGTACCCAACCCTGGAATGCGCAAATTTACGGCCAGATCAAACGGGATGCGCACAATCCCAACAAAAGCGGTGGCTTTGGCCTGCAGCCCTATCTGGGTGCCGCAACCTCTACCGTGGACACCAATTACGAAAAGGTGGACTTTGGCGATATGCGCGACCAGCCCTTCGTGCACGACCGGGAAGGCGGCTGGTTGGCGATGGTGCAGCACTATTTCTTAAGCGCCTGGATACCGCCAGCGGGCGATATGGTCAGCTACCGGTTGTTCAGTGACAGCACCGGCAACATGTTCTTTTTACAGTTTGCCGGAGCACCCATCTCGGCTGCGCCCAACGCGACGGCGGAAAAAACCTTTGAGTTTTACGCCGGCCCCAAGCACATACGCAAACTGGAGCAAATTGCCCCGTTCCTGGACCTGACCGTCGATTACAGTTTCCTTTGGTGGATTGCCAAGCCGCTGTTTTTTGCGCTGGAGTTCATTCACGGCCTGGTCGGCAACTGGGGTTTTGCCATTATCCTGTTGACGGTATTGATCAAAGCCGTCTTCCTCTATCCGTCCGCCATGAGCTACCGCTCCATGGGCCGGATGCGCAAGCTGCAGCCCAAAATGGCAGAGCTGAAAGAGCGCTATGGCGACAATAAGCAGAAGTTCTCCGCCGAGATGATGAAGCTGTACAAGGAAGAGAAGGTCAACCCCTTTGGCAGCTGCCTGCCGGTGCTTATTCAAATGCCGGTATTCCTGGCCCTGTATTGGGTACTGATGGAGAGTGTGGAGCTGCGCCACGCGCCGTTCATCCTGTGGATTGAAGACCTCTCGGTACGCGACCCCTATTTCATTTTGCCGCTGATCATGGGTGCCACCATGTGGATTCAGCAAAAGCTCAACCCAACACCACCCGACCCGATGCAGGCCAAGGTGATGCAGATGATGCCCATCTTCTTTACCTTTTTATTCCTGTTTTTCCCGGCCGGCCTGGTGCTGTATTGGGTGGTTAACAACAGCCTGTCAATTACCCAGCAGTACATCATCACCCGGCAGATCGAAAAAGCCTGACCGCAGTGTCCAGCCACACCTTCAGCGACACCATTGCCGCCATCGCCACCGCCCCCGGGCGGGGCGGTGTGGGCATTGTGCGCGTCTCGGGTGATGGCTGTCTGAAAATAGCCGAACACCTGCTGGGGTTTGTGCCCCGCCCCCGCCACGCGCATTACACACCCTTCAGGGATGGCTCCGGCGGCCTGCTGGACCAGGGAATCTGTCTGTTTTTCCCCGGCCCCCATTCCTTTACCGGTGAAGATGTCTTAGAGCTGCAGGGCCACGGTGGGCCCGTTCTGCTGGATATGCTGCTGAAAGCCACCATCAACGCCGGCGCGCGTCTGGCCCGCCCGGGTGAGTTCTCCGAACGCGCCTACCTGAACGACAAGATAGATCTGGCCCAGGCCGAGGCCATTGCCGATCTGATCAACGCCAGCTCACAGCAGGCCGCCAAACAGGCGCTGAATTCTCTGCAGGGGGAGTTCAGTACAGCGGTCAACACTCTGGTGGACGCGCTCATCCATTTGCGGATGTACGTCGAATCGGCAATCGACTTCCCCGAAGAAGACATCGACTTCCTCACCGACGGCGTGGTTCTGGCCCAGTTGCAAACCGTCATGTCGCAGTTGGACGGGGTTATCGTCAAGGCGCAACAGGGCGCGCTGGTGCGAGACGGCATGAAGGTGGTTATCGCCGGGCGCCCCAACGCCGGCAAATCCAGCCTGCTCAACGCCCTGGCCGAGCGCGATGTGGCCATAGTCACCGACATAGCAGGGACCACCCGCGATGTGCTGCGGGAACACATACATATCGATGGCCTGCCGTTGCACATCATCGACACCGCCGGTATTCGTGCCAGCAAAGATCAAGTTGAGCAGATTGGTATCGCCCGAGCCTGGGCAGAAGTCAAAGACGCCGACTGCATACTGCTGTTGATCGACTCAACGGACGCCAGCCAACTGCAACCGCAAGAGCAATGGCCGGAGCTGTGGGCGGACCCCTCCCTGCTAAACAAGCTTACCCTGGTATTCAACAAGTCCGACCTTGTCAGCTTGCCCGCCAGCACGGCCTACCCTTCCCTGGCGATATCCGCCAAAACCGGCCTGGGCCTTGATCAGTTGCGCGCCCACCTGAAACAGCGCATGGGCTACCAGAACACCTCCGAGGGCGCCTTCAGCGCGCGCAGGCGCCACATCATTGCTCTTCAGCAGGCTCGGGCGGCGCTCGGCAAAGGACTGCAACAACTGCAGGATCACGCTGCGGGCGAACTCCTGGCAGAAGATCTGCGACAAGCCCAGCAGGCCCTGTGCGAAATTACCGGCAGCTTCAGCTCGGACGATCTTCTGGGCCGTATCTTCAGCTCCTTCTGCATCGGCAAATAACCGCCTTCGGCCTTCCAACAGCAGCCCAATCCAACAATCTTTCATTTTTTTTACCCTCCCGCACCGGCTGAAGCAGTCATTCGGCCGCCCGCCTGCCAACCCCTTGGCGTCACACTCCGTAGTTGCCCGCCGCTGTTATACACAGCCGGGCACACCTTCATCCCAATCTTTATGCACGCTGTTCACAGACTTATACACAAAGCGAATTCGTACCGGCATATCCACAGTTTCATCTCAGGTAGTCATCCTGGTTACCCACAGCGCTTGGCAAGCTTGGCGTAACCGGTGGGCAGGCTCTGCACAAGTGGCAGAGTTATACACAGATTTATGCTCAGAAATGGCTTTAGGGCGTTTTTCAACTTTTTGCTGCACAGGGCGCGCACGGCTTCAGCAGCGTCGAACAGGTGCTGAAGGCAAGCGTTGTTATGCTGATAAGATACTGATAAATAAGGTTTTATTATCGTTATCCACAGAATTTTGCCGCAGTAGTAACATCAGTAAATTCAATTCTTTAAGAAAAATATATTCAACTAGTCACAGAATATTTATTGATTGTTAGCTGCCATCTTGTTTTCGATTTGAATGAATCTTCCAAGCGATCATATTTTGTACAGGTGCCGAAAAACCGCTATAATTCGCGCCCGGTTTTGTTTACCATCAGCTTCTTTCACGGTAGCTTCCATGATTTACCCCAAGTCCTTTGATGTCATAGTGATCGGCGGTGGCCACGCCGGTACCGAAGCCTGCCTCGCCGCAGCACGCATGGGCTGCAGTACCCTCTTGCTGACCCACAACATCGAGACGCTGGGGCAGATGAGCTGCAATCCGGCGATTGGGGGCATTGGCAAAAGTCACCTGGTCAAAGAGATAGACGCACTTGGCGGTGCCATGGCCCGGGCGACGGATTTGGCGGGCATACAGTTTCGGGTGCTCAACAGCCGCAAAGGCCCCGCCGTCCGCGCAACCCGGGCTCAGGCAGACAGAGCCCTCTACCGTGCGGCTATCCGCGAGATGCTGGAAAATCAACCCAACCTCAGCATTTTTCAGCAGGCGGTGGACGATCTGATCGTTGAGGGCGACCGGGTATCGGGGGCGGTAACGCAGATGGGGCTAAAGTTCTTTGCCCGCTCTGTAGTGCTGACCACCGGCACCTTTCTGGGGGGCAAGATTCATATAGGCCTGCAGAACCATTCCGGCGGTCGCGCCGGAGACCCCCCTGCCATTGCCTTGGCCGACCGCCTGCGCGAGTTGCCGTTGCGGGTAGATCGGTTAAAAACGGGAACGCCACCGCGAATTGATGCGCGGTCTGTCAACTTCGCCGAGCTTGAAGAGCAATGGGGTGACACACCGCTCCCGGTGATGAGCTTCCTGGGTAAAGTGAGCGATCACCCACAACAGGTGTGTTGCTGGATAACCCACACCAATGAGCGCACACACGAGTTGATTCGCGGCGGCTTGGACAGGTCGCCCATGTACACGGGCGTCATTGAAGGCATAGGTCCACGCTACTGCCCCTCCATTGAAGACAAAGTGCACCGGTTTGCCGACAAAACCGGGCACCAGATCTTCATCGAGCCCGAAGGCCTGAACACTCACGAGCTCTACCCCAACGGTATATCCACCAGCCTGCCCTTTGATGTGCAGCTTGAGTTGGTGCACTCCATCAAGGGGTTTGAAGACGCGCACATAACCCGGCCGGGTTACGCCATCGAGTACGACTTCTTCAATCCGCAAGACCTGAAGTTCAGCTTTGAAACCAAGGCGATTGAGGGCTTGTTTTTTGCCGGGCAAATCAACGGCACCACCGGCTACGAAGAGGCGGGCGCTCAGGGGCTGCTGGCAGGCTTGAATGCCGCGCTGAAGGCCCAGGGGCAGGAGTCCTGGTGCCCGGGTCGCGACCAGGCGTATATCGGCGTCATGGCCGACGACCTGATTACTCTGGGCACGCGCGAACCCTACCGCATGTTTACCAGCCGGGCCGAATACCGCCTGCTGCTGCGAGAAGACAACGCGGATGCGCGCCTGACCGAAAAAGGCCGGCAGTTGGGCCTGGTGGGAGACGCCCGCTGGCAGCGCTTCTGCGAAAAGCAGGAGGCATTGGTGCGGGAGCAGCAGCGCCTGCGTGAGACCTGGATACAGGCTGGCAGTCCCGAGGCCTGCAAACTTGAACCCAAACTGAGCGCGCCCCTCACCCGCGAATACAGCCTGCTGGACCTGCTCAAGCGCCCCGAGCTGAACTACGCCGATCTGGCGTGCCTGAAGGGTCAGGGTGTTGCCGATGAGGAAGTCGCTCTGCAACTGGAGATCCTGGCCAAATACGCGGGCTACATCGACCGGCAGCAGGAAGATATCCTGCGTCTGCAGGCCAATCAGCAAGCGCAGATCCCCGCAGATTTCGACTACAGCGTGGTTGAGGGGTTGTCCAACGAGGTCAAACAAAAACTGCGGGAAGTACAGCCCGACACCCTGGCGCGCGCGTCGCGAATTCCTGGTGTGACGCCGGCTGCGGTATCTCTGCTGATGATCACCTTGAAAAAGCGCGGCTTGCTGCAAAAACGTGTATTGAGCTCCACCCAGTGACCCAGACGTTCGAGCGCGATCTGCTGCGGTCAGGTCTTGACCAGTTAAAGCTGTCGTTGACCTCGCAGCAGCAGGACCAACTGATGGACTACTTGCAACTGTTTGCCAAGTGGAATCAGGCGTACAACCTCTCTGCGGTCAGACTGCCCGCCGACATGGTACGCCGCCACCTGTTGGACAGTCTGGCAGCGGTGCCGTTTGTTGTGGGGCGGCGCCTGATAGACGTAGGCACGGGAGGGGGGCTTCCGGGAATACCGCTGGCCATTGCTTACCCGGATCGCCAGGTAGGACTGCTGGACAGCGCCGGCAAAAAAACCCGGTTTCTGCATCAGGTCAAGACGCAGTTAGGACTTACTAACGTGCACATCATCAACGCCCGTTGCGAAGGCTACAAGCCGGAGCAGCTCTACGACGGCGTGATCAGCAGAGCCTTTGCGTCGCTCGCGGATTTCACCCGCGTCTGTCGCCACTTGCTGTCTGCCGACGGCTGCCTGTGGGCCATGAAGGGCCAATATCCCGCAGAAGAGCTGCGGGCAGTAGAAGGTACCTACCAGTTGTTGGCTCATCATGCGCTGCAGGTACCTGGGCTGGCCGAGGAGCGTTGTCTGCTTCAACTCAAGCCGCTGAGCCTTGGCAGCTAAGTAAACGCTAACCAGCAGCTCCCCTCATCACTCTGTCCAGATCGCCCTGCCCCGGCAGTTTCTGCAGCAAGACGAGGACAGAGTCTCCGGCAGGGCTCACAGCCGTCGCATTGCTGTGACTTCGCCATTACAATAGGGGATAAGTTCAGCCCCAGGCCAATCGCCCGTCATCCAAGGACATAAGAGAAATAACGTGGCCAATATCTTCGCAGTAACCAATCAGAAAGGCGGCGTCGGCAAAACTACGACCACGGTCAACCTTGCCGCCTCCCTAGCTGCAACCAAAAAGCGAGTACTGCTGGTTGACATGGACCCGCAGGGTAACGCCACCATGGGGAGCGGCGTTGACAAGAATGGCCTGGAGCTGTCGGTTTACGATGTGCTGATGGGACTTGCCTCGGTTGCGGAAGCGGCCTTCAAGCCTGATGAGGTCGGCTTCACCACCCTGGGCGCCAATGGTGACCTGACCGCGGCTGAAGTACAGTTGCTTAAACAGAAAAACAAAGAGTTCCGGCTGAAGAAGGCCTTGCAACTGGTGGACAGTCAATACGATTACATCCTGATCGACTGCCCGCCCTCACTGAATATGCTGACTGTCAACGCACTGGTCGCCTGTCAGAGCGTGATCATACCCATGCAGTGCGAATATTATGCGCTGGAGGGGCTCTCTGCCTTGATTGACACCATCAACACCATTCAGTCGGCGCTAAACCCCGAGTTGAAGATTGAGGGCATCCTGCGCACCATGTACGACCCGCGCATGAGCTTGACCGGCGATGTCTCGGCGCAATTGATGGAATATTTTGGCGATCGGGTATATCGTACTTGCATTCCGCGCAACGTACGCCTGGCCGAGGCGCCAAGCTTTGGTCTGCCGGTGCTGAATCACGATCGCCAGTCTCGCGGCGCCCTCGCCTACTTGGCCTTGGCTGGCGAAATTCTGCGTCGCAGTGAAGCCTGAGGCGCGGCCTCCTATAAGTCTAAATAGAATAAATATTATCCCATGAGCAAAACCACAAAACGCAAGGGCCTGGGACGCGGGCTGGACGCTTTGCTTGGCGCAGGCAGCGCGGGCAAACCCGCTGGCGCCGTCAAATCGGCATTGAAACAACCGGCTGAACCAGCACCCGCCGACACCATTGCTGATGGCAGCCTGCTGGAGTTGCCCATCGAGTACCTGCAGCGCGGCAAATTTCAGCCACGCCGCGAAATGCAG
This sequence comes from uncultured Cellvibrionaceae bacterium, assembly GCA_964399955.1. Taxonomy (GTDB): domain Bacteria; phylum Pseudomonadota; class Gammaproteobacteria; order Pseudomonadales; family Cellvibrionaceae; genus CAYNST01. Next base: position 19,467 of record CAYNST010000025.1, on the reverse strand, counting down.
CAGGAAGCACTACAGGAACTGGCAGATTCCATCAAGGCCCAGGGCGTGATGCAGCCCATTGTGGTGCGCCCCCTGGGCGAGGGTCGCTACGAGATCATTGCCGGAGAGCGGCGCTGGCGGGCCAGTCAACTGGCCGGGCTGGAAAAAATTCCGGCCATGGTGCGGGACGTCTCGGACGAAGCCGCCATCGCCATGGCACTGATAGAAAACATCCAGCGCGAAGATCTTAATCCGGTGGAGGAAGCCATCGCGCTGAAGCGGTTGCAGGACGAGTTTGAACTCACACATCAGGAAGTGGCCGATGCGGTGGGCAAGTCCCGGGCAGCGGTGTCCAACAGCCTACGTCTACTGAATTTGAGCCCCGACGTTTGCACCATGCTGGAACGCGGGGATCTGGAGATGGGCCACGCCCGTTGCCTGCTGACCTTGAGCGCCGAGGATCAGCAAGTTATTGCCCGACGCATCGTAGCCAAGGGTTTGTCTGTGCGTCAGGCCGAGGCTTTGGTGCGCAGTCTGCAGAGTGAAAAATCCGCCGCCCCTAATCGGGATAAAAAGCCAACGGCGGATTTGTCCGCGTTACAAGAGGGCCTGTCTGAAAAAATCGGCGTGCCGGTGCTGGTGCAGCACACAGCCAAAGGCGGCGGCAAGCTGGTGCTCAAGTACAACAGCCTGGACGAACTGGACGGCATATTGGTTCACTTGGGTTATCAACCCTAGAGCAACCGCAACAGAGTGGCTTCCAGCCCCACCGTGTCGGTTCTGGTGTGTGGTTGGTGAAAGGCCCTGCCGGTGGCCGAGCCATCGCGATACAGCGGGGCGTCGGCGCTGGCACCGGCCCACTCATAACGCCAGTAAGAGGCCAGCTCCAAACCCCACCCTCCATGCAGCTTGCCGGCCCAGACCAGCTTGGCTTGCAGCCCATGTTGGCTGCCAGCATCCAGCCTGGCGGTGTCGTAGATGCCGGCAAAATCCACTTTCAGCCTGTTGTACACAGTCGACAGCGCACGGCCCTCCAGGTACAGCCGGCTGTACCGAGTCTGCCGCACTGTTTTTTCCAAACCGGCAATGACCTGAAACTTGCTCGTTTTTTCCTGCAAGCCCCCAATGTTGACCGCCGGCTGTATGATGCGCTCACTCCCTGACCAGGCAAGCCCGGCAAAGAGCGCGACGGAACTGAGACTGTAGCCACCCGTCCATTCAACACGGTGGTGGGCGTAGTCTGAACGGCTAGCCAGTGACTGGCCCAGTTGGCTGATCCCGTAGTAATACCGCTGATGGCTGCCGGTGGCAAACCGCCCCTGCGTAAAGAAGCCCTCATCCGGCCTCAGACCAAACTGCACTTGAATTGCTTTGGCCTGGCCCGCTTCCTTGTTTAGCGTCTGCCCGTCTTCGCTTTCCGTGTTCTGCACGTGGCTTACCATGCCTCCAAGTCCTATGTACATGGACGAAGGCGAATTGGCACTCGCGTAAGGAGTTGCCAGCAGGCCGAGCAGAAGAACAATGGTTATGCGCATAAACAAAAAGGCCCGTCGCCGGGCCTTCTCAGGTAGAGCGGCCAATTCCGCCGCTTAAAGGGTTACAGATACCGGCTGCAAGGCATGCCGGCTGGTTTAGCCAGTTGGGCCCAACTCGTTCAGCACCAGTTCCCGCCAGGTGGACAGGTACTCGTGATCAACCGTACCGTCACCGTCAACGTCCAGCTTCAGATTCACCATTTCCTGGTCCAGGGCCTCGATCGCCAGTATTTGGCCGTCGCCGCGAACAAGGACTTTGCCAGTGGTTGGCAACGAGAAGCCCTGCCCCTGCAGGGGTGCCAGGGTGGAATAATCAATTGTGCGGGCAGTGGCGCCTATCTCTTCAATATAGGTTCCCGTCAGACTGTAGCTATAGCTCTGGGAGTTGAGGTTGACCGACTTAACAGAATGGAAGTCCTCAAGCTGATACGTCTGGTCTGCGCTGTAGCTCAATCCGCTGGAGATGATTTCTGTGGTCACTGAAATGCCATCCGGAGAAGACAGTCTGTAGAAGAGGTTACCGTCAAAAAAGAAGGGGTAATAACCGCTTTGATCAACAATAAGATCATTCACCTGGACGTTGCCGGAAAAGTCATACAACGAGTTATTGATCAGATCATTGAGGACCGCTTTGAAATCCAGGGTAATGTTGCCGGTTAGCCGATTGAAGCCTTGATCGCACTCGAGAAATTCACTTTTGAGCAGCAGGTTCAGCTCATTGTTGAAACCTATCTGAAGGTCATCGGTGTTGCTTTCGGCGACAAGATCCATAATAAAGCTGCCACCGGTGGCACAGGGCATGGGTGTAAAGGTCAGGCGCACACCTGTGGCCAGATCATTGCCTACTTCAGAGCCACGAGTACGAGTAACAGTGACCGCCTGATCCAGCGCTGCTGCGCTGGCGTCACTCAACAATATGGTTTTAAGCGTACTGCCTGCGACCGCTACAAAGTTTTCTTCGCTCAGGCTCACCCGGGGTGCCGGCGGGAGAGTGGGTATTGCACTGCGGGGTTTGGCGTTGGAATTCAGGTTGCTAGCGGTGTCATTGCCGCAGGCAGTCAAAAATAAAGTGGTTATAGCCAAGCAAGTTGCTCGGCTAAGAAATTTGTGTGAGCGCATCGGTGGATCTCCGTCTATTTATTGTCGTCTGGAGTCTTTGTTAAGGGTTTCCCTTGTTATTATTCTTGCTCCGTAGACACTGCGGCTGTGTTTAGCGTCTAGCGCTTACACGGCTTGTTGATGTTTACTCAAGAACAAGTTCGATCCCTCTTCAAACCGGTTTTGCACAATGCGCCTACATGCTTTACCTGTGCCACAACTTTGTCACAAGAACCAAAACCGCTTGCTTGCTTCCTCGGCCTTTACCTTCCTTTGATACTGGCTACTTTGAGTATAGGTAGCAATCTTGCTAATTGCCTCCAGTATAAGAACAGCCGCTTAGGAAAAACCGGTAGCAGGTCTTAATTCATATGCTTGCTGGCGCATAAATCAACATATGCGATGAGCGTCCTCCGTTTTTGTGATTCAGTTTTGGCTTTGCCTCATTTAACCTACAGTACCCCCGGACCTAGGTGATCAAATAGGAGCCAGGTGCCCGTGCGGCCGCTGGCTTGCCGGCCCCTCAGGGGCCGGAGCCGGCCAGGCTGCGGAATCGACGCCTCATGCCCAGCATCCAGTCGGATTCGCCCGATTCCGTGCCCACAGCCTTGAAGCCGCGGTGGCTGCCAAACACCGACTTAACGGCGGCAACCTGCCCTGGGTTCGCATCCACATAAAACAGATGCTTTCCCCTCTTCAAGTATTGGGCAAATCTGCGGCTTTTACTGCCAGAGCGCTGGATTCCCAGGAAGGCCCCCTCCCAGGTACAAAAGCCCAGCAGTATGCCGCTGGCTATAAGCAGCATCAGGCCGTTGCTCAGTCCGGGTATATTGAAGGTAAGGGTAACGGCCACCAGTATGGCAACCGCGATCAGCCCCACACAAAACCCCTTGATCATGGACTTGGGGATGTCCTTGCGCGACAGTGACGGGGTGTTGTCCAAGCCTTTTTTGTCGGCCTCGGCGTCCGCTTCGGTCAGTAAGTGCATCTGCAGGTTGGGTAAGCCCTGCGCCTGCAGTTCGTTTTCAACGGTTTTCACGTTGTTCAAATCATCGGTGACGAAATAGAATCGTTTCATGCCTATCTCCTCTCTATTGAAGATTGGTACTCTCAGGATCAGGCATTGGATCGCAAGCCGAGTTCAGAATTTGGGCAAGTGGGCCTGCGGCAAAGGTTGATCCCAATCAACATAGAACCTATAATCGCCCCCGCTCTGCGCCGACGCAGCGCCTGGGCATCAAAAGCGGCAAGCGAACTTGACGGTGCTTCTCGGCCACCGCAAGTGTCCGGGTCGACGCAACTTCGGGTATTTGGCGCCCTTTCCCACAAGCACAGCCTCTTACTTGCTTAAGTAATTCGAAGCAAGCGGCCTTCATGCGTGTTGTGGATGTGGCCAACACTGCCTTACGTGGAGCCTGTCTTGTACCTGATGTTACGTTTGCTGCTGACCCAGCTACTGCTAGTGGCTGGGCTGGGTGCGGGGCTCTTTTTCCTGGCGCCGGAAAGAAGCGGCTCGGTTGTGATTGGCGGGCTGCTTTGTGTTGTGCCCAATTCCTATTTCATGCTGCAGGCCTTGAGACACTTCGGCACACAAAGGGTAGTTGATGCCACCCTGGGCTTTTTCAAAGGCCAAATGGGCAAAATGGTACTCACTGCGCTGGGCTTTGCGCTGGCTTTCCGGTTTTACGACGCGCTGCACGCGCCGACCGCATTCGGGTCGTTCATCTTGATGATGTTTGTGCAGCTGTTCATGGTCAGGCAGTTCAGCGACAGATTGACCGCTTCAGAGCAAGACCGTTCGAAAAATCATTGACCAATAACTCGAGTCAGGTGAGATCACTCATATAAGCGTGGCGTTTTATGGCAACTGAAGAACTAACCTCCGTCGAATACATTCAGCACCATTTACAGAACCTGGCACTGGGCAAGTTGCCGGTCGGCTACGAGCGTTATGATGGCACCGTAGTGCAGGAAAGCAGCTGGACTTTTGCCCGCTCTGCTCAAGAAGCGGTCGATATGGGTTTCTGGACCTTTCATGTGGATACCCTGGGTTGGAGCATATTTCTGGGTATCATTTTCTCCTGGGTGTTCTTAAGCATGGCCAGGAAAGCGCAAAAAAACCCGGACACACCCCGAGGGCTGCAAAGCTTTGTTGAACTGGTGGTGGACTTTGTCAACGGCACGGTCAAAGACATCTTCAAGCACAAAAATCCCATGGTGGGGCCCTTGGCGCTGACCATATTCTGCTGGGTTTTTCTGATGAACCTGATGGACCTGATTCCGGTGGATTGGCTGCCCCAGCTGGCTGCCACCCTGGCAGGCGACCCACACCTGTATTTCAAGGTTGTTCCCACCACGGACCCCAACGCCACGCTGGGCATGGCCTTTACTGTGTTGTTGCTGATGATTATTTTCAGTATCCAGAAAAAAGGCTTCATGGGGTTCGTCAAGGAATACACCATGCACCCCTTTCATACCAGCAAGTGGTATATCAACGCCCTGCTGGTGCCATTCAACCTGGCGCTTGAAGTCGTCACGCTGCTGGCCAAACCTGTGTCGCTGGGCCTGCGGCTGTTTGGCAACATGTACGCCGGGGAAATGATCTTCATCCTGATTGCCCTGCTGTTCAGCGGTGGTTTGGTACTTGGCATATTTGGCGGCGTCTTGCAGTGGGCATGGGCGGTCTTCCATATTCTGATTATCACCCTGCAAGCATTCATCTTCATGGCATTGACCATTGTTTATATGGGTATGGCGCATGACGATGGCTTGGATGAGCAGTTACATTAAGACTACTTGGGCCTCTGTGGAGGCCCGCAGCTAAGCAGAATTTCCTGGTTCAACTTTTAAACTCACTTAAATCTTTGGAGATAATGAAATGGCACAAGCACTTGTATACTTCTCGGCAGCTTTGTTGATCGCCGTCGCCGCCCTGGGCACAGCAATCGGTTTTAGCTCTTTGGGTGGAAAACTGCTGGAAGGCACCGCGCGTCAGCCCGAACAAGCACCTACTCTGCAAGCCAAAATGTTTTTGATCGCCGGTCTGCTCGACGCCATTCCAATGATCGGTGTGGGTATGGCTATGTACTTGATCTTCGTGGTTGCGCCTGGCATTGCTGCCTAATTAAGGCTTTTTCTCCACGAATCACGCAAGAGGTGTTGGTGTGAATATAACCGCAACGCTCATTGGTCAGTCCATTACCTTTTTGTTCTTCGTGCTGTTTTGCATGAAGTATGTCTGGCCCGCCCTGTTGTCCGTTATGGAACAGCGAGAAAGACGCATCAATGACGGGTTGATGGCTGCCGAGCAGGCCAGCAAAGATCTGGACCTGGCCAAACAAGGTGCTGAGAAGCAACTTGAAGAAGCCAAGGGGCAGGCTTCTGCTATTGTCGAGCAGGCCAACAAACGCGCCAATCAGCTTATAGAACAAGCCAAGGCGCAAGCCGAAGCTGAAGTTGAGCGGGTGAAAGTGACGGCGCAGGCCGCCATAGACCGGGAAGTAGCCTTGGCGCGCGAGCAATTGCGCAAAAAGGTGGCAACTCTGGCAATGGTTGGAGCCGAACGTGTATTGGCTAAATCTATCGATATATCCGCGCACAACGACATGCTCAATAAACTGTCCGCCGAGCTTTAAACGGGTACGATTATGGCAGAACTAACGACCCTGGCCCGGCCCTACGCGCGCGCCGCTTTTGATGTGGCACGCGACAAAGGCCAATTGCAGCAGTGGATGAGCTTATTGAGCGCTGCTGCAGCCGTCAGCATGGACCCTAAGGTGCGAGCTTATCTGGCTTCTCCCGCACTGACGTCGGAGCAAAAAAGCGGCGCGATGACCCAGTTGCTGGGCGGCTCGTCCACGGTACAGCAAAAGAATTTTTTTTCTGTGTTGGCCGATAACGAGCGCCTGCCGCTGCTGCGGGAAATCACCGCGCTTTTTTCGCATTACAAGTCCGAGTACGAAAAGACCGTGGATGTCGACATTACCAGCGCCTTCCCGGTAGACACCACCATGCAACGCAAGCTCGTGCAAGCACTCACACAAAAGCTTAGCCGGGAGGTCAAGTTGACCACGCAGGTCGACAAGAGCCTTTTGGGCGGCGCAGTCATTCGTGCCGGTGATACCGTGATCGACGGATCAATTAAAGGGCGCTTGAGCAAATTGGCCGAGGCACTGAACGCCTAAGAATTAGGATTGAGGAAATCAAGTATGCAGCAACTGAATCCTGCAGAAATTAGCGACATAATCAAAAAGCGTATAGAAAAGCTGGATTTCACCGTTGAGGCACAGAACCAGGGCACAGTGGTATCGGTTTCCGACGGTATCATCCGCGTTCACGGTCTGGCGCATGTCATGTACGGTGAAATGATCGAGTTTGAAGGCGGTATCTACGGTATTGCCCTCAACCTTGAGCGCGACTCGGTAGGCGCCGTTGTACTGGGCGACTATAAAGCAGTAGCTGAAGGTCAAAGCTGCAAGTGCACCGGTCGCATTCTGGAAGTACCCATTGGTACGGAGTTGCTGGGCCGCGTCGTAGACGCGCTGGGCAATCCCATTGACGGCAAAGGCCCCATTGGCTCTACCCTGACCGACGCGATTGAAAAAATCGCACCCGGCGTAATTGACCGGGTGTCGGTAGACCAGCCGCTGCAAACCGGCTTGAAAGCCATTGACGCCATGGTACCCATTGGTCGCGGCCAGCGTGAGCTGATCATCGGCGACCGTCAGACCGGTAAAACCGCCATTGCGGTGGATGCCATCATCAACCAGAAAGGCAACGGCGTTAAGTGTATCTACGTGGCCGTGGGCCAGAAGGCATCTTCCATTGCCTCTGTGGTGCGCAAACTGGAAGAGCACGGCGCCTTGGAGCACACCATCATTGTTGCCGCCGCCGCTTCAGACCCGGCTGCCATGCAGTTTTTGGCACCCTTTGCCGGCTGCACCATGGGCGAGTACTTCCGTGACCGCGGTCAGGACGCACTGATCATTTATGATGATTTGACCAAGCAAGCCTGGGCCTATCGCCAGATCTCCCTGCTGTTGCGTCGTCCGCCCGGTCGTGAAGCCTACCCAGGGGATGTCTTCTACCTGCACTCCCGTCTGCTTGAGCGCGCAGCCCGAGTCAACGCCGACTATGTCGAGAAGTTCACCAAAGGTGAAGTGAAAGGCAGAACCGGCTCCTTGACGGCTCTGCCCATGATCGAGACCCAGGCAGGTGACGTGTCTGCCTTCGTACCCACCAACGTGATCTCCATCACCGACGGGCAGATCTTTTTGGAAAGCAGCCTGTTCAACGCCGGTATACGCCCCGCCATGAACGCCGGTGTGTCCGTATCCCGAGTGGGTGGCGCGGCGCAGACCAAGATTGTCAAAAAGCTCTCTGGTGGTATTCGTACAGCTTTGGCCCAGTACCGCGAACTGGCGGCTTTCTCACAGTTTGCATCCGACCTGGACGAAGCAACCAAAGCGCAGCTGCAACACGGTCAACGCGTAACCGAGTTGATGAAGCAGAAGCAGTACACGCCGCTGTCTACTTCAGAGATGGCGTTTGTGCTCTACGCCGCCAACGAAGGCTATCTGAAAGATATCCCGGTTGAAAAAATTGGCGCGTTTGAAACCTCTCTGCTCGATTACCTGCGCAGCCAGCACGCGGAGTTGATGAGCAACATTGACGCCACCGGGGACTACAACGACTCGATTGCCGGCGGTATCAAAACTGCTCTTGATCAATTCAAAGCCACCCAAACTTGGTAAGCGGAAGCTTCGCTTACAGATGTTGGCCGCGTCCGCGGCCAAACTTCTAAGAGTATTATCGAATGGCCAGCGGAAAAGAGATACGTACCCAGATCGGGAGTATTAAAAACACGCAGAAGATTACCAGCGCCATGGAGATGGTGGCCGCCAGTAAGATGCGCCGTGCACAAATGCGCATGGAAAAAGGCAAACCCTACTCCAGACGCATGCGCCAAGCGGTCGGTCACTTGGCCAACGCCAACCCCGACTACCGCCACGAGTTCATGATCAACCGCGAAGTCAAGCGGGTGGGGTACATCCTCATCTCTTCAGATAGGGGCTTGGCCGGCGGCTTGAATATCAACCTGTTCAAAACCGTATTGACGGAAGCCAAAAACTGGGAAGACCAGGGTGTGGCAGTGGACTTTTGTCTGATTGGCGCCAAGGCTGCGTCCTTCTTCCACAGCATTGGCGGCAACATTGTGGCTTCGGTTCGCGATATCGGCGAAGAGCCCAGCATCAGCAGCTTGATCGGCAGTGTGAAGGTCATGCTCGACGGCTTCACCCAGGGCACCATCGACAAACTATTCCTGGCCAGCAACGACTTCGTCAACACCATGATTCAAAGGCCTACCGTTATGCAGTTGGTGCCGCTGGTGCCGGATGCCAACGACAAGGTACAGCACGAGTGGGATTATTTGTACGAGCCCAACGCGCAGGAGTTGCTTGACGGGTTGTTACGCCGTTATATCGAATCACAGGTTTATCAGGCCGTGGTAGAAAACGGCGCCTGCGAACAGGCCGCGCGCATGATTGCCATGAAAAATGCTACCGATAATGCCGGGAATATCATCGACGAATTGCAGTTGGCTTACAACAAAGCCCGTCAGTCCGCGATCACCCAGGAACTGTCGGAAATCGTCGGCGGCGCCGCAGCGGTTTAAGACCCTGCCCTCCCGCATAGACACATACCCAGATTCAAGTTCAGGTAGAGGATTCACCAATGAGTAGTGGACGTATCGTGCAAATTATCGGCCCGGTCATCGATGTGGAGTTTCCACGCGATGCGGTGCCCAGGGTATATGACGCCCTGAAAGTGACTGAGCAAGGGCTTACCCTCGAAGTGCAGCAGCAGCTGGGCGACGGTATCGTACGTACCATCGCCATGGGTTCCTCCGAAGGGCTGCGTCGCGGTCTGGATGTTGAAGACACCCAGGCACCGGTTGCTGTACCTGTGGGTATGGCCACCCTGGGCCGCATCATGGATGTGCTGGGCAACCCCATCGACGAAAAAGGCCCCATCGCCACCAGCGAGCGCGCCCCAATCCACCGTGCGGCGCCCGCCTACGACGAATTGGCAGCGTCTGAAGAACTGCTGGAAACCGGCATCAAGGTTATTGACCTGGTTTGCCCCTTTGCCCGGGGCGGTAAAGTAGGCCTGTTCGGCGGTGCCGGTGTTGGTAAAACCGTTAACATGATGGAGCTGATCAACAACATCGCCACCGAACACTCCGGTTTGTCCGTATTTGCCGGTGTGGGTGAGCGTACCCGGGAAGGTAACGACTTCTACTACGAGATGCAGGAAGCCGGTGTTGTTAACGTAGAAGACTTTGAAAAATCCAAAGTTGCCATGGTGTATGGCCAGATGAACGAGCCACCGGGCAACCGTTTGCGCGTGGCCCTGACCGGCCTGACCATGGCGGAGAAATTCCGCGACGAAGGCAAAGACGTACTCTTGTTCATCGACAACATCTACCGCTATACCCTGGCCGGAACGGAAGTATCCGCACTTCTGGGCCGTATGCCGTCCGCCGTGGGTTATCAGCCTACGCTGGCAGAAGAAATGGGTGTTCTGCAGGAGCGTATTACCTCCACCAAGAACGGCTCTATCACCTCCATTCAGGCGGTATACGTACCGGCGGATGACTTGACAGACCCCTCGCCCGCCACCACCTTTGCGCACTTGGACTCCACCGTTGTACTGTCGCGGGATATTGCCGCCAAGGGTATCTACCCCGCGATCGACCCGCTGGATTCCACCTCGCGTCAGTTGGATCCACTGATCATTGGTCAGGATCACTACGACGTTGCCCGCGGTGTGCAGTCGGTTCTGCAGCGCTATAAAGAACTGAAAGACATTATTGCCATCCTGGGTATGGACGAGCTGTCGGAAGAAGACAAACTCACCGTATACCGTGCACGTAAAATTGAGCGCTTCCTGTCACAGCCGTTCCACGTGGCCGAAGTGTTCACCGGTGCCCCAGGTAAATATGTGTCTTTGAAAGACACCATCGCCGGCTTCAAAGGTCTGCTGAACGGTGACTACGACCATTTGCCGGAACAGGCGTTCTACATGGTTGGCAGCATCGACGAAGCCATTGAAAAAGCCAAAAAATACTAATGGGCCCTGGCCCATTGGCAAGCGTTGAGATTTAGTTATGGCGTCAACATTCCATTGCGACATAGTCAGTGCCGAGACCGAGCTGTATTCCGGTACGGTCCAGATGCTGGTGGCATCGGCAACCGAGGGTGACCTGGGTATTTGCGCCGGTCACACTCCGCTGCTGGCGGGCCTGCGCCCCGGTCCCATCCGGTTGCGCAAGGAGAACGGCGAAGAAGAGATTTATTATATCTCTGGCGGCTATCTGGAAGTGCAGCCGCACTCGGTCACAGTTCTGGCCGACACCGCCCTGCGCGAAAGCGAAATGGACGAATCCGCTGCGCTGGAGGCCAAAAAAGAGGCCGAGAAAAACCTCTTCAACTCCAGCAACAAAGTGGACTACTCCAAAGCGGCTGTGCAGTTTGCCGAGGCCGCAGCCCAGTTGCGAACCCTGCAGGCACTGCGCAAAAAAGCCGCTCGTTGAGCAAAAGCGTGAGGCACACAATTGTTTAAGGGCAGCCTGGCTGCCCTTTTTTTATGTTCAGGTGAAATGGAGTGGTAGCCACTATGCTGGAAATTGTTATTTTGGCGGCCGGTAAAGGCACGCGCATGCACTCGCAAAAACCCAAGGTTATGCACCTCTTGGCCGGCAAGCCCTTGCTGGACCATGTCTACCATCAGGCCCAGGCATTGCAGCCGACAGCCATTCATCTGGTGGTGGGTCACGCGGCGGAAGTGCTGCAAAACCATACCCGTGACTGGGGTATCAATTGTGTGCTGCAGGCTGAACAATTGGGCACCGGCCACGCCGTGCTGCAGGCACTGCCCGCCATCAAAGCCGAATCAACCGTATTGATCCTCTACGGCGATGTGCCATTGATTGCCGAAGAGAGCCTGCGCCAACTGGTAGCCAAGGTCGATGATCAAAGCCTGGCACTGCTCACTGTGGAACTGGACAACCCCCACGGCTACGGCCGCATCGCCCGGGATGAAAGCGGCCAGGTGCGCGCCATTGTGGAGCAGAAAGACGCAAGCCAAGCCGAGTTGCAAATCCGCGAGGTAAACACCGGCGTCATGGCCGCCACAGGCGCCTGCCTGCAGCGCTGGTTGCCGCAGTTGCAAAACAATAACGCCCAGGGTGAATTTTACCTGACCGACATCGTCGCCCTGGCCCGCGCAGAAAGCCTGAGCATCAACACCCTGCGCGCGCCTTCGGCGGAGGATGTCATGGGCGTCAATGATCGCCAACAACAGGCGCAACTGGAGCGTATCTACCAGCGCCGCGCCGCCGCGCAGCTGATGAAAGCCGGCGTCACCTTGCTGGACCCGGAGCGCTTTGACTGCCGGGGCACCCTCACCGCCGGCAGCGACTGCCAAATCGACATCAACTGCATCTTTGAAGGCGACGTTGCCTTGGGCAACAAGGTAACCATCGGGGCCAACTGCATCATCAAAAACGCCGTAATCGGCGACCACTGCGATATCCAGCCCAACAGCCTGATTGAAGGCAGTCGGGTTGGAAATCACTGCAATGTGGGGCCTTTCGCTCGCCTGAGGCCCGGCACCTATCTGGCGGACGGTGCTAAAATCGGCAATTTTGTAGAGACCAAAAAAGCCATAGTCGGCGCTGGCAGCAAGATTAACCACCTGAGCTACGTGGGCGACGCCGTGCTGGGCGCCAACGTCAACGTGGGCGCCGGCACCATCACCTGCAACTACGACGGCGTCAACAAACACCTGACAGAGATCGGCGACGATGTGTTTGTGGGTTCCAACACCGCGTTGGTGGCACCGGTCAAACTGGGGCACAAGGCGACCATTGGCGCGGGTTCCACCATCACCCGCAATGTAGGCGATGAGCAACTGGCGGTGGCCCGTCAGAACCAGCGCAACATCGACGGCTGGAGCCGCCCCAGCAAAAAGCCAAAATAGACCGCCGCTCTGCAAGATGTTTCAAAACGAAATATTTGTCTTTCGTTTTGAAACATCCTCACCTACTATTGCTTCTGATCTTTCACCCCGTCAGAAGTGAACCCGCCAGTATGTCCCGTGGTACCGCCCAGCGCCGTCAAAGCATTCTCGATTACGTCAACCGCCAGGGTGCGGCGGATGTGGAAGAACTGGCCGCGCTCTGCACCATCTCCGAAGTCACCATTCGCAAGGATCTGACCTGCCTGGAGAGCCAAGGCCTGGTGGTACGCCGTTTTGGCGGTGCCGTGTCTGTGCCGCAGGATGGCCCGGCTGCGGATGAAACCCTGCAGCACGCTTCCGCCCGCAAACAGGCCATTGCCCGGGCGGCCGCAGAGCTGGTGGAGGACAATAGCCGCATCATCATCGACAGCGGCCGCACCACCAGCTATTTGCTGCCGGAGCTGGCCAGAAAAGCCCGGCTGGTGATCATGACCAATTCCCTGCGGGTGGCCGAGGCCGTTCGGCACATGGTCAATGAACCCACCCTGCTGATGACCGGCGGCACCTGGGATGCGCAGTCGGAATCCTTCCAGGGGCAGCTGGCCGAGCAGGTGCTGAGCGCCTACGACTTCGACCAGCTGTTCATCGGCGCAGATGGTCTGGATGCCAGCCGGGGTACCACAACCTTCAACGAACTCTACAGCCTCAGCCGCGCCATGGCCAAAAGCGCGCGGCAGGTTATTGTCATGGCCGAATCCGCCAAGGTCGGCCGTAAAATGCACAACCTGGAACTGCCCTGGCAGGATATCGACGTATTAGTCACCGACCATCTGCTGCCCACCGCTTTTCAGCAGCAGATCGAGCGCGCCCAGGTTCAAGTGATCAAAACCCCAAACGAGAGGGAATAACTATGTGTGGCATTGTCGGCGCTGTGGCGCAAAGAGATGTAATGGAGATACTGCTGGAAGGTTTGCGCCGGCTGGAATACCGCGGCTACGACTCCGCTGGTATCGCGCTATTGGATGCCGACGGTGAGTTGGCCTGCGTGCGCAGAATGGGCAAGGTCAAGTCGCTTAGCGACAGCCTGCAGGCAGAGCCCGTTGCCGGCAATACCGGCATTGCCCACACCCGCTGGGCCACCCATGGCGAGCCCTGCGAGCGCAACGCCCACCCGCACATCTCCCGCGACCGGGTGGCCGTGGTGCATAACGGCATCATCGAAAACCACACCACCTTGCGCCGCCAACTGCAGGCCGACGGCTTTGAATTCCTCTCCGATACCGACACCGAAGTAATCGCTCACTTGGTGGAGAAAGAGCTGCTGGCGGGCGCCGACTTACTTCAAGCGGTGCAAAATACCGTTGGCTACCTGGAGGGCGCCTACGGCACGGTGGTACTGGACAAGCAGGACCCCGGCAAACTGGTCGTCGCCCGTTCCGGCAGCCCCCTGGTCATCGGCTTAGGTATTGGCGAGAACTTTATCGCCTCCGACCAACTGGCCCTTTTCCCCGTCACCCGCAAATTCATCTTTCTGGAAGAAGGCGACATTGCCGAGATCACCCGCAAAAGCGTGCGCATCTTTGACCAGCAGGGCCAACCGGTGGAGCGCGAGGCCAAAGAAGCCAGCGCCCAATACGACGCCGGCGACAAAGGCCCCTACCGCCACTTTATGCTCAAGGAAATCTACGAGCAGCCCAGCGCGGTAATGAATACGCTGGAGGGCCGCCTGGGTGACGGCCTGGTGGCCGATGAAGTCTTCGGCAGCGAAGCCGCCGAGCTGCTGAAGCGCGTGGAGCATGTGCAGATTGTGGCCTGCGGCACCAGCTTTCACTCCGGCATGGTGGCGCGCTATTGGTTTGAATCCATGGCGCGCCTGCCCTGCAGTATCGAGATCGCCTCGGAATTCCGCTACCGCAACGCCATGGTGCAGCCCAACAGCCTGCTGGTCACCATCTCCCAGTCCGGCGAAACCGCAGACACCTTAGCCGCCCTGCGCCTGGCCAAACAACAGGGCTTTCTGGCCACCATGGCCATCTGCAACGTGGCCGGCTCCTCCCTGGTGCGTGAGGCCGACATCGCCTTCATGACCCGCGCCGGCACAGAAATAGGCGTGGCCTCCACCAAGGCCTTCACCACCCAACTGGTGGGCCTGGCACTGCTGGTCATTGCGCTTGCCAAACATCGCGGCATCTCCACCCAACAGCAAACCGCCTGGATCAACGCCCTCAAAAGCCTTCCCGGCAAACTGGAAGAAGTCCTGCACCTGGCTCCGCAAATTGAACTGCTGGCCGAAGAATTCGCCGACAAACAACACGCGCTGTTCCTCGGCCGCGGCGACCAGTACCCCATCGCCATGGAAGGCGCGCTCAAGCTCAAGGAGATCTCCTATATCCACGCCGAGGCCTACGCCGCCGGCGAGCTAAAACACGGCCCCCTGGCCCTGATAGACAGCCAAATGCCCATCATCGTCGTCGCCCCCAACAACGACCTGCTGGAAAAGCTGAAATCCAACATCGAAGAAGTCCGCGCCCGCGGCGGCATCCTCTACGTCTTCGCCGACGCCAACGCCCACTTTCAATCTGACGACAGCATGCGCGTCATCAACCTGCCCCACACCGATAACCTCATCTCCCCCATCGTCTACACATTGCCCCTACAGTTGTTGTCGTATTACGTGGCGATTATCAAAGGCACGGATGTGGACCAGCCGAGGAATTTGGCCAAGTCGGTGACGGTGGAATGAGGTTTATACGAGATAAAATTCAATAAAAACAATAGCTTGAATGAACTATCGCAGCTTCGGCCGCATTGCGTTCCCGCCTGTCGGCAGGAACGCGCATATCCCAAAGATCTTTTTCGTATGCGTTTTTATCAAAACGTAAGCACTTTTATTAAAACGTAAGTGCTATATTCCTTTCATAACTGCTTCTGACTGCCCGTATGTGGCAGAAGTGAAACCTACCTGAATTTGGGCAGATGGCCCATCAGATTAACCAGCGTTGGCCCCGTCATGAAGCCTGTCGGCTATACCTTCTTGAACCAACATTACCAGCTCCTGCTGCCCAAAGTGGGTTTGGAGGTGTATCAGGGTGACTCAGCCGAGCCCGAGGTTAAACGCGCGTACGGTGCAACAAAGCGCAAAATCTTGCCACGGCGCCTTAAAGCCCCCTCCTCTCCCTACGAGCACATGATCGCCGCCATCAAGCATCAGGGCATAAGACTGCATTTCTTTGCAGCTCTTTTCCTGAAAATAGATGTCGCGGAGTTCACACGATTCATCGCGGCCGCACCCAACTCAAAGCACAACCGGGTGCTATGGCACCTTTATGAATGGCTCACAGAAAAGCAGTTGGATTTGCCCGATCTAAAACAGGGAAACTACATGGCCCTGTTTGATGATGAGTACTATTTCACTCTCGCCGAAGGCTGGCGCGACCGACGTACGCGAGTACGCAACAATGCCATCGGTACTCGGGAATACTGCCCTACCGTGCGTAAAACCGCGCCGGTGCGGGAGCTTGCAAAACTCAACGTTTACGAAACAGCCTATGCCAAAGTTCAGGAACTTGGCGAGAGCATCTCAGCAGATATCCTTGGCCGGTCAATCAGTTATCTCTATACCAAAGAGACCAAAAGCTCCAACGAGATTGAACGCGAACCGCCCGACAACAGAAAGATGCAGCGCTTCCTAAACGCACTCAAGAATGCGGGCCTGTTTGAGTTGTCAAAAGAAAAACTTATTGATCTGCAGAATCAGATCGTGGCCGACAGCGCAAAGGCAACGGACTACCGCAGGCACGAGATTTATGTAGGATCAACCATCCAGCGGTTCGGGGAGATGGATGAAGACGTTCACTTCGTTGGCGCTCCTGCCAAAGACCTCCCCAGTATGATGAGGGGGCTTTTGGCTACACATGATCAACTTATGCTGGATGGTCAAGTGCCCTCTTTGATACACGCGACCATCATCTCCTTTGGAGAAGTTTATATACACCCGTTCGACGACGGCAACGGCCGTATTCACCGATACCTGATACACGACGTCATGCGCCAGCGCGAGCCGGACCACAAGTTTATTATTCCCATCTCTGCGTCAATTTTAAAGAATCAGAAGCGGTACGACGAAGTACTGGAAACCATCTCTACGCCTTTGATGGCAATGCTCGATTACCACTTCGATGACAGCAAGCGGATTGTTATCAACAACAATATTGATTACATGTACCGCTACCCGGATTTCACCGAGCACGTGATATTCATCTACGAAATGATGAATATGGCCATATCAAAAGAACTGATGTCAGAAATACTGCTGTTGATGGTCTTTGACGGCATTAAAAAATCCATCAACCAGCAAGTGGACGTGCCCAACAACACACTGGATACGCTGGTTTCTATTGTCATGAGCGGAGGGGGGAGAGTGTCCAAAGCCAAGCGTGCAAGGTTTTTGGCTTTTATGAATGAAGGTCAAATCACCGCCGTAGAAAAGCTTGCGGTCACACTCATGAACCAAGTGGAAGAGCGGTTCAAAGAAGATTTGACGGCGCTGATGAATAAACCGGCCCATAAGCGTTGAGGCCGCCGCTCGCCGCAGCAGGCGGTCCTGGCGCGTCTAAACGACTGGCGACTGCAACTCATGGACATCAGCTGGTTCATGCGCAACATCAACGAACCCATCGCCCGGGAAGCTAATGCCGAGGACAACTGCACTGGTCGATTCTGGGGAGACCGCTCCTACGCATCCTGCGTTCGCGGAATTAGTGCATCCATGCACGTCATGGACCGGTCGTATCATCCGTGACAACAAGCGCGGAGCCATTCCAGCCAGCCTGCCACCCATTTTGGAGCGGTTAGATATTGATGCAAAACAATGGCTAACCCTAATTACGAAATTTGAAGGCCGCTTTAAGTGCCTCGTAGGATGCGCCCATCAGCTGAAGAGGGCCGCCTCAGCCCTTGGATATCAGCGCACACCGGGCCTGGGCGCTTGCAAGGCGGTTTTCAGTTGACGTAAACCATCCGTCCCAATCCAACCTTTCCTTCCCAATTCGGGATCACGTACCCGCTCGCCTATAATCCGCCAGATTGGCCCAAAGATTCACTTCCGTAACGATCCTTCGCCTCTTTTTAATCCGAAAACAGGTTGCTGGTCGACAACCGATACAGTTTCAGCCGGTTCAGATCATCCGTGAACTTACAATGGGTGTCTTGATTATCTATTCGCTTGCATTTGATGCGGAGCAGATCGATCAACGTGTTGTTTTTCATAAATCAAGTTCTGACCTCGTAAAATCCTGTGAGATGGTTATAATATCAAGCCCTACACCCACCCATTATAGCTACCTAAAGGAAGCTGTCGAAGCAGAAGTTCCATATGTTATGTGCGAAAAGCCGCTTTGCAGTACGCCCGAACAAGCCGAGGATCTAAAGATATTATGTAAGGCGTCGCTCACTCACGTTTGCGTTTCATATAATCTTAGATTCTTGCCAATGGTAGACCTAATCCTAAAGATCATTGCAGGTGAACGGATATGTGGTATCGATATCTCCCTTGTATACGATCGTGGAGACAACTTTGAGGCAGGATGGCGCGAGGATGCTTCAAAGTGTAAGTTAGGAGGGGCTGCGGGGGATCTAGGCAGCCATCTGTTAGATCTTGTCGGTTATATTTCGGGTGGTTCTGTGTCTTTGTATAAAGGAACGGTTGCGTTTGGCTACGATCGCCCTGGGGGAACTAGTTCGGTTAATGATGCATATTTTGAGGCTCAGGGCTCTCTGGACAGTGGTGGAGGCTTCAAAATAATAGCTTCAAAGATAGGTGCATCTTTGAAGCCTGGACTTACTCTTCATTTAAGTACGCCTACAAAAACGCTATACTACTCCTCAGAACATTCCGATGTTGTTGTGTTAGATACTAGGAATCGTGATAGACGTGACCTATCGCTTAACGCTGGTGTTCGAGGCAATGAGGATCTAGTCATGGCGGGATGGACGGATAGCTTTAAGAAGATGCTACAAGAGGCCATTGCAAGAAGCAAAAAAGTTGCAAGCGTAGAGTCATCAATAGTAATCCTTAACGAGATTCATTCGGTCTTGCGATAGTGAGTTCGCTTTTATGAAAAAACAATGGTTTGTTGTTTTTTATTTTTTTATTTTCGCATTAATTTCTGGCGCCATTTACAGTCAGCTGATAACGATATTGGGAATTTCCACCATGGAAATGTTCAGTATTGATGCCGGCCAGGTAGCATCGCTATATTTAATGATATCTCTATTATCTTTCATAATAACGTTGTTTTTTGGCTATCTTTCTGATTTGTATGGGTGCCGATGGCTATTGGTATTCATTTCATTGATATGTGGGTCTTCTGCCACGTATTTTTCTGGATCATTAGATTCTTATTCTGCATTTTTGCTGGTTTTTATACCACTGTTCTCTTTGGTGTACTTGGCTACTCCGCAGTTAATGGCGATCTACAGAACTTTGCTTGATTCTATGAGTGGTGTTGGAAACATTGCTCTATGCAACGCAATTGTTCGGTGCGGTTTTGCACTGGCCTGGATTGTCGGACCCCCGGTAGGATATTACCTAAAAGACCGCATCGGCCCGGAATCCCTATTCACCATATTCTCTGCCCTCTATGGCGTAGCTGCCATTTACTCTCTGGCAGGTGCGTTTCTGTTCGGAGATGTCTCCGGTTCAAGCCTTGGATTCAACCAGTAAATGCATAACTTGGTGGAATTGAAAAGGAGGCCAGCTGCCCGTACGCTGGTCGCTTTTCTCCGGCAAGAGATCCAAGCAATGAACAAGCACAAGCAGCTGACCTATGAG
>CAYNST010000024.1:33970-38414 GCA_964399955.1 uncultured Cellvibrionaceae bacterium | reverse complement strand
AGCTGGACGAACTTGAAGAGCTGGAACTGCTGGACGATGAGCTGGAACTGCTGGAACTACTGGACGATGAGCTTGAGCTGCTGGACGATGAGCTGGAACTGCTGGAAGCGCCTTCTTCGAGCTGGGGCTCACCGCCACAGGCCGCCAGTAGCGACGACATGAGAATGAGTGAAAATAACTTACGCATCGCACCGCTCCGAGTAGTTTGATAGCAACATTGGTTCAATTTGCCCACGGCCCGCCTCAACTGCCCTGCCTGACAGTGCTGCTCCGCCCCTGGATTCGCAAGAACGCTGAATTAGTAATTTAGTACCAGTTTTCGCGTTTGCGAACCGAAACAGTGAAGACCGGAAAAACTTGCGGATCACTTCACTATCTTGCGCGACGATTGTGGCGCCAGTAAGACCAATATGAAGCCAATAATCGGCGCAGATCATTTTTTAGTCAATTTCAAGCAGCACTTTAGTTGCAATTTGCGAATTGGTTGGCGGCGGCACTGCTCTGTGTGCCGCGCCGCAAGAAGCAGTGCCCACTGCCGGGCAAATAAAATGACCGGCGGTCAGTTACAAAGAAGCGTGGGTGAAATGGCGCGGCCCCGCGCGCGGGGCAGAAGGGAAGTTCAGGCGAGGTAATCGAGGGCGTCACTGAGTTTTTTGACGGGTACGACCTCCAGGTTAAGCCGCTCCTTACCAAGGTTGGCGGCGGGCACTATGGCGCGCTTGAAGCCGTGCTTGGCCGCTTCGCGCAAGCGTTCCTGGCCACTGGGCACGGGGCGGATCTCGCCGGACAAACCCACCTCGCCAAATACCACCAGGTCCTCGGGCAGCGGCCGGTTGCGGAAGCTGGAAACCAGCGCCAGCAGCACCGCCAGATCGGCACCCGTCTCCATGACTTTCACCCCGCCCACCACATTGGCAAAGACGTCGCGGTCGCCCAGCATGACGCCGCCATGACGATTCAGCACCGCCAGCAGCATGGCCAGACGGTTGCCTTCAAGGCCCACCGCCACGCGCCGTGGGTTGCCAAGACTGCTGTCGTCCACCAGCGCTTGAATCTCTACCAGCAGTGGCCGGGTACCCTCCCAAACCACCATAACCACTGATCCTGGCGCCACTTCTTCGCCCCGTTGCAGGAAGATGGCGGAAGGGTTGGACACCTCTTTCATGCCCTGTTCGGTCATGGCAAAAACACCCAGCTCATTTACGGCACCAAAACGGTTCTTGTGGCCGCGCAAGGTGCGGTAGCGAGAATCATGCTCGCCCTCCACCATAATGGAGCAGTCAATAATGTGCTCCAGAACCTTGGGACCGGCCAGGCTGCCCTCTTTGGTGACATGCCCCACCAGCAGCAGTACGGTACCGGACTGTTTGGCAAATCGGGTCAGGTGGGCCGCACTTTCGCGCACTTGCGAGACGCTGCCCGGCGCCGAGGCAATGTCCGGCAGGTGCATCACCTGCACAGAGTCGACCACCAGGATGCGCGGTTGCATTTGTTGGGCTGCGGCCAGAACGTTCTCGACGTTGGTTTCCGCCAGCACCTGAATCTTGTCCACCGGCAGACCCAAGCGCTGGGCACGCATTGCCACCTGCTGCAGACTCTCCTCCCCGGTGACGTAGAGCGCGGTCTGCGTGCGTGCCACCGCGCAGAGCGCCTGCAACAGCAAAGTCGATTTGCCGGCGCCGGGGTGCCCGCCAATCAAAACCGCCGAGCCAGGGACAAAACCGCCGCCCAATACCCGATCAAACTCACCCATGGAGGAACTGAAGCGCGGCAACTCCTGAAGCGATATATCGGCCAGAACCTGGACCTTGCCGGGTGTTTCGCCGGCATAACCTCCCGTCGCCGACGCAGGTCTCGCCGCCGACAGACGCACTTCACTCAGACTGTTCCAGGCACCGCACTCGGTGCACTGACCCTGCCACTTGCGGTAGTCGGCACCGCACTGACCGCAGACAAACGCCGATTTGGTTTTACTCATGGCAAATAACCCGTTTTCCCATCAGTTTCCGCGCTGGCCGCCCGCAACCGGGTGCGGATGTTCATCCAGATTTTGCCCAGGCGATTTTCGCCTCGCTGGTCTCGGGAGATCCCCCAATAGGGGTCAAAGGTAGATGTCTCGGCGATCAACTGCTCCCCGGACGCCAGCAGATAGTCACGCACCGCCTCATGCTGCTGAACCACACTGTAGAGCGCGCGCGTCATCAAGGTTGCTCGAACCTGGGCAAAATCCGAACGTTTGCGCCGAAACCAAGCGTTGCCAAGCTTGTGGGCCTGGCGTGCAGTGGCAGCAGCGGCAATCTGCTGACGGTAGACGCTGTCGGTGAATTTGTTGCTTTGATAATAATGCTCGGCCGTTTGCCATTGGGCATCCTCCAGCACAAAGGGATGCGCGGCGGCGGGGGCCAGGGGATGCTCCACATCAAAGCGGGAAAACAGCAGTGCATTGTCGTAGCGCGTGGAGGATTCAAACATGGGCTTAGCTCGTCTGCTCATAAATTTGCCAACCATCCGACCGTGAGGCGGGTACAGCTGGCGTGGCGTTTTTCAATGGGGGTTGTTCTATGTACACTACCGCGTCAAGCCAATTGGTTCTATAAATTTAGATTCCGGGCATGCTAGAGTTGCGTATGGAATTTGAACCTATGTCAGACAAAGCTATCAACCAGTGTTTGATTCCCGAGTTACCAATTTTGGTATATCCGTCCCTGGCAGCCACCATCGGGCTTGAAGAAGCGACCATGCTCTCAGTCTTGACCACTATCGCGCGCAGCCTGCCCGGCAGTTTCAGCAACGGTTACCGCTGGTTTGTGCTGGATGAGACTGCGGTCAGCCAGGCGCTGCCATTTTGGCACGCTGGCGATGTTCAGCGCATCTGCACCAACCTGCGCGAGCAGGGTATTCTGTTGTTGTCCTCCCCCCCGTTTGTTCAGTCGCGCCAAATACGTTACGCCTTCAATGAGCGCGCAGCCGCTCGCGCTCTGGCCCCGCAGCCGCCCGCCGCGCAGCCGACCAACACCGGCAAGACACTGCTTGCGCCCAATTGGCAGCCGGACAGGGAAACCCTGGCAAGGCTGGCGCAGCACGGCATAGGCCAGGCGTTTGCGCTGGAACAGTTGCCAGAGTTCATCAGTTATTGGCGCGAAAGGGGAGAGACCGCCCACGCCTGGAGCGCAAAATTTCATCAGCATGTTATTCGCAAATGGCGCAGCACCCAGGCCGAACAGCATCAGCGCAGTCGTGAAGCAGCCATTCCGCGGGACTGGCGCCCAAGTGCCGACGCCTTTGAAGTACTCACCCTCCACGGCGGGATCAGTCGGCAATTTGTGGAAGATGCCATCCCCGAATTTGAGCTTTACTGGCGCGAGCAGGGTAGCAAATCGGATAATTGGAACAAGAAATTCCGCGATCACGTACAGCGGCAGTGGGCGCGTTATCGCTCAGCGCTGGAGCACGACACCGTACCGCGGCGCATCCGCGAGAACTGGCAGCCGTCTGAAGATGTCTATGAAGTGCTGACGCTTGCCAACATAGACCTGGCCTTTGCCCGCGCTCTGGTGCCGGAGTTTGTTATCTACTGGCGCGACAGCAACCAGGTGCATACGTCGTGGAACACCAAGTTCCTGCAGTTCGTCAAACAGCGTTGGGCGCAGCGTGCGCTGGGCCCAACCACCGTTCATAAATCCACCAGGGAGCTTAGTCTTGCCGAACAACTTACCGACCGCAGCTGGGCACTCTAGCCGCGATACTCAGGGGAAAAAGGTGGAACTGGTTGACGCCATCAACCAAGTCTTCACGCTTTTTCGCCTGAATTACCACAATCAGTATCTGAAGGCCTTTGGCAATACGTCCGAGCTGAACGAAGTCAAGCGGCTGTGGCTTGAGATGCTCAGCCGCTTTGAAGCTCCGGCCATACTGGCTGCTGCCAAAATGGTCATTGAAAACAGCGAGTTTCTGCCTACGCTGCACACCATGATCCACAACTGCGAGCGAGCGTCCAGCAAGAACTTCCTGCCAGACCCGCACTCTGCCTATCTGGAAGCCTGCCGGGCACCGTCCCCCAAGGCTGCTTTTGCCTGGTCACACCCAGCGGTATATTTTGCCGGCAAGGCGTGTGACTGGCTGTTTTTGCAAAGCAGTGCAGAGTCGGTAGCCTATCCGCTGTTTCGCCGCAAATACGAAGAAATTTGTGCCGATGTTCGCAACGGCAGCAAGTTACCGCCCATCCAACAGCCGGCGCTGCCGGAATCCGGTAGCGAGCCACTGGACCGGCAGGCCAGTCAGCGCCGCCTGGAGGCCATGCGAGCGTCGCTGGAGCTGTAAGACCCCGGCGTCCTGCCGTTTTTTAGGTGGAAGACCCGGGTGAACACTGCGTAAAAGGGTGGCGCGCAGTTTTGCCGATAACCGCATCAAAAAAGGTGATTTACGCCGGTAGGTTGTGATTCGG
>CAYNST010000024.1:0-33870 GCA_964399955.1 uncultured Cellvibrionaceae bacterium | reverse complement strand
TTTTGCCGATAACCGCATCAAAAAAGGTGATTTACGCCGGTAGGTTGTGATTCGGGTCTTGCTGTGCATAGAAGCGCGCAAGCTGGGGGGTTGACCGGGGATGCAGCATTATTGCGTAAGTGGAGCAGTGGCGGGGAATGTGATTCAGCCGAGCCTTGCCAGGCGCAGGTCGCTGCAACCTGCGGCCGATTCAGACAAAAACCAGCCCAACGCCATCACCCGATACCCTGGCAACCTTAAGCTGCAGAGGCTCCGAGACGTTGTCCAGGCTGTCCAGCCGCGCCATCAGTATATCGCCAATGCTGAAATACTCTTTTAGCACGTCCTGGTTGTCGACGGGTGTTCTTACAAACATGCCTGTTGCACTGACATCATGGGTGTAGACCTCAATCTTGCCAACGTCCTTGTGCTCCAGGACGATATTGCACTGCATGGATGTTCGTGCGTGTTTACGAAACATGAACGCCTCTAATAAAACAGATAACTGTGCCCTCCCCGGCTGTGAAGGTTGCCAATCAAAACCACCAGCTTGTCATACACCGGCACAAGCTGTAAGCAAACTGCCGGAGATCTGTGAAGCACTTACGTTACTCCACATCCACGCGGTCCACCTTCTGGAAGCCGCGCGGCAGCTTGTGCCCGCGCCGGCCACGCTCGCCACGGTAGTGCTCAAGGTCCTTCAGCTTGAGCTGCAAGTGCCGCTTGCCTGCCCAAATCCGCACCGTCTGGGAGTCGGTTATGACTACCGCCGAAACGAGATGTTCCTCACGGTTTTGTAATCTGGCGCTGGATATTCCCATAATTTTGTTGCCTTTGCCACGCGCCAGCACCGGCAGGTCGGTGACCGGAAAAACCAACATACGGCCATCATTGGCAACCGCCACCAGATAAGCGCCCTCCGGGTCACCGAAGGGTACGGGCGCCATCACCTGCCCGCCTTTGGGCACGCTTAGAAGCGCCTTGCCGGAGCGGTTTTTGGTTGACATGTCGCCCAGGGTTGCAACGAAACCGTAGCCCGCGTCGGAGGCAATCAATACGTTTTGCTGGTCACTGCCCATCAAGAGGCCAGCAAAGGTCGCACCTGAAGGCAGATTCAACCGGCTGGACACCGGCTCCCCTTGTCCTCGCGCTGAGGGCAATTGGTGGGCGGCAATAGCATAGCTGCGTCCGGTGGAGTCCAACAGCAGCACCTGCTGGCTGGTTTTTCCCCTGGCCATCAGGCTGAAACTGTCGCCGGCTTTGTAGCTCAAAGCCTGAGGATCCACATCGTGGCCCTTGGCCGCACGTATCCAGCCGCGCTCCGAAAGCACCACCGTCACCGGCTCGCTGGCCATCAGCTCCAGTTCACTGTACGCCTGGGCCTCGTCGCGCTCCACCAGCGGGCTTTTGCGCGGGTCGCCAAACTCTTTTGCTGCACTCAGAAGCTCCTTGCGCACCAGGGTCTTCATGCGGCGCTCGGAAGACAGCGTTGCTTCTAGATCGGCCTTTTCCTTGGCCAGCTCGGCCTGCTCGGCGCGAATGTGCATTTCCTCCAACCGCGCCAACTGGCGCAGACGGGTGTCCAGTATATAGTTGGCCTGGTCCTCAGTCAGGCTGAAGCGACTGATCAGCTCTGCTTTGGGATGCTCCGCGGTGCGAATGATGTGAATCACCTCATCCAGGTTCAGATAGGCAATCAGCATGCCTTCCAGCAGATGCAGCCTGCGGTCAACCCAATCCAGGCGATACTGCAGACGCCGGCGCACCGTTTCCAGCCGAAAAACCAACCACTCCTGCAGGATGGTCAACAGGCTTTTTACCGCCGGACGCCCGTCGATGCCAATCAGGTTGAGATTAATGCGGTAACTGCGCTCCAGATCGGTCGTGGCAAAAAGATGATTCATCAAGCCATCGGCATCAACCCGGTTGGAGCGCGGCACAATCACCAGGCGGGTCGGGCTCTCATGATCCGACTCGTCGCGCAGGTCGGCAACCATCGGCAGCTTTTTAGCCTGCATCTGTGCCGCGATCTGCTCCAGGATCTTGGCGCCGCTGACCTGGTGTGGCAAGTCGGTAATGACGACGTCACCTTCCTCCCGCACCCACTTGGCCCGCATTTTAATGCTGCCCCGCCCACTTTCGTACATCTTGATGATGTCTGCGCGGGGGGTGATGATTTCAGCCTGAGTGGGCATATCGGGTGCAAGAATATGCTCGCAGAGATCTATGACGCTTGCCTTCGGGTTCTCCAGCAGATGCACCGCCGCGTCGACCACTTCACGCAGATTGTGGGGCGGAATATCAGTGGCCATACCCACTGCAATGCCGGTGGTACCATTGAGCAAAACCGTTGGCACTCGCGCCGGCAATACTTTGGGCTCATCCATGGTGCCATCAAAATTGGGCTGCCAATCCACCGTACCTTGCGCCAGCTCACCAAGCAACAGGTCCGCGAAACGTGCCAGCTTGGACTCGGTATACCGCATGGCGGCGAAGGATTTCGGGTCATCTTGCGAGCCCCAGTTGCCCTGTCCGTCCACCAGTGGGTAGCGGAAGGAGAAAGACTGCGCCATCAGGACCATTGCCTCATAGGCCGCAGAGTCGCCGTGCGGGTGAAACTTACCGATAACATCCCCTACCGTGCGCGCAGACTTCTTGTACTTGGCCCCAGCCTTCAGGCCAAGCTCGCTCATGGCATAAATGATGCGCCGCTGCACCGGTTTCAAGCCGTCGCCCACATGCGGCAGGGCGCGATCAAGAATGACGTACATGGAGTAATCCAGGTAGGCCTTCTCGGTGAAGTCTTTTAGAGCAATGGTTTCGTCAGCGGAAGTTGGCAGCGTCATAGGATAGTGTTTTCGAGTGGCAAAAAAGTGAACAACGAGGAGCAAACCCGGACCAAGGGAGCTTGCCCGGACTTGCCGGGGCCATTGTACGGGTAAGCGCGGTCTAACGACCCGAAGTAGGTGTAGTTGCGTTCTGCCCGCGTGCAGCTTCCCGCAGTGCCCGGCGCATCAAGGTGTCCAATACGTAGGTTGCGGTAACGTCTTCGCCCAGCCGCCCGCGAACCGGAAAGCTTACCATGACGCTGCGGTTGTGGTCTGCGGCACGCTGAAAAGCCTGCTGCAAACTGCTTTCGGGGGCTACCTGATAGCTGGGATCAAACCGCAGGTCTGCCAGCCGCCAGCGGGTCAGCGCTTCCAGCTGGCCATTGTGCAGCTCCACCTCCACAGACGCATCCACCACTCCGGCCGTTACCGGTTGTTGGAGCGGCCCTTGACTGTAAGCGGAGATATTGGCCAAATCAAGTCCTGCCACCACCACCTGAAGCGTGAACCGCGGCGTATGGCGCAGCGGGTAGAACTCGCCGCTCACGGTAAGCGAGCCGGAGGCGCCAAGTCCTGCGGAGAGATTGATGGGCGTGGGCAGTGCCGGCAAGCGGGTGTCGAAGGCGCCCATCCGCAGCGCAATGCGCGAGAGCGTCTGCTGGGCAAACGGATTCACGGACTTGTCGGTCCAGGCAATCACCCCCCCCTGCACCTCAAGAGACTTCAGACTTACCGCGAGTTCGCCCGCCATCGGCCGCGCCTGAGCCAATTCGGGCAGCCACTCGGCCAGGTTTGCGGGGCCGCGCAGGCGCCCATCGGTACCTTTGTGCAGAGCCTGACGCAGACTCACCGCTTTGACATCACCCAAATGCAGTGCCGGTGCCTGCCCGGGAAAAAAAGCCGCACTGCTGATGGACAGGTGGCCCAATTGGATCTGATAAGGGGCTGCCAGATCGGCATCGGTGGTTGTGTTTTCCACCAAGTGAAAGTTGTCGAAAGCCAGCTGCCGCAGATTGAATGTTTTGGGCGACCAGTCACTCGCAGCAACTTCCAACTCGCCCAGATAGAAGATGGTGCTGCCGCTGGACTGGTCGCGCAGAAACGCCTTTTGCATTCGCACCGGTCCGGAGTGGGAAAAATGCCACTGCTGGCCTGAACCGCGCCACTCCAGGCCGGTCCCGGCACCCGACTCCAGACGCAGACACTGCTGATCCGGCGCACGACAGATTTCCACATTGGTGAAGTCCGCCCGGCGCAGACGAACGACCTGCTCGGGCTGCTGGCTGCGGCTCCCGGGCTTAAGCCCCAGAGTATCGGCAAGCGATTGAACCAGCGGCAGGTCGATGTGGGCGTCGTTAAGCTTCAGCGAATGTAAAATCAACTGGTGCCGACGAGCGGCCCAGAGGCTGAGTTTGAGATCGGCTTCATAGATTCTTAACCGGCTGCCGTCGCGCCGGGCGATATCTATACCTTCCAAGCGCACTTGGCCAAATATGTAGTTGATGCCTATGCGCTTGATCTGTGTGCTGAATCCGTTTTTTTCCAGCTGATGAGTCAAGTACCACTGCAAAGCCAGTGGGCTTACGGCCAATAACAGCCCCAGCACCACGATCACTCCTATCAGGATTTTCAGTAATCGCATTCCCGCAACCTCAATGACTTTTAATTATTAGTTAACAGCGGACATAATATCACCTGCCCCAGATAGGCGGACCGAAGCGCGGCGGGACTTGCCAGCCAGTCATGTTGCACGGGGCCACGAACGGCTTCAGCGCAGGGGCACCTCACCACTCTCCACCAGCCTGACCGGTCGGGGCAGGCCCACCACATCCACCTTGCTGGAGAAGGTATAAGCCACGGGCTTGTCGCTTTGACTTTGCATGATCTCATTGAGCAGTCGCAGGGCGTTGATCAGACTGGCCGTTGCCTCCAGCTCCAGAGGCGTTTCGCTGTAAGGTGGCAGCTCGGGTATCTTGTTGCTTGCTCCCTGAACCACATCCACCCCCTCCAGCGCGAGGCTGTAGGTCAGGCCGCGGACGGGAAGCGCGCGAGCATTGGGGTTGGTGAGCGTGAGACCAATGCGAAAGCGTTGACTGAGGGAGCGGGTCTCCAGCAGGTCAATGGACGTCAGCTGCACACTGGGGGCTTCCAGCCCCCCCCGCAGGCTGGCGCAGGCCGTCAGGGAAAGGAGCAACACGCAGGCCAGGGTCTTTCGTATGAAACTCATAAGGTATCCTAATTCAAGGCGCACCGGGCGCAACTGATGAGTGTAACGCCCGGTGAGCACGCAGTAGCTTGCTTAACCCCGGTCATGTGGTGTTACCCTAACTTATTATGCCTGGGTAATGCACCGGCACTGATTGTGCAAGTCGTTATCAGGCCATCACGCAGTCCGGTATTCAACGGAAAATAAGGAGGCCTGCGTCATAACTGTGCAAAGAGAATATCACCAAATATTTGTGCACGGGTATGAAGCAGAGCAAGAAACCATGCCGACAACCAAAACACTCATCTTTACGGACCTGGACGGAACACTACTTGACCATGACACCTACAGTTGGGCAGCGGCAGCTCCAGCACTGGCCCGCGCCACCGAATTGGGCGTTCCGGTAATACCGTGCACCAGCAAAACCTTGCCGGAGTGCCTTGAGATTGAAGCGTCCCTGGGTCTGCAAGGCCCCATCATATTTGAGAACGGCTCGGGCGTTGCGCTGCCGAAGCAGACGTTTCCGCAACCGCCCAACCGCAAGTGCGAAGAGACCGAAACCCACTGGATATTCGCCTTTGGCATGGGCTACGGGTCACTGCGGCAGATCCTGCTCTCCATTCGCGACAGTCGCCGCTACCATTTTCGCGGCTTTGGGGATATGCGCTTGGCAGAAATCATGGAGGCGACCGGCCTCGGCGAGAAAGCGGCAGCATTGGCCCAGCAGCGGCGCCACAGCGAGCCGCTGCTTTGGCTGGACAACGCCAGGAACTTTGACCGGTTCCGCGATGACGCCAATGCTCGCGGCTTGACTCTAACCCGCGGCGGCCGTTTCATCCACGTTATGGAAAGCAGCAACAAGGGCAAGGCGATGCTCTGGCTGGCAACCCTGTACGAATTCCTCTGGGGGGCCGGTCCGTTCATAATTGCCCTCGGCGACAGCAACAATGATCTGCCCATGCTGGCGGAAGCCGATATCGCCGTGGTTATTCGCAACGCGCACAAATCTGCGCTGAATGTCTCAGCCAGCGCGGGGCAGCGGGTTTTTGTCACCGAAGAAACTGGGCCGGTCGGCTGGAACCAGGCAGTCCTGGATCTGCTGAAAACGGAGAAACGGCATGGGTGACTTTCACCAAAATGGTATCATCACCACATTGCACAACCTCTCGCGCCGCCCCCTGGAAGAGCTCGAAATTGAGCTTATCCGCTTCAACCGGCTGCGGCCACTGGGCCTGGTTTTGCCGTGCCTGTATTCGGAGTTGCAGGGCCCGGCCATGCAACCGATTGTCGAGGAGCTGGCAAAGGTCCCCTACCTGTCGCAAATCATTGTTGGCCTGGACCGCGCATCAGAGACGGAATACCGGCAGGCGCTGAAATTCTTCAAACAGTTACCGCAGAACTATCGGGTGCTCTGGAACGACGGACCTCGCCTGCGGGCGGTGCACGAGCAAATGCAAAATGCGGGGCTCTCAACCGGCGAGCCCGGCAAAGGCAGAAACGTCTGGTATTGTTTGGGTTATGTGCTGGCAGCGGGCCAAGTCAGCTCGGTCGCCTTGCACGACTGCGACATCGTCACCTACCACCGCGAACTGCTTGCCCGCTTGATCTACCCGGTGGCCAACCCGCAATTCAACTACACCTTCTGCAAGGGCTACTACGCTCGGGTTGCCGAGGGCAAAATCAACGGCCGCGTCAGTCGGCTGCTGGTGACGCCGCTGCTGCGCGCACTCACCAAGATTTTAGGCCAGCAGGACTACCTGGAGTATCTGGACAGCTTTCGCTATCCCCTGGCGGGCGAGTTCAGCCTGCGAACCGACTCCATCAGCGACATTCGCATCCCCAGTGACTGGGGCCTGGAAATTGGCGTGCTGGCGGAGATGAAACGCAACCACTCGACCAACCGGATTTGCCAGGTAGACATTGCCGAAACCTATGACCACAAACACCAGGACCTGTCTCTCAGCAACGACCAGGCCGGCCTGTCCAAAATGTCCATCGACATCAGCAAGGCCATATTCCGGAAGCTGGCCACCAACGGCGTAGTCTTTTCCACAGAAACCTTCCGCTCCATAAAGGCAACCTACTTCCGCATTGCTTTGGATCTTATCGAGACCTACAACAGCGACGCGGTGATGAACGGTCTGAGGCTGGATATCCATAAGGAAGAAGAAGCTGTGGAGTTGTTTGCCGCGAATATTCTCAAGGCAGGCGTGCATTTTTTGGAAAACCCCATGGAGAAACCCTTCATTCCAAGCTGGAACCGGGTTACCAGCGCCTTACCCGAGATAGTGCCGGAGTTCTTGGAAGCCGTCGAATCCGACATGCAGGAATTTACCCCATGACCGAATCCCAAGCCATGACACCCCGCAAGCAATTGCAGGCGCGCCTGCAGCATCACCTGCAACAGATCTACCCCGCGCAAGACACGGCTGCGCTGGCGCAGGAGGTGATGCAGATCATGCGGTTTGACACCTACATTGCGCATCCGGAGCCTTATCACAACCCCTGGACAGAGCAGGATGCCCTGGTCATTACCTATAGCGACAGCATCAAAACCGAAGGGGAACCGCCCCTGCGCACCCTGAGAGACTTCATGCGCCGGGAGTTGTCCGGGTTTATCAGCGGCGTGCACCTATTGCCATTTTTCCCCTGGAGCTCCGACGACGGCTTTTCTGTAATCGACTATATGGCCGTGAATGAATCCCACGGCACCTGGGACGATATAGGCGCCATTGCCGGTGATTTTCAACTGATGTCGGATCTGGTCATCAACCACTGCTCTTCCCGCAGCCGCTGGTTTGAGAATTTCCGCAAACGGGTGGACCCCGGCAAGGGTTATTTTGTAGAAGTGGACCCGGAGACCGACACCAGCAAGGTGGTGCGGCCGCGCACTTCACCGCTGCTGCGCGAAACCGAAACGCTGGACGGCACCCGTCATGTCTGGTGCACCTTCAGCCACGACCAGATAGACCTCAACTTTGCCAACCCACAGGTACTTTTGGAGTTTGTACGCATCATTCGCTTTTACTTGGACCGCGGCGTAAAGATGTTTCGCCTGGACGCCGTGGCCTTCCTGTGGAAAGAACTGGGCACTCGGTGCATCAATTTGCCACAGACCCATGAGGCTGTGCGTCTGATTCGCACCGTTGTGGAGCACGTTGACCCAGAAGCCATCATAATCACCGAGACCAACATTCCGCTGCGGGAGAACCTGTCCTACTTCGGCAATGCCAACGAAGCCCATATCATTTACAACTTTTCCTTGCCGCCACTGCTGTTGCACGCCCTGGTCAGTGGTGACTGCAGCTATCTCAACGCCTGGCTGATGGGCATGCCGCCTGCGCAAAACGGCACCACCTATCTCAATTTCATTGCGTCTCACGACGGCATAGGCCTGCGGCCGGCCGAGGGGCTGCTGCAGGACGACGAAATTGACGATCTGGCCAAGCTGATGACGCAGTTCGGCGGCCGGGTGTCCTGGCGCTCGGTAGACAAAGACACGCTGCGTCCTTACGAACTGAACATAGCGCTTTACGACGCGTTCAAGGGCACTCTCGCCGGGGGTGAAGACGGTCATCAGCTGCAGAGGTTCATTTGCGCCCACACGATCATGCTGGCACTGGAGGGTATTCCGGCGTTTTATATTCACAGCCTGTTTGCCACTACCAACGATTACCAGCGGCTGGAGCATTCCGGGCACAATCGGGCGATCAACCGCCACCAGTGGAACCTGGACCAGCTGGTAGATGCTCTGGAAGACATCAACGATCACCACGCGCGGGTGTTTCTGCAAATGAAACACCTGTTGAGCATTCGCCGCCACCAGCCGGCGTTTCACCCCAACGCGACCCAGTTCACCCTGCAGTTGGGCAGCAAAATTTTTGGTTTTTGGCGCCAGAGCCACAACCGCGAACAGTGTATTTTTTGCCTGCACAACATCAGCTCGGAGACGCTCAAGGTCAATTTGACCGAAATCAATCTGATTCCCCAGGACGATTGGTTTGACCTGCTCTCCAACACGCAGTATACCGACCTGTTCGGCAGCTTGACCCTGGAGCCCTATCAGTGTGTCTGGCTGAGCAACAAGCTTTACGCGGCAACCCTGTACACCCTATGAAGCCGGCCGCCAGTGGCCGCTGATTCTTCTGCATTTGAGGTTTTTATGGATTATGCACCGCCTGTGGTCACTGAATCGGCCGAAAAAGCCGCCCATGCCGTCATTTGGCTGCACGGCCTTGGCGCCGATGGTTACGACTTTGTGCCGGTGGTTCGGGAGCTGAACTTTGCGCAAAAGTCCCGCACCCGGTTTGTCTTTCCGCATGCCGCCAGCCTGGCCGTTACCATCAACGGAGGGGTCAGGATGCCGGCCTGGTATGACATACTGGAATTGCAGATTGATCGCCGAATTGATGAAAAGCAGCTGCGCGAATCGGCTCGCTACGTGCAAGGGTTGATCAGCCAGCAGGTGCAGCAGGGCATAGCCGCCGACAAGATCATCGTGGCGGGCTTTTCCCAGGGTGGGGCGGTAGCCCTGGAAGCTGCACTGAGCCACACACAGCGTTTGGCGGGGCTGATGGTGCTCTCCAGTTATTTTGCCACGGCCGAGTCCATCCAGTGCCACCCCGCCAACAGCAACTTGCCGATCCTGGTGCAGCATGGCACGCAGGACGGCGTAGTCCCGGAAGCCCTCGGCCGCAAGGTGCACAGCCTGCTCAGTCAGAAGGGTTACCCGGTGGAGTACCAGACGTTTCCCATGGCGCACTCGCTGTGTGCGCAACAGGTTCAGTCAGTTAGCGCCTGGCTCAGTCAAACTTTGGGGTAAGCGCTTCGCTTATCCCCGGCGACGCCCCTTCGGGCCGCCTCCCGTTCCTTACAGCCTGGGACCGTTTTCTTCTACCAACCCAGGGCAAATTCGGGCGTGAGCTGGCGGGTGACTGCATTTTTAGCCATCGCTGGGGGCAAAACCCTGCCTCAAAGCCGCGTAGCCAGGTTTTCAAGCGCCTGCTCTACGTACCGCTGCAGTACTTCCGGCGGTTGCTCCAGCAAAACATCCAGATCTCGCTTGCCCAGCCTGGCCTCTCCTTCGTCCCAGATGTAGCTCTTAGCCGCTTGCTCCAGCAACTGAGCAAACAGCAGCGGGCTGTCAAAACGCACTTCGGGGCGCTTTTTGCACAGTTGAGTGAAGGAATAGAGCGCCTCCAGTACCGCACTTTTGTAATAGGTGGGATGCAGCTGCTGGGTCAATTGATCCACCAGATTGGCAAAGCCCGCTTCGCCCGCAGTCATCGAACTGCGCACCCTATCGCAGTCCAGCACAAATTCCTGACTGCCACGGTCACCGAATACCAGAGTGTGGGCATGGCTCAGGCTTTGCCAGATGGCTTTCAGAAAGCCGTCGTTCAGGCGAGTAATGGAGCCGCGCGCTACCCGCCACTCAAACCAGTCGGTATCTATGGCCAACTGCGTATTGGACGTTTCCGGCACGGCCAAAAAGTTGTCCGATTTCAGGCCACGGCGAAACGTACGATTTTGAGCATCAAAAATGTCTCGTACCTTCTGCTTTAGCTGTGCCGGCGACAAGGCGCCGAGTCGAAGCAGAATGTCCTGCTCCGTGGTGGCATCCGACGCCTCGGCGCAGAGCATCATCAGATTTTGCACCTGAATAGAGCGCAACCCGTCAAAAAGGCGCGGTTCGGTACGCATGATATTGCCGATCATTGCCAGCACCTCTTGCACCAAAGTCCGCTCCAGAGGATTGAAATACATCCTGTTGATACCGTCGATAAGCTGCGCGTTGGATTCCGGCGCGTCGATCACTACCGTATTCACCTTGCCTTTGCCAATTACCACCGACAGATGCCTGGCCGCAAGCATGGTCAGGCCGTCCGCCAAATCAATATGAAACTGCCCGAGCACGGCATAACAGTAGCGCGACACCAGCCAGAAGCTGCGCCGCTGCGCCTGAGCATAGATATATTGCAACAAATCCTGTAGTGAGCAGCTCAGCTGGCCATCGGAAATGCTGGTGCCGGAGGCCTGCTGGGTGAGGAATACCTCCAGCGTTCTGTAGCAGGTGAGGTCGGTCTCTACTTCCAGACACTCGAGCAGGCTGCGAACCTGCTTGGGCAGCAGGTCCGGGTTTTGAAACTGGGCAGAGTCGCCACCCAGCTTGAGCGAATGCGAAGATGGCAGTGAACCCAGGTCCGGCAACAGCAGGCGGTTCAAACGCGAGGCCCGCAGGGCAAAATTGGCTGAAGCATAACCCACATGCTCATAGCGAGTACGCAACTGCAACTCGCGCAGCGTTTCAAACAACACCTCGGCGTTTGAGGTATGGCAGAAATGCTCGTCCACGCGCCAGGTGAAAACCGCCACCTCGGGATTGAGCCAGTGGGTGCGGATATGGGCGATTTCCCGCTGGATGCTGCGGGCCAGAAATTCGGCATCGTAATTGCGGTAGTCGTCCAGTTCGCCCTGCCGCCACGATAGGCACAGGTACTGCCTACCGTTGATTTCGTAGGTTTCCGAGGTGGCCAGGCTCTGCAACCTGCGGCGCGGCCGCCCGGTGAGTCGCAGGGG
Organism: uncultured Cellvibrionaceae bacterium; assembly: GCA_964399955.1. Lineage (GTDB taxonomy): Bacteria > Pseudomonadota > Gammaproteobacteria > Pseudomonadales > Cellvibrionaceae > CAYNST01. The sequence goes on along the minus strand of CAYNST010000024.1, from coordinate 22,278 downwards.
CTTATTGGCACCCACGTGGGTATACACCTCCACCAGGTCCGGCGCAGAAATAACCTTGATGGGCTCGATTTCCTGCGTCGTCTCGGCAATGATGCCGTGCTTGGCCAAATAAGCTTTGACGGTGTCATTTTCCGCCAGGACCACCAGGGCTATGTGCGACTTGCTCGCTCGACTGGAGCGGTGACGCATCTTCAGCGGGTCCAGGTCGTCCCTGGTAAGCAGCCCTTCGTCCAGCATGTAGCCAACCCAATAGAGGCTTTGCGCCCAAACCAGCGGGATATTGTCATTGGGCAGGCGCGTCTGCGAATGCGGCACGCGCTTCTCGGCGTCTATGGCTTCGGCCGGCACATAATAAAGCTCCGGCAGCAGTCGAATTCCGTCCGCCTCCACCATCAGTGAGTCCAGCTTCTGCCGATAATGCTGAGCGGTAGACTCATTGCCATCGAAGAGCGCATGTATATAGAGATAGCAGAAAAACAGCGGCCACTCGGATTCGACATTCTCAAAATTGGCAAGCTCCGAGTGCTCGTAATACAGCCGCGAACTCTCCTCCAACGCCGTCTGATGGCCGTCCCACAGGAACCGTTTGCAACCGTAATTGCCGCCCAGCTTGGCTAGGATATCGTCACGGGTTTGGGTGATCCGGGTCTTGTCGCCCACGGCGAAGGCCGGGAAACCGATGATGCTCAGCAATGCGCTGTCGGTTTCCTTTGAGTGGGACTCGCGCGGCAAGAGCGCCGCCAAGGTATTGCGGGCCATGGAGATGGCGTCCGCCACCGAATGAATCACTGCACGCGGTGACGCATCTTTACCGAACAGGTTGAAGCGGTCCAGTGCCTGCAGAGCGGCTTTGGCCATACCCACCGAGCTGGCGTTGATTTCGGTTTTACCGTTGTTGATTTTGTTGCCTCGCTCCCAGATGCCGAAATCCGGCGTTCTGTAGGCGCTGGCAATGTAATACACCAGGTTTTGGACAAAATCCACTTCGTCAAAGGTGCGCACAATGCGCAGACCTGACGCGCTCATCTGCGCCAGTATCAGTAGGTACAGCGAGGTGGCATCCACCTGCAGGTGCCCCCACGCGTCGTCCGCCACCACCTCCAGGCCCGAGGCGGTATCGTATTTGGCGTGCAGCGCGTCACTGTGCTTTAAGGTGTGCTTGAAGGTCTCGACTTTGGCAGCCTGGCGCATCATGGACATCAACAGGCCGCGCATCAGCTTGATGGTTGCCTGCTCCAGTTGGTCGCAGCGCTCTGCCTTGCCGAACCGCCGCTCTGCCTGGGCCAGCCCCCATACACACAACACGGAGTACACGTTGTCCCTCACCCAGGCGTCGGTGTAATCGCCGTGGGTATTGATGCTGGTGCTGGCGGGCAACAGGCCGGTAACGGGGTGCTGTCGTCGCAAAACAACGTCTTCGATGTCTTTGAACAGGCGGTTTAGCAGGCTTTTTTGCTTCATACGGTCTCAGTTTATTGTTCGCCGTCAATCGGGTGGCGAGTAAACGAATGGAGGTGCAGTCCAGGGGCGCAGCAGCACGCAGGCGTGCTGCTGCGCGACATGATAAGACAGCAAAAATCACACCGGAAATGCCTGTAGCAGATTCTTAGCAGAAGATGTTCCGCTGGGCAGCACCCTCAAGCCGCCGCCACACCCACTGGGATTATGACAGTAAAAGATGAACGGCAACTGACAGCCGTTGGCCGGCGCGCTGCGCTGCTTAATACAGCCACCCGCGCAGGTGGCTGGACTCTTGGGGAGTTAGACGGGACACGGAGGGGCCAGACGGCAGACGGCCCCTCAAGACTTGCTTACATCTGAGCCAAAATCCGGTTCAAGGTTTCGCTTGGTCGCATGGCAGCCGCCACCTTTTGCCGATCGGGACGATAATAACCGCCCAGATCTACAGCCTGCCCCTGTACCCGGCTCAATTCGCCGACAATTGTGCCTTCACTGTCCGCCAAAGCGCGTGCAACCGGCTGAAACCGTGCTTGCAGCTCTGCATCCTGGCTCTGCTCTGCCAGAGCCTGCGCCCAGTACATGGCCAGGTAGAAGTGGCTGCCGCGGTTATCAAGCTGACCCACCTTGCGTGAAGGCGACTTGTCCTGGTCCAGGAACTCCGCTGTCGCCTTGTCCAGCGCATTCGCCAACACTTGAGCCTTGGCGTTATTGTTGACTTGGCTAAAGTGCTCAAGCGATGCCGCCAAAGCCAGGAATTCCCCCAGCGAATCCCAGCGCAGATGATTTTCATCCATGAACTGCTCAACGTGCTTGGGCGCAGACCCGCCGGCGCCCGTTTCAAACAAACCGCCGCCGTTCATCAGCGGCACGATGGACAGCATCTTGGCGCTGGTGCCCAGTTCCAGAATGGGGAACAGGTCGGTGAGGTAGTCGCGCAGCACATTGCCGGTCACGGATATGGTGTCTTCGCCCCGTCGAATGCGCGACAGCGTAAAGCGCGTGGCCTCCTCAGGAGAAAGTATGCGAATATCCAGGTTCTCGGTGTCGTGCTGTTGCAGGTAGAGTTCTACTTTGGCAATCAATTCGCGGTCGTGAGCCCGGTTTTCATCCAGCCAGAAGACAGCCGGTGTGCTGCTCAACCGGGCGCGGTTCACTGCCAGTTTCACCCAGTCCTGGATGGGCGCGTCTTTGGTCTGGCACATGCGCCAGATGTCGCCTTTGGCCACATCGTGCTCCAGCAACACCCGGCCTTGCTTGTCTACCACCTGCACGCGGCCGGCGGCTGAAATTTCAAAGGTTTTGTCGTGGCTGCCGTATTCTTCCGCCTTCTGCGCCATCAAACCCACATTGGGCACGCTGCCCATGGTGCAAGGGTCAAAGGCGCCGTGTTCCTTGCAGTCGTCTATGGTTGCCTGATAGACACCGGCATAGGAGCGGTCCGGGATCAGCGCCTTGGTGTCCTTGAGCTTGCCATCCGCCCCCCACATCTGACCGGATGAACGAATGGCAGCCGGCATGGACGCGTCAATGATGACGTCGCTCGGCACGTGCAGGTTGGTGATGCCTTTATCAGAGTTGACCATTGCCAGTTCCGGCCGCTGGCTGTAACAACGGCTGATATCGGCTTCAATCTCTGCGCGCTTGCCCTCCGTCAATTGCTGCAGCTTTGCCAATACAGCGCCAAAACCGTTGTTGGCATCGGCGCCCAGCTCAGCAAACGTCCCGGCGTGCTTTTCGAATACGTCCTTAAAAAACACCTTCACTGCGTGGCCGAATATTATGGGGTCAGACACCTTCATCATGGTGGCTTTCAGATGCACAGACAGCAGAACTCCCTGAGCCTTGGCGTCGTTGATCTCACGCTCCAGGTAGGCCTGCAGCGCCGCGCATCGCAGCACGGCCGCGTCGATTACCTCGCCCTCCTTGAGCGGGAATAACCCTCTCAGCTCACTGGTGCTGCCGTCGGCGGTGATGTGCTGAATTTTGACCTCTGAGGCCGACGCCAAGGTCACGGACTTTTCGCTGCCGTAGAAGTCTCCTTCCGTCATTGACGCAACGTGAGATTTGGAGTGAGGGTCCCACTTGCCCATGGAATGCGGATTTTTGCGCGCGTATTGCTTAACAGAGGCCGGTGCGCGTCGATCCGAATTGCCCTCCCGCAATACCGGATTCACGGCGCTGCCCTTGATCCTGTCGTAGCGGCCCTTGATGTCTTTTTCTGCTGCGCTTTTTGGCTCGTCGGGATAATCCGGCAACGCGTAACCCTGCCCCTGCAACTCTACGATGGCCGCCCGCAGCTGGGGTACCGACGCGCTGATATTGGGAAGCTTGATGATGTTGGCCGACGGGCTCTTGGCCAATTCGCCAAGCCAGGCCAAATCGTCCGTCTGCTGCTGTGCGGCCTGCAGACATTCCGGGAAGCTGGCGATAATGCGACCGGCCAGGGAGATATCCTTGATGGCCACATTGATATCGGAGGCTTTGGCAAATGCTTTGATGATGGGCAGTAATGAGTAGGTTGCCAAAGCGGGAGCTTCGTCGGTTTCCGTATAGATGATTGCGGGTTTTGCTTCAGACATTGGATTACCCTGGTTGGTCGTACGTTGTACTTGAGTACCGAGCCACGCAAAGCCCGAGGCTGTAGTGAGCGGCGGCTCTGTTCGAGGCGCGGCATTATAGCAGCCGTGTCCCCCTCCGAGTAGCCAGCTTCAAGCCGCCCCGCTTCCCGCTAGGCTCTGCCGGGACAACACTGCTGCAGAGATTGCATAACCCTTGGCCTATTTACAATTTGTGCTGCCAACTTCAGGCAGGCAACACCGCAAGCCACTGATCTAAAAGAGATTATATAAGTGGCTCCCAATTTGCTAAACACTCTGTCAGCCACGCGAATGAGCCAATACGTTGATGCGTAGAGCCAAGCGCGGAACGGAGAGCCTACTCAGGATTGGCAACGATTGGCTGTTAGAGCTGCTCCAATGACTGAAAGGAGAGGAAAATGCTTATTTTGACGCGAAAGACCGGGGAAAAGCTGATGATTGGTGACAATGTGGAAATGACCATTCTCAGCGTCAAGGGCAATCAGGTCCGGGTGGGCGTGACAGCACCCAAGGATATCAGCGTGCACCGCGAAGAGGTTTATCTGCGCATACAGAGTGAGGGCCGAGCCGAACAGGTTGAATAGCAGCGATAAACTGATGTCGCACCGCAAAGCAGGGGTCGGGACTGGAAGCGCGGAGCGCACAGCGCTGTGTTAGATTAGCCCACAATATTTCTACCGGAGCAGGTTTGTGGGTATCGAATCGGTTTTTGCGTTATTGGCCGTGGTGCTGCTGGCGGCGGTGTTTCTACACCACAACCGGCTCAACCAACTGGCCCGAAATGCCGCTACGTCCTATTGCAAGCGGCAGCAGTTCCAACTGCTGGACGACAGCGTGGTGCTTTGCGCGATCCGCTGGTCGCGTCGCTCTGCCTGGGTGTTGGAGCGTCGCTACCGCTTTGAATTTGCACTGGTGGGCGGCAGGCGATACCGCGGATGGGTGCTGCTGGCGGGCGAGCGCACCCAGGGCGTAGAAACCCAGCCCGTGCCGGAGGCAGAGCTGCCACCCTGAGACGCCCCAAGCCGCTCTGGCAGCAGCGGGCCGGGGCAGCCATCGGCCGAAATACGAACCCAAGTTGATTACAGTGATCCACCATCTATCAAGGCCACACCAAGGCCAGGAGGAGTTTTCATGAAGGCATCTGACTATCTGCGTGAGCACGAGCGACGCAACAAGCAATCTGAAGGCACTGAAGGCGATGATCGCAAAGAGCATACACTGCAGGAGAACGCACGTGAGCGGGCGGAGCACCCCGAGCGACTGAACGCGGGCACTGCCCACGACTGGGAGGACATGGAAGGTTACAAGAAAGAACTCGACCGGATGGACAAAGAGGGGCCCAGGCAGCACGCGGACCGCAAAGAGCGGGAAAAACACGCGGATCAGGCTGACCCTGAAAACAACCAGTGAATTCGGCGCGGGGCCATGTCGGTCATTTTTACAGCGAACAAATAATGACCAACTATACTGTTCTGTAACCCCCTGATTCATACCGTTTTTTATGATCTGGCAAGGTTAGTGCAAAGTGACGTTCGCAGTCGGGCACCCTTCCCGCGAGGGGTTGGACGAGAACAATAACTAGCTTGAGGAATCAAAATGAAAAAGATATTTGCTGCACTTGGCCTAGCCGTCACGCTGAGCGCCATCTCCATGCCAAGCCATGCAACTTTTGGTGCGCATAAGATGAATTTTTTCTGCAAATACTTTGCTTATAAGTGCCAGCCAGCACAACAGCCTGTCAACCCAACCACGCCTGTGACGCCTCCTACCCCGGCGCATGAAGTTCCTGAAATTGACGCAGCCGGTGCAGCACTGGCCCTGGCACTGATGGGCGGCCTGCTGTCCATTTCCCGCGAACGCCGCCGCAAGCGTCAGGCCTGAGACTAGCAGCCGGCCTGCCGTGCTTGTCTGAATACTCTGTAAAAGCCCTTGGAAGCCACTTCCAGGGGCTTTTCTTTTTGGCCTGCCTATACTCAAGATACCCGGCAAGTATTCAGCGCCTCCCGTAACTGTTTGTGCTGCGTTTGAATGAGTAGAGCGCAAGCAAAAAAATGCGGTTTTACCCGTTGCAGCGGCCAGTTTTGGCCGCAGTTATGAGCAGATTGAATTGTGCGTCGGATAACCTTCATTCACTTCAAGCCGAGCGAGCCCGTGCGCAACCTTTTTATTGTACCTGTTATCAGCTTCCTGCTGCTGGCGCTGGAGGGTCTTTACCTCAGCCAGACTTTTGATGCTTTTGGCCTGATCATGCAGGGCGATTTGCACGGGTGGCGCTGGGCGTTTGGGCATCTGGGAGACGCGCTGAAAATCATCGTCGTCACCCTGGTGCTGGCCGGGCTGTTGCTGAAAGACCGCCTGGCCAGTCTTTGGGCAGAACTTGTGGCAGCCACATCCTGGCGCCAGTTTGCCATTTATGCGCTTCCCCATCTAGTCAGCGCCGCCGTTCTGCTGCTGCTCAGCGCGCGCATCTTCTCGCAGCCCGCAGAGGCTGTGAACCTGCCCCACTACCTGTTTGCGCTTTGGCTGCTGTCGGCATTCTCTACGGTGGTGTTCGCAGCGCTGATGGCGGCACCGCTCCGCTTCTACCGCCACTTTTTCACCCAGAACTACCGTCTACTGGGTCTGGCGCTGGGAGTAGGCCTGGCGGTATGGCTGTTGGCCATGTATACACGCGAACTCTGGGGCCCCATGAGTGAGCTGACGTTCGTGCTCTCGGCCCTGTTGTTGCATGTCCTGCAAGGCGACCTGATGGTGGTCTATCCGGACGACAAGATACTGGGGCTGGGCGATTTTCTGGTGAATATTGCTCCGGCCTGCTCCGGCTACGAAGGGGTTGGGCTGGTTTGCGCCTTTGTAGCCGTGTATCTGTTCATCAACCGGGAAAAAATGCGTTTTCCCCAGGCGCTGCTGCTGTTTCCCATAGGCGCTCTGGTCATCTGGCTGCTGAATGTGGTGCGCATCGCGGTACTGATCATTATTGGCCATCACTGGTCGCCGGATGTGGCAGTGGGTGGGTTTCACTCACAGGCGGGGTGGATCGCCTTCATTGGCACCTCGCTGGTGTTGCTGTGGTTGGCTGGCAACAACCGCTTTTTTGCCCGTATGGAAATAAAACCCGTTCAGGAAGCTCAAGTTTCCGAGCTGAATTTGCCAATTGCCACGTTGGTTCCTATGGTAACCCTGCTGGCGGCCGCCCTGATCACGGCGGCCTTCTCCGCCGGCTTTGACTGGTTTTATCCCTTGCGGGTGATCGCCGTTGCTGCGGCTCTGGTCTTTGTCTGGCCCCATTTGCAGCTGCTGCCCTACCGCCCTAAAGTGGAAGCGCTGCTGGCCGGGGTGGCGGTCGCCATCATTTGGGCGCTGATGCTGGGCCGCTCGCCAGAGGCTGACACGGCATTCCAGGCCAGTCTCGACGGGACCGCAGCCGGCTGGGCCCTGCTGTGGCTGGTTTTTCGCTTCATAGGCAGCGCAGTGACCGTACCCATCGCCGAAGAGTTGGCCTTTAGGGGCTATATGCTCTGCCGGCTCTCCAAAATAGACGTTATAACCCGCGGCCCACTGCCGGTATCCGTGTTTGCTATTGCGCTGTCGTCCCTGGCTTTTGGTGTGCTGCACGGGGCCTGGCTGGCCGGCACAGTTGCAGGTGCAATTTACGCGCTGGTGCGGCTGCGCAGCCATCATATAGGTGACGCCATTCTTGCGCACGCCATCACTAACGCGCTGCTTTTTGTTTACGCCTTCAATACCGGTGTATGGTCGGTGCTCTGAGTCTAGGATTCACCCAACCGCCGCCTCAGCCACCGGTACTGCCCACTGACTGGCGGTGAGGCCTGAGCATCTGCCTGTATCTTGCGCGCCTGGCTGAGCAAGCCAAACCGGCGACTGCACTCGTAATAGCTTGCACTTGCGTCAAACTAGGCGCCCGCATCCACGCAACGATTCAGCTCACGCCCGAATGTGCCCATAGCCGCTTTCAAAAATGGCCCTTTACGCGTGAGCTCAGTGGTGACACATCCTTAAGCTAACGGCAGGCGGAGCATCCCATGCAATACCGGACCGATCACGACTCCCTGGGTGAGGTGAAAGTACCCGCAGATCAATACTGGGGGCCGCAAACCCAGCGCTCGCTAATGAATTTTCCTATTGGTGACGATCAATTTGACAGCACCTTCATACGGGCCCTGGCCATTGTCAAGCTGGCTGCTGCAAGGTGCAATCAACGCCTGGGCACTCTACCCGAGCCAATAACTTCACTGATCATTCAGGCCGCAGAGGAGGTGCTGGCGGGCAAACTGTACGACCAGTTTCCCCTGGCCGTCTGGCAAACCGGCAGCGGCACACAAAGCAATATGAATATGAATGAGGTGCTGGCCAATCGCGCCAATCAGTTCTCCGGGGCGCCCCTTGGCCGCAACACCCCCGTGCACCCCAACGACCATGTCAATTGCTCACAGTCCTCCAACGATGTGTTCCCAACGGCCATGCACATAGCTACCGTAATCGGCTACCGCGAGCAGCTGCGGCCAGCACTCCAGGCGGTGCTTCAGACTTTCAGGCAGAAGGCCGAGGACTTTGCCGATGTGGTCAAAATTGGTCGCACGCACATGATGGATGCCACGCCCATGACTCTGGGGCAGGAATTTTCTGGATACAGCGCCCAAATCGAATACGCCATGGAGCAACTGGACCGCTCGGCGGACTCACTCTTGCCGCTGGCTTTGGGTGGCACTGCGGTGGGCACGGGCATCAACGCCCCGGAAGGCTGGGCTGACGCCGTAGCTCAGGCCATTGCCGAGCAGACGCAACTGCCGTTTACCAGCGCCGTCAACAAGTTTGCCGCCCTGTCCAGCCACGATGCCTTACTCGGATTCAGCGGCCACTTGAAGCAGACCGCCTGCGTTGGCCTGGTCATTGGCAACAATCTGCGCCTGTTGGCCAGCGGGCCGCGCTGTGGTTTGGCAGAGATTACCCTGCCCGCCAATGAACCCGGCAGCTCCATCATGCCGGGCAAGGTCAACCCAACGCAGATTGAAGCCCTGACGATGGTGGCCGCCCAGGTGATTGGCAATGATGCTGCGGTGACGGTTGGCGCCAGTCAGGCGCACCTGCAGCTGAACGTTTTTAAGCCCTTGATCATTCACAATATTTTGCGATCCATCCGGCTGCTTGGAGATGCGCTGACAAGCTTTGATTTGCGCTGCGCGCGCGGGATAGAGGCCAATCAGGCGGCGATCGACCGCCACGCAGAGCAGAGTTTGATGCTGGTAACCGCCCTGTCACCCCAACTGGGCTACGACTGTGCAGCCTCCGTTGCCAAGCAGGCCTTTGATCAGAACAAGACGTTGAAGCAGGTTTTGCTGGAGCGTCAATTAGTCACTGAACAAGAAGTGGACAACCTGCTGGACCCACGCAAGATGCTGGGCAAAGGCTGATCAGCGCCTGGCTCCTGCCAGGCGTCAGTCGCTTCCCACTGCCGTTGGTCAGGCAGCGCCGGCCAACTGCCGCAACACGTAATGCAGAATGCCCCCGTGGCGGTAGTAGTCCCACTCTACTGCGGTGTCTATGCGCACCTGCACGGTGAACTCGCGGGCGTTTTTACCGTCGGCGCTGCGGGCGCTCACGGTCAGTTCGCTTGGCTGGCCCAGGGTGGATGGCAGGTCAAAATATTCGTCGCCTTTCAACCCCAGGGACTCGGCCGTCTGCCCGGGCATAAACTGCAGTGGCAGTATACCGAAGCCAACCAGGTTGGAGCGGTGAATGCGCTCGAAGCTCTCGGCGATCACCGCCTTGATGCCCAAAAGGCTTGTGCCCTTGGCCGCCCAGTCGCGACTGGAACCGGTGCCGTATTCCTTGCCGGCCAGAACAATAAGAGGCACATCCTCCTTTTGGTAACGCATGGAGCCGTCAAAAATGCTTAGCACATCACCGGAGGGGAAATGGGTGGTGAAGCCACCCTGGGTGCCGGGCGCCAGCTGGTTGCGCAGGCGCACATTGGCAAAGGTGCCGCGCACCATGACCTCGTGGTTACCTCGGCGTGAGCCGTAGCTGTTGAAGTCCAATGGCTCCACACCGTAGTTGATCAGGTAACGCCCGGCCGGGCTGTCGGCGCGGATGGCGCCGGCCGGCGAGATATGATCAGTGGTGATGGAGTCACCCACCATGACCAGGCAGCGTGCATCGACAATGGGCCGCTCCGGGGGCAGTTCACGGGTCATCTCGGCGAAAAAACTGGGTTGCTTGATGTAGGTTGATTCCGGCCAGGAATAAAGCACCCCCTCCGGCGTGGGCAAACTTTGCCACACCGGTTCACCGGCAAAAACGTCTGCGTATTTACTGCGATACAGTTGGGCCGAGATGCTGCGCGCAATGGTGTCGCTCACTTCCTGCTGGCTGGGCCAGAGGTCTTTCAAAAAGACCGGCTCGCCGTTGGTATCTGTACCCAGGGGGTCGCGATCCATGTCAAAGTTCATGGTGCCGGCCAAGGCGTAAGCCACCACCAGCGGTGGAGAAGCCAGATAGTTGGTGGGCACTTCCTGATGTATACGGCCTTCAAAATTGCGGTTGCCGGACAGCACGCTGCTGACCAACAGCTTGCCGTCGCGGATGGCTGCCGAAATGGGCTCGGCCAGTGGGCCGGAATTGCCTATGCAGGTAGTGCAACCAAAACCGACAATATTAAAGCCCAGTTCCTCCAGGGATGTCATCAGCTCTGCCTGTTTGAGATAAGCGGGCACTACCTGAGAGCCGGGAGCAAAACTGGTTTTTACCCAAGGCTTTACTTGCAACCCGCGCGCACGCGCGTTGCGAGCCAGCAGGCCCGCCGCTATCAGCACCGCCGGGTTGGAGGTATTGGTGCAGGAGGTAATGGCCGCAATGACCACATCACCGTGGTTGAGCATGAACTCCTGATCCTGCCAGCAGACCAACTGGCCTGCGTCGTTGTCCTGCTCGGTGGCCTGACCGGTATGCTCTTGCAGTACCGACTGAAAGGACGCGCGGGCGGCAGACAGGTTGATGCGATCCTGTGGCCGCTTCGGCCCGGCGATGGAGGGCACCACGGTACTCAAGTCCAAACTCAGGGAGTCGCTGTAGCTGGCCGCCGGCGAGTCGTCGTCGCGCCACATACCTTGGGCCCGGGCATAGGCCTCCACCCGCTCGATCTGCTCTTCGCTGCGCCCGGTAAGCTGCAGATAGCGCAGGGTTTCCCGGTCGATGGGGAAGATGCCGCAGGTAGCACCGTACTCCGGCGCCATGTTGGCGATAGTGGCGCGATCCGCCAATGGCAATGCACTGAGGCCGGTGCCGTAAAATTCGACAAATTTGCCCACTACGCCTTTTTGGCGCAGCATCTGCGTGACCGTCAACACCAGGTCCGTCGCCGTGGTACCGGCTGGCAACTTGCCGGTCAGCTCAAAACCTACCACCTCCGGCAACACCATGGACACCGCCTGCCCCAACATGGCCGCCTCGGCCTCTATGCCCCCCACGCCCCAGCCGAGAACACCCAGGCCGTTGATCATGGTGGTATGGGAGTCTGTCCCCACCAGTGTGTCGGGGATCAGGTAGGTCTCGCCATTGCGTTCTTCCGTGGAGACCACCTCCGCCAGGTACTCCAGATTCACCTGGTGCACTATGCCCGTGCCCGGCGGCACGACGCGGAAGTTGTCAAACGCACCCTGGCCCCAGCGCAAGAACTGGTAGCGCTCGCCGTTGCGCTCGAACTCCTTTTCAATGTTTTTCCTCATTGAATCCGCGCTTCCAAAGTAGTCCACCATCACCGAGTGGTCGATAACCAGATCCACCCGGCCCAGGGGGTTGATGGTGGCGGGGTCGCCACCCAGCTGCTCCACCGCCGTGCGCATCGCCGCCAAGTCAACCACCGCAGGCACACCGGTGAAATCCTGCAGAATAACCCGCGCCGGTGTGTAGTTGATTTGGCTGGCGGCGGTCCCCTCGGCGCTCCAGCGGCAAAGGGCCAGGATATCGTCCCGCGTGACGGTTTTGCCGTCTTCTTTGCGCAGCAGGTTTTCCAGCAGGATCTTCAGGCTGAAAGGCATTCGCGCCAGATCGCATTCATCGGACAGCGCCTGCAGACTGAAGTACTTGAACTGCCGGTTGCCGACTTGCAATGAGGATTTAGCGGAAAAACTGTCGACCATGACGGGCCTCCAAAAGGTCGGGCGGTGATAGGGGGTCAGGGAAGTGGGGACCGCGAGTGCAGGACGGGCAGCGCTCCTGCGTCGCGGTCAAAGCAAGTATCCTTACGCCCGCGAGCCGGATTTAGCTTTAGTTCTCGGTGGCATGGCCCCTGGCCTTTCATCTGCGCCCATCATTCCTTGCTGCCGCGGCCAAAGATCAACGCGTTGGGTTTACGGTTCAGCGTGTTGGTCAAGGAGCGCAGGGATTCCGCTGCCTGGCGCACCGACTGCAAGGTTTCGGTCAGCTCGTACTGAGTGGCTGAATCCGGCGCCAGAGACGCATCCACAGACTGGAGTGTCACCGTCATTTGCGCCAAAGACTTTTGCAATTCGCCCATGGTGGCATCCAGTTGCTCGCTGGCCAAGCTGACATTGTGCAAGGTCGCGTCAAGCTTCTGCGCCGTCTGTGACTCGTCGAGCACCGCCAGTATATTGCTGAGACTGGCCAGGGTGCGGGTTAGCTCCTGCCCCAGCTCCGCCAGTGGAATCTGATTCACCTGTGCGGCAATGTCGGCGACCTGCTGATCCAGTTGATCCATGGGGTGATCCAGGGTTGGGATCTCGGAATAGTGCTCGCTGCGCACCAACTGCCCGGCTGCGACTTCAGGCGGAAACAGCAGGTCAATGTATTTGCTGCCGGTCAGCAGGCTGCCGGTCTTCAGCTGGGCGCGCAGCCCACGGTCCACCAGATCGGCAAACATGCTGTCAAAGTCGTCGCGCGAGGGCTTGACGTCAGCGTCCAGCCTTTGCGGCTCCAGGCTGATATAGACGTGCAGACTTTGCGGCGCATCGGCCACCGAATTCAGCACAATGTCTTCCACCACGCCCACTTTCAGGCCGCGAAACTCCACCGGCGCGCCGACGCTCAGGCCGCGCACCGAATGGCTGAAGCGCAGCCGGTAGAAGTACTTGAGGTTATAGCGCTCCTCCATGACCGAGGCGCGGTCGTCATAAAGAAAAAATACGTGATCGCCCTCCGCTTTCTGCGGCGCTTCAAAGCCCACCACGTTTTCAAAGGCAATGCCGCCACTGATCAGTGATGCCACCGAGGCCATCTGCGCCTTCAGGCCGTCCGCGCCGATGCTGACATCAAAGCCACTGACGTTCCAGAAACGGCTGCGGGTCAGAACCAGACGATCGTGTGGCGCCTCGATGAAAACGCGTACCTCCACGTAATCGCCGCGCTGCCCCAGACGATAGCCTGTCACCTCCCCCACTTTGAGCTGTTTGTAGTACACCGGAGACCCCACGCCAATGGACCCCAGTGTTTCCGCCGTGAGAATGAATTGCGTGCCCAAATCGTCGGATTTGAACGGTGGCGGCTCCGGTAGAGCCTCAAACACCGAGGCCGATGCCCCCGGTTTGCCGGGGTCCATGACAATGAAGACACCGGAGATCAAAGTGCCCAGATTGGAGATGCCGCTGGCGCTGACCCGCGGGCTGACCAGCCAAAACCGTGTGTTTTCGCCAACATGGCGGCTCAGGTTGCGGTCAATGGCGGCAAACACGTGCACCTTGCTTAAATCGCTGTTGAGGCGCACTCCTGTAACCCGGCCCACCGGCACGTCCTTCAGGCGAATTTCAGTTTTGCCCACCTCAATGCCGCTGGCATTCTCAAATACCAGTTCAACTTCGACACCACGGGCCTGCCAGCCCTGCACAGACAGCCAGCCACCTACCAGCAGGGCCACCAGCGGAATAATCCACACTGGGGAGATGACACGAGCGGGTTTGAGTGAGGGGTTTGATGAAGAAGCCAAGAACGTTTCCTTATTGTTTTTGCTGATCCAAGCCTGCCAGGGTCGGACGAGGAGCTTCCGATGCCTGTCCAGACCGGGTGTTGTCCCAGATAAGCCGGGGATCAAAAGCCTCCGCCGCCAGCATGGTCAATACGATCACCGCAGCAAACGGCAGCAAGGCAGGACCCGGCGCCACAGTCCCCAGAAACCCGAACTGCACGGCAGCGGTCAACAGAGTGACCACAAACACATCAACCATGGACCAGCGCCCGATGATTTCCACAATACGGAACAGACGGGTGCGATGGCGGGCGCCGTAGGGCAGCTGTTTTTGTACTGACCACACCAAATAATAGAGAATCAGCAGTTTTGCAACCGGCACCACGATGCTGGCGATGAACACAATGGCGGCAATAAACCAGAGGCCCGCCTCCATCAGCTCCACCACGCCGGAAAGAATGGTATTGACGTAGGCTACGCCCAATTCGTCGTAGACCATCACCGGCAGCAGGTTGGAGGGGATATACAATACGGTGGCGGCCAGTACAAGGGCCGCCACCTTCTGCAGGCTGTTGGGAGTGCGCTCGTGCAGGGGCGATGCACAGCGTGGGCAGCGCTTGTGTTCCCGCACAATACTCACCCCCACCAGTGCTTCGCAGATACCACAGCTGCACAGGGTTTCATCGCGGTTGGTGGTGAAGCAGTTGTTGGGGTACAGCCACGCCCAAACGTTGTTTTTATCTATCACACGGTAGGTCAGATGCAGAAGGCCTACCAATAGAAAAAACACATAGATTCCGGAGCCCAGTACCACCACCGCTTCATCGTTGAGTTTGACCGTGGTTACCAACACACCCAGCAGGAAAACGTCCATCATGTTCCAGGGCTGAGCTTTTTTCAGGTAGCGCAGCACGTGCATCTGGCCAGGTGCAGGCCGGTCGAGATGATAGGGAATGAGCACGTAGAGCAAAGCCAGAATTTCCAGCAACGGGTAGAGAAAGATGGTGGTGAAAACGAGGGCGGCCAGAAGCCAATAGCCGTGTTCAATCAGCGCGCCCACGCCGCTCATGATGGTGACCGACTGGGTGGCGCCGGCAACCTTGAGAGTGAGAAATGTCATGGCGTGACTGCCGATAAACAGCAGCAAGGCCGTGAGCGTCAGCGCGGTCGCCCGCGACAACCACTCGCCGCGGCCAACATGCAGGCGATTGCCGCAGCGCCCGCAAAGCATCTCCACATCCTTGTGCAAGACGGTGGAGGCTTGCAAGGCACCGCAGTCGTGGCACATCAGCCAGTTCTGGTGCTGAGCACTGACGGGGGCTGGTTTGTCCACCGGGGTCACCGCTCTGTCAATTCCAGTCCGGGACCGGCGGCAGCTTGCATAAACGAGCGTTTCAGCCAGCTTTGGCGATCGGTAAGCTTCAGGCCACTGCTGCGCAGCGCCACCAGCCAGGACTGCCTTGCGGAAAACAGGCTTTTGAAGCCTTCCATGGCCGCCATGGCCGCCAGATTGTGGCTCTTGCGCTGGCGCACGTAGCGTTTGGCAACGGAGGGGTGATGCACGGGCACACCCCGCTCAAGCGCGCGGCTCACCTCCCGGCTCAGGGCCATGGCGTCGTAGAAACCCAGGTTGATGCCCTGCCCCGCCAAAGGATGGATAGTGTGTGCGGCATCCCCCACCAGGGCAATACCCGGCAGGGCGTAATTGACCGCATGCATTTGCTGCAATGGTAACAAATGGCGTTCGGAGACCCGGTCCACCGCCCCCAGGCGGCTTTCAAAACTCTGCTCAAGCTGCAGCAGAAACTCTTCATCCGGCAGGGTAAATATCCTGTTTGCGACGCGGTCATCAAGCGACCAGACAATGGAGCTGAAGCGGCTGTCGCAAGCGCTGGCCCCTGTGACTGACAAGGGTAAAAAGGCCAGCGCACCGTGCTCGGTAAAGCGTTGAAAAGCCGTACAGTCATGGGGTTTGGCGGTGCGCACGGTGGCCACCAGCGCGCTTTGTTCGTAGCCCCAACTGCGGGTCTCGAAGCCGGCCAGGCGGCGAATGGCCGACCGAGCGCCGTCGGCACCGATGATCATTGCAGCCCGCAGTTGTCGGCCGTCGTCAAGCCCCAGCCGGCTGTGCTCGCCGGACGCGTCGCATACCAAGGACTCCACCTTACACGGCGCAAGCAACTGCACGTTGGCATAGGCCTCAACACGGGCGCGCAGCGCGGCCAAAAGCACAGAGTTCTCTACGATATACCCCAGCTGATCCAGATGCAGGTCTTCGCAGTCAAAGGCGATGGCGCCGTTGCTCTGCCCGTCCCACACAGACATACGACGATAGGGACAGGCCCGTGCGGCGGCCACATCCGGCCAGACGGACAAGGACTGCAACCACGCGATGCTGGTGGCGCTGAGTGCGTAAACCCGCGGGTCAAAATCCTCCTCGCGAAAGACCGACAAAACGGGTGCCGCTTCCAGCAGCGCTATGCGTAAATCAGGATGGGCCTGCGCCAGGGCGCAGGCCAGGGCGCAACCCACGGCACCGGCTCCAACTATGGCTACATCCATTTGCTGTTCGTGCATGAATTCTCCTGCAAGGGGGCCTGCCTCAGTCGGAGACCGGCAGGATGGGTGCTGGACGCGTAAACGCCCGCCCGGACAGTTGTCGTATGAATGTGCTGCGCAAGTGGTCGCTCAGTTCCAGGGAGAGAAAACCAAGGCCGCGCAAGGCGCCAAACCCCGCGCCGGGCAGACGGAACAGCTCGTTGAAGCCGTGGCTGAACAAAACCGTGCGGTCTTGATCATTACGCTGCGCCCGCTCGTATTCCTGCAGCAACCGCAGTTGCCCAAAAGACTGGTCAGGTCTTTTATTGCGCAGGATGTCCGCCAAGCGCGCGCAATCCCGAGCGGCCAAATTGAAACCCTGCCCCGCAACCGGGTGTAAAAAATGCGCAGCGTTGCCCATCAGCACAATTCCGGAGCGCACCTGCTCGCGGGCCAGTCGCAGCTTGAGCGGGTAGTACTGCCGCTTGCCGAGGCGCTCAAAATGGCCCAGCCGATAGCCAAAACGGCTTTGCGCGTAATCCAGGAACTGGCGGTCACCCATGGCCTGAACCCCCGCTACATCCTGCCGGGCGCAGGTCAGGACCATGGCGCAGGTTGCAGAGTGCTGCCCGCCAATGGGCAGCAATGCCATAGGGCCTTCATTGGTGAAACGTTCATAGGCCGCGCCGGCGTGCGGGTGAGCGCAGTCAAGGTTGGCAACAACGGCGAACTGGTGATAATCCCGCACCAGTTCATCAATGTGCAGCGCTCGGCGCAGGCGGGATTCGGCACCGTCGGCAATCACGGCCAACTGACAGGTCAGTTGAGTGCCACTGCTGAGACTAAGCTCCATTGCCGCTGCTTTAGGCTTGACGCAGGCGACAGTCACAGGCGCTTCAAGACGCAAATTGCCGCGCTCACGGCACGCCGCCAGCAGCGCCTTGCTGAGGATGTGGTTCTCCACCACGTGGCCGAGCGGCGCGCCGCCGTTGTCGGCAGTGGTCATGCTCAGTCCGCCGGGCTGGCCTCGGTCGGATACGTGAATTTGTGCAATTGCGGTTGCGAAGGGTTCTATTTCCGACCAAATACGCAGACGCTGCAACAGGCTGACGGTAGTGGGCGCAAGCGCGGTGGAGCGGGCATCCAGGCGTGGCGGCACCTCCGGCCCCGCTTCGCCCTCTGCTGCAAACGGGCTTGCCTCCAGCAGACGGATACCCTGGTTCGGCAGGGCATCGGCCAGCAGCAAGGCCAGGCTTGCACCTACCATGCCGCCACCCACCACGGCAATGTCAGTATGCTGCATCAGCTTGCAAGCCCCGATTGAGCTGCAACGGGCAAGGCTCTCATCTTGTCTCCGCCATCAGCGCTTCAATGTCTGCCACCGTCTTGGGCACGCCTTGGGTCAGCACCTCGCATCCCTTTTCGGTGACCGCCACATCGTCCTCTATGCGGATGCCAATGCCGCGCCACTTCGCATCCACTCGGCTGTTGTCCGGCGACACATAGATGCCGGGCTCCACCGTCAGTACCATGCCTGGCTCCAATGCCCGCCATTGCCCGTCAACTTTATAGTCGCCCACATCATGCACATCCATGCCCAACCAGTGGCCAGCGCGGTGCATGTAGAATTCGCGATAGGCGCCCTGCGCTATCAGCGCCTCCGGCTCGCCCTCCAGCAGACCCAGCTCCAACAGCCCCTGAGTGATGACTTCTACCGAGACATCGTGCGCCCGGTTCCAGGGGTTTCCAGGGCGAACTTCATCTATGGCGGCTAACTGGGCGGCCAGGACTACCTCGTACAGTGCTTTCTGCTCCGGCGAAAAGACACCACTAACCGGGAATGTGCGGGTAATGTCGGAGGCGTAGTACTGATACTCACAGCCCGCGTCTATCAACACCAGATCGCCGTCGTTCAATCGACAGTCATTGCTCACATAGTGCAGTATGCAGCCGTTGGCTCCACCGCCGACTATGGTGTTGTAGGCGGGGTGACGGGCACCGTTATGGCCGAATTCGTGCAGAATCTCCGCCTCCAGTTGATATTCGAACAACCCTGGGCGGCAGATCCGCATGGCGCGGCAATGCGCTGCGGCGGCAATTCGGCCCGCCTCGGCCATGAGGCTAAGCTCCGAGTGGCTCTTGATCAGGCGCATGGGGTGCAACAGACAATTGATGTCGGAGAACTCTTTAGGCGCCGTTGCACCTGCGCGAGCTCGGGCGCGCACACTGTTGACCCAGGCCATTAGCCTGCCGTCGAACGCTTCGTCCTGCCCCAGGGCCGAATACACCCGTTCCCGCCCCTCCAGCAAACCCGGTAACAGGTCGTCCACCCGGGCAACGGCATAAGCCTCATCTGCGCCGTAGTCTGCGCATGCGCCCTCCGGGCCCGCACGGTAGCCGTCCCAAATTTCTCGCTCCCGATCCCGCTCGCGGCAAATTACGACAAATTCGCCCTCCTCACGCCCCGGAATTAGGACCAATAAGGCCTCCGGCTCAACAAATCCACTTAAATAATAAAAGTCACTCTGCTGCCTGAACGGATAGTCGGTGTCACGGCTGCGGATCCGTTCCCCGGCTGCAGGCACAATGGCGAGGCTGCCGGGCTGCATTTTGGCCATCAGCTCGGCGCGCCGACGGGCAAACTCCGCATGGTTAATGGACATAGCGTCTTGACCTTGGTTGATCAGTGAAAGTTGGCGCTCTGAGCATCAGGCAGAGCATCGGGATGAGCCTGCAGGAACAGGTTGATTACGGCCACACGCACGTATTCGCTCAGCTCGGCAAAATAGGCTTCATTGGTGTTGGACTCCTCTGGCGCGTCCTCCAGCAAAGCGATCTCCGACAGATCAGCCAGCACTTCACTGACCTCCGAGTGATGCGCGCTCTCCGCAGAGGGCAAAGTTTCCGCGTCGGTGTTGGACCTGTCGTAGCCTTGCAAATATCCTGAGCACCAGTGAGAAAGCGCACGGGTACGCTCTGCCAAAGGCAAGGCGTCATCCGGCAACAACAACTGCCAGGAAAGCTGGTCGTCTTGCAGGTTACGCAGGCTCAATTCGTACATGGCCGCCAGGGCATCCTTGGCGCTGCCTTGCGGCTCACTCGGACAATTCATGAAACCGGCGGCCAGGTCCAGCCAAGCCGACACCGATGGCGCCTCGGCGCCGGTCAGCAGGCCGCACAGCAGACCGTGAAGACCGGCCGGGCTGCACTCGGCACCCTCCCGGTACAGGAACTCACTCCAATATTCGTACTGCACGCTCTGATTCATCTTTGAATTCCAGCCGTTGGCCCAGTGGATCTTCGGACAAGCCCGTATTTAATCGACACGCAATGTGACCGCACTGGGAGGCGTCACCTTGAACAGGTGCGATCGCGCCGCGCAAAGGCCAAATGCTACCACGAAAACTTGATGCACCGCGTCCGACCAAGGACCTTGGCGCTTAGGCACGCGCACGCGCAGCGGCTCTTTCGCTTTACTGACGTCGAAGTCCGCAGCCCAACTGGCGCGGCTTGACCACCCAATGCCCGCAACCTATAGTAGTTGCCGAATTGAGAGTGCAGACAGTGTTCATGCCCAATCAATGGCTGGCTCAGGTTGAAGCTCAAGTGGATGCTCTCATCCGCAAACATGGGCGCCTGGCAGCGGACTACGCAGACCTGCAGCGAAGAGAGCAGCTTAACTATTCAGCTTATCCCGTGACGGTCGAGATTGCGTCCGAATCTGTTCAGGGCAAGGCAAAAAAAATTTTACGTGCAAATACTCCGCCCCTATCGGGGCCGCCTTGCAGGCGTGCCATCCTGCTCCTGACCGGATGGTGACCCTTTTTAACGCAGCTATGGGCAAGTTCGGGCGTGCGCTGAATAGTTACAGAGCAGCATTGGCAGGCCGAGCGGATGCGCCTGCAGAAATAAAACGATGCAGCCCGGATCCGCCTTGCTTGAGCACTTGACAAAAATAGAGGCCAATTCCCAATGACAGACAGAATTCAACGAGTGCGGGTGAACATTCTGGATAAGGAATACCAGGTGGGCTGCGAGGCAGACGAAAAGCCCGCGCTGCTGGAAGCCGCCCGCGAGGTGGACGCGCGCATGCGCAAGATTCGCTACGCCAACGGCATGGTCGGCACAGACCGGATTGCCGTCATGGTGGCGCTGAACCTGTGTCACGAACTCAAGCAGGCCAAACAGGCACAGCTTGCCCAGCAAAAAAATGAGCCGCCTGCAGAGCACACGCTGGAGTCGCTGTCGCAGAAACTGGGTGAAGCCCTGGACGGCTGATTGCTTTTTTTCCCCCCGGAAGCGCGACCGCAAAACAAGGGTCTGGTTCCCGATCATATTTTCGGCATTTTCACGCTTCGGGGCTGGCAAGCCGGTACTTTTTTGTTATAGTGAGTTCACGCCTTGGGTGTTCGCCAGTCGACGAAATCCCTGAGCCGATAAAGTTGCACCAGGAGGTATCTCGTTCGTGTTGTGTGCATGTCCGCGCGTCGGAAAGCCTAATACACGGCAGATCCCTCCCCCTTGATCCTTTCGGTTCAAGGTAAAGTCGACAGCGGCACCCCAGGCTCTTTTATCTTTTGAATCTCCCTCCGCATTTGAATACATCTCTTCAAGCCAGGCGCAAGCTGCGCGACGCACTTCGAGCCCGGAGACGAGCACTGTCGGCTGCCCGGCAGGGTTTGGCCGCGCAGAAGCTGGCGATCAGGCTGGGGCGCCACCCCTGGGTACGCAAGGCAAATCATCTGGCCCTCTACTGGCCCGCCGACGGCGAAATAAGCCCCCTGCCACTGCTCCGCTCACTGCAGCGGCGCGGCAAAACCGTATACCTTCCGGCTTTAAATGCCAGTCACAAAGCCTTGAGCTTTCGGCGCTACCGGCAGGGTGACCCCCTGCGGCGCAACCGCTATGGCATCCCCGAACCTCAGACTACAGGCGGTGAAGTACCGGTCACGCGCCTGGACACCCTGCTGATGCCATTGGTGGGGTTTGACGAACGCGGAAACAGACTGGGCATGGGGGGAGGGTTTTACGACCGCACACTGGCTAAACTCAAAACCCGCCGGCCACGGCTGATCGGCCTTGCTCATCGCACTCAGCAAGTGGCAAGACTGCAGGTTGAAAGCTGGGATGTGCCACTGCACGCAATTGCGACCGATCACCGCTTTATCAGCACCCGCCGCTGACAGCGGATGCTTGTGAATGTCGTCGCTGCGTCCGGTAGCTGAACCGACCGGGATCAACTTAACAATGACAACTCAGTTTTGCTCAAAGACTACACCCTGCTGCAACGCAGACGGTGGCAGTTCTGCCGCCTGAGCACTGGTGGCGAATACATCGGTAATGCCCAAACCATTTGCAACCATGCCTGCTACAAATACGACAGCTGCTATGGTTAAAACATCAGCTTTCATGCAGTTTCCTCGACCGGGTAGGATAGTTGAATTTTATGGCAGCCGCGCGCTCTTGCGCCCAGCCCGCCCTGTCTTTAAAAGTGACCTAAAACAGTGCCTGTACCTTTAAAGTAGACGGTGCTTTGGGATATACCAATCGAAATTCTCTTTTTTTGCACCAAATCACAATATTCAGCGCAAAAAACCTTGCCATCGAGCAAAACACAGGCAAAGCGGTCATCTTTTGTGCAGCTCGCCAGGCGCGGGCTTGCCTCATCCAGGAGTCGAATCGCCCGCCAAGCCTAGGGTCTGTTGACGTTTCATCATCGCCTCTGTTGCACCTGAAAACGCGCCA
>CAYNST010000023.1:0-39397 GCA_964399955.1 uncultured Cellvibrionaceae bacterium | reverse complement strand
GACGAAAAAATGGCCTCCAGCAGTGGTGATGAGGAAACGTCAACAGACCCTAGTGGTGAAGCCATTTTTTTGCCTATGCGTATTGGTTTAGGCCCGGCGCCTCCGCCTGAAGCGGTGCAGGCAATCGGCACCCTTGGCCCCCGCAGCCGGAACACTTCGCCGGCTGGCCTGCGTATCAAGGTTATTGTACCGGGCAGAAGAAGGGCGCAACATTCGGCAGGCACGCGTTTATCCGGCCTTGGCGGGGGCCTCCATTCAGCCCATTCAAGTGGCAGCCAACGCCGAATGCTGCAAGCGCAGCATTAACACGTTAGTCACCCGCCGCCAGGGTGCAAGACCGAACAACCAGGATGCCGCACCAAGGCCTACGGCCGCCGGCATCAGTAAAGAAGCTGCAGCTCCCCGACTTGATGTTGAGGTGTCTGGCCCTACACCCGTTGAAGCTGCGTAATACCGTGCGGAGGTCCCAAAATCATGCCCGACAATCATCCCAGCAACCACACCCAGCAGCGCAGTGCCCGCCTGGACGAGCAAGCAGCGGCCGCCGGTGCTCACCCGCCGTCAACGGGCGGCAATGCGGCAGCCAAGGAGTCAAAAGCCCGTATGGACATATCAATACAGCAAGCGCTGGAAAAGCCACGACTGGTGGTGAGCGATGTGTCTCCCTGTGTGGACGGCGGGCAATACCCGGCCAAAGGCGTGGTAGACCAAGCGGTTACGGTCACCGCAACTATCTATACGGATGGGCATAATCGGCTGGCGGCACGCGTTATCTGGAAAGAAGCTGCGGAAAGTCAGTGGCACAGTCAGCCCATGGTGTTGCAGGGCAATGATCACTGGCAAACTTGTTTTGTCCCCCGCAAAACCGGCCGGCACTACTTCAAGATAGAGGCGTGGCTGGACCGCTGGCAGAACTACCATCACGAGTTATATGAAAAATCCAATGCCGGGATCAACGTGCAATTGGAGTTGGAAGAGGGATACCTGCTGCTGAAGGAAATCTTTGACTACACGCTTGCGCAGGACAAACTGCCAGCAGACGAGCGTGACGACGCCTATGCACAGGTTGTGTCTCATCACTCACTGTCCAGAGATTCGGCCAGAGAAACCATGCACCAGGCACTGGAAAAGCTTGAAGGCTACCGCGCCACCCAAGCGCTGGAGCCTCAGGTGCAGCTGCTGCTGGAGCAAGCGCTGGCCGAGGCGGTGGAGGTGTTGGAGCCCCGACACTTCCTGACCCAGCCCAAGCAGAATTACGTCATAGATGTAGAACGCACCGCCGCCGGTTACGCCAGTTGGTACGAGTTGTTCCCACGCTCCATCACACCGTCTGCGGAACAGCACGGGACATTCGATGACGTCATCACTCGCTTGCCGGCCATTCAGGCCATGGGCTTTGATGTGCTCTACTTCCCGCCCATACATCCCATTGGCCTGCGACACCGCAAGGGACGCAACAACAACGTCAAGGCTGAACCCGGCGAACCCGGCAGCCCCTACGCCATAGGCAGTGAAGAAGGTGGCCATGCGGCGGTTCACCCGGAGCTTGGTGGCATTGAGGGCTTCCGCCGACTACGCGCTGCGGCTGCGCGTTACGGCCTTGAGATTGCACTGGATTTTGCCATTCAGTGCTCACCCGACCACCCTTGGCTGACCGAGCACCCGGGCTGGTTTTCGTGGCGCCCGGACGGCTCGATACGCTATGCGGAGAACCCCCCCAAAAAGTATCAGGATATTGTCAATGTTGACTTCTACACCGAAGACGCCATGCCGGATATGTGGCTGGCCTGGAGAGACATTATCCTCTATTGGATTTCAGAAGGGGTTACCATTTTCCGGGTAGACAACCCGCACACCAAGCCCTTGCCCTTTTGGGAGTGGCTGATTGCAGATGTGCGCAGCAAGCACCCGGAAGCGATATTCCTGGCAGAGGCATTCACCCGCCCGGCAATGATGTACCGCCTGGGCGAAGTTGGCTTTTCGCAAAGTTACACCTACTTCATCTGGCGCAACAGCAAAAAGGAGCTGACGCAGTACTTGACCGAACTCACTACGAGTAAAGCCAAAAGCTGTTATCGGCCCAACTTCTTTGTCAACACTCCCGACATCAACCCGCTGTTTCTGCAATCCTCCGGCCGGCCGGGCTTTGTGATCAAATCCGCTTTGGCGGCTACGTTATCCGGGCTTTGGGGTGTCTACAGCGGCTTCGAATTATGCGAGTCGGCCCCACTGCCAGGCAAAGAGGAATATCTGGATTCGGAAAAATACGAGATCCGGCCGCGAGACTATAACGGGCCGGGAAACATCATCAGCGAGATCACTCGGTTGAACCAGATCCGCAAGGAGAACCCGGCGCTGCAAACGCATTTGAATGTGAAATTTCACCAATCGAACAATGACAATGTCATTTTTTTCAGCAAGGTCACCCACGACAAAAGCAATATTATATTGGTGGCCATCAGTCTTGACCCACATCGCGGTCAGGAAGCTCACTTACAAATACCCATGGGGGAGTTGGGAATGGAAGAATATGCGTCACTTGATGTGACCGAATTGATGCGCAATATCAGCTTTCGCTGGTACGGCAGCAGCCAGCACTGGTACTTCGATCCACAGGAGCTGCCATTTGCCATCTGGCGCCTGCCAGCAGGGAGGGCCTGAACATGACAGAACTGAACCGACTGGCCGACCCCAATCACCACGTAAGCGCCGCCGACCATGTGCTGTCGGCAGAAGAACCCACTTGGTACAAAGACGCAATCATTTACCAACTGCATGTCAAGTCGTTTTTTGATTCCAACAATGATGGCATAGGTGACTTTGCCGGGCTTATCGAAAAGCTGGACTACGTCGCCACCCTGGGTGTGAACACCATTTGGCTGTTGCCCTTTTATCCCAGTCCGCTGAGAGATGACGGCTACGATATTGCCGATTATTACGGCGTACACCCGGACTACGGAACAATTGAAGATGTTAAACGCTTCATAGAAGAAGCCCATGCGCGGGGACTGCGCATCATTACCGAGCTGGTGGTTAATCACACGTCGGACCAGCACCCCTGGTTTCAACGCGCCCGCGAAGCCGCTCCCGGCTCACCCGAGCGGGATTATTACGTCTGGTCTGACGACGATCAAAAGTATGACGGCACGCGCATTATCTTCCTGGATACCGAAAAATCCAACTGGTCCTGGGACCCGGTTGCCAAGTCCTATTTCTGGCACCGTTTTTATTCGCATCAACCGGATCTTAACTTTGACAATCCCGAGGTGCTGGAAGCCATCCTGGATGTGATGAATTATTGGTTGGAAATTGGCGTCGACGGCCTGCGACTGGACGCCGTGCCCTACCTGGTGGAGCGCGAAGGGACCAACAACGAAAACCTGCCGGAAACCCACGCCATTCTGAAGCGGATCCGCTCAGAGATAGACAAAAATTTTCCCGGCCGCCTGCTGCTGGCCGAAGCCAACCAATGGCCAGAGGATACACAGGAGTATTTTGGTGAGGGCGACGAGTGCCATATGGCGTTCCACTTCCCCTTGATGCCACGTATGTACATGGCATTGGCGCAGGAAGACCGCTTTCCTATTACCGATATCCTGCGTCAAACCCCAGCCATTCCGGAAAACTGCCAGTGGGCTATCTTTCTGCGCAATCACGATGAACTGACGCTGGAGATGGTTACCGACAAGGAGCGGGACTACCTGTGGAACCAGTACGCCTCGGAAAGCCGCGCACGGTTGAACCTGGGTATTCGACGGCGCCTTGCGCCACTGATGCAACGCGACCGGCGCCGAATCGAGTTACTTAATTCACTGCTGTTCTCCATGCCCGGTACGCCCATTATCTACTACGGGGATGAGTTATGCATGGGCGACAATATCTATCTGGGTGACCGGGACGGTGTGCGCACGCCCATGCAGTGGTCGCCAGACCGCAACGGCGGTTTCTCCAAAGCGGACCCGTCCCGCCTGATGCTGCCGCCCATCATGGATCCGCTCTACGGATACAACTCGGTCAACGTGGAGGCCCAGAGCCGGGACCCCTACTCGTTTCTGAACTGGACCCGCCTGTTGCTGGAGGTACGCAAGCGCTACCAGGCGTTTGGTCGCGGCACGCTCAAGATGCTCTACCCCAACAACCGGCGTGTGCTGGCCTATTTACGGGAATACACCCCGCCGAATGACCCGGGTAAAACCGAGACCATCCTCTGCCTGGCCAACATGTCCCGCGCCGCGCAGGCCGTGGAGCTGGATTTATCCGCCTACGCGGGCAACGTACCTCTGGAAATGACCGGCGGCAGCCTGTTTCCGCCCATAGGTGAACTGACTTACCTGTTGACCCTGCCACCCTACGGTTTCTACTGGTTTCTCCTGGCGGACGAGACGCAGCAACCCGACTGGTACTCTCCTCCACCCGAGCCCATGCCTGAACATGTCACGCTGGTGCTGCGCGATGACAGCCCCCGAGATGTCACCCTGCCGCCGCTGCGCAGCACCCTGGAAAACGACATCCTTGCCACCTATCTGAACAAACGGCGTTGGTTTGGGGGCAAGGGCTCCCGGCTGCAGAACCCCCGTTTCGTCAATACCGCCCTGCTGCCCCGTCCCCAGGACGCACTGCCAGACCAGGAGTGGGCCAGCGTAATTTTGACCGAAGTGGAAGTGAAGGTGGGCGAGCAAACCCAGTATTACCAGATTCCACTGACCATTTTCTATGAAGATCATCAGGTTCCAGCGCTTGCGCATCAGTTGGCCCTGGCCCGCGTGCGCCGCCAGCGGAGAGTGGGCGTTCTCACCGACGGTATCGCCTCGGATGCCCTGGCCAAGGTGTTTGTAGAGTCGTTGATTGCCAGCATCGGCACCCCGGGCCTTAGCACGGAGGATCTGTTGCAGCGCGCCGGGGGGGATCGCCCCTCTGCCACTGATCACAAATCCGGGCCGGTGTTCAAGGCAAGCTCCGCCCTTGCCGAGTTGGACCTCAACATCAGTGAACTGGAAATTCGCACACTGTCTGTCGAGCAGTCCAACAGCTCGGTCATAATCGGCGAACGCGCCGTGCTCAAGCTGTTGCGTCGGGTATTTCCGGGCCCGCACCCGGAGGTTGACATGGGCGGAGTTCTGACTGAAGGCGGCTTTGCCAACACCGCACCGCTGTTGGGCCATGTCTACCGGATGGACGAAAATGGCAAACAATTTGTACTGGCCGTGCTGCAGGGCTATATCCCCAACCAGGGCAACGGCTGGGAGTGGATGCTGGATCACCTTGACCGCCTCAATGAAGAGACCGCCTCCATCAAGTCATCGGAAGTGGAGCAGGATGAGACCAATGCAGATATTGCCGTGCATGAAAACGCCGCACTGGAAGAACTGGAGCGCTTTGCAGCCGTTATCGGCAAGCGCCTGGGCGAGATGCATTGCGTGTTGGCCAACCACAGCCATGACGCCGCCTTTGCGCCACAGGAGGCCGGCGAGCAGGAGTGCCAGGCTTGGATAGAAGCCGTCAATCAAGAACTGAACGCTGCGCTGCTACAACTGGAAAAGGTTAAATCTTCTCTCGATGAAACAGACCAGCAACTCGTCAATGCCGTGTTGAACAGCCGCGAAGCGGTAGTCTCCGTCGTAGAAAAACTGGCAAGACAGGGCCAAGGCTCACTGCTGTTCAGGATCCACGGTGATTTGCATCTGGGGCAAATTCTGGTAGCTCAGGACGACGCCTATTTCATTGATTTCGAAGGTGAACCCGCGCGCACGGTGGAGGAGCGCTCAGCCAAAGCCAGTCCGTTCCGCGATGTAGCGGGTATGCTGCGCTCCTTCCACTACGCTGCAGAAACCGCTGCTGCGCACAACAGTGTGTTCAATAACGACACAATTCTCAACATACACCAGCAGTTCCTGAGCAAGTTCCACCACCGCTCTCAGGCGGTGTTCCTGGAGGCTTACCAGGCGTCTGCGGCAGCCTTGCCGCACCGGTGGCAGAATCAGGCAGGCCAGCAAGCGCTTATCAAGTTATTCACCATTGAAAAAGCCGCTTACGAAATCTCCTATGAAGCGGCTAGCCGGCCCGAGTGGATCCGCATACCGCTGCAGGGACTGGCCGCCATACTAAAAGAACTGGATATCGATCTAAGCAGCAAGTGAGCCCTGCGCCCGATCATTCGCCAGCAACAAGCCTGAGGTGCTTGCTGCTGGAACGGGCGCAGTCATTGAAGCTCCGCAGACACAAAAAGGTGAAACAACATGGCTGAATCCACAGCGCAAAGACAACAACAGGACAGCATTGCAGAATCTGCAGCTCAAGCACTGGAAAGCGCCACCCTCAGCAACCCTTTCAGCCTGCTCGGCCCCCACAAGCAAAATAATCGGCTGGAACTGCGAACGTTTCAACCGCAGGCCCGGCGTGTGGAAGCGGTGGAGCGCAAAACCGGAGAGACACTGGCCGCACTGCAGCCAAGCCCCCACTCCGCCAACCTCTTTGTAGGCACCTTACCTAAAGACGCCGACTACCGTCTGCGCATTGACTGGGGCGACGCCGTGCAGGAGACCGAAGACCCTTACGCTTTTGGTCCATTGTTGGGCGATGTTGACCTGCACCTGATCAACGAAGGCAAACACTACCAGATCAGCCGCACCTTAGGCGCGCATGTCTTGGAGGTGCGGGGGGTGCCTGGGGTACGTTTCGCCGTCTGGGCACCCAATGCCAAGCGGGTGTCGGTGGTCGGCGATTTCAACGCATGGGACGGCCGGCGCCACCCCATGCGCGTGCGCGGCAACTCTGGCGTGTGGGAGATATTCATCCCCCGAGTGGAAGCCGGTGCGCATTACAAATACGAAGTATTGGGCCAGCACGGCCTTCTGCCGCTCAAAGCCGACCCTGTCGGCGGGCAGGCTGAAGCCGCGCCAGGCAGCGCGTCCATAGTGCCCTCGCCTGCCGCGTTCGAATGGAGCGACCATGAATGGATGGCGCGCCGCAATGAGGCTCAGGCGCCAACAGCGCCCATGTCCACATATGAATTGCATGCGCTCTCCTGGCGACGGGTAGCGGAGGAAGGCAACCGCCCACTGACCTGGGATGAAATGAGCGAGCAGCTAATCCCCTATGTTCAGGAGCTGGGATTTACCCATATAGAGCTGCTGCCGGTGTCCGCGCATCCGTTTGGCGGCTCCTGGGGCTACCAACCGGTTGGGTTGTTTGCGCCCCTGCCCGAGTGCGGTGGTCCGGAGGCTTTTGCCCGCTTCGTGGACCGCTGCCACACAGCAGGCATTGGCGTGATCATTGACTGGGTACCCGCCCACTTCCCCACCGACCCCCACGGGCTGATGCGCTTTGACGGTACGGCGCTCTATGAGCACGAAGATGCCCGCGAGGGCTTCCATCAGGACTGGAACACATTAATTTACAATCTGGGGCGCAATGAAGTGCGCGGCTTCCTGTTGGCCAATGCACTGCATTGGCTGGAGACCTACCACGTTGACGGCTTGCGTGTAGATGCCGTCGCCTCCATGCTCTACCGGGATTACTCACGCGCACACGACCAGTGGATCCCGAACCGCTACGGCGGTCGTGAAAACCTGGAAGCCATAGACTTCTTGCGCCACCTGAACTGCATCGTCGCCGAACGGGTTCCAGGCGCCATGGTCATAGCCGAAGAGTCCACATCGTGGCCCGGCGTAACTCACGACCTGTCAACCGGCGGCCTGGGGTTCACCTATAAGTGGAACATGGGCTGGATGCACGACACCTTGGACTATATCGCCAAGGACCCCATCTATCGCACTCACCATCACGACAGCATCACCTTTGGCCTGCACTACGCATTCTCCGAGCGCTTTGTGCTGCCGCTTTCTCACGATGAAGTAGTGCACGGCAAGGGCTCCATGCTTGGCAAGATGCCGGGTGACCTTTGGCAAAAATTTGCCAATCTGCGCAGCTACTACGGTTTTATGTGGGGCCATCCCGGGAAAAAGCTGTTATTCATGGGGGGAGAAATAGCCCAGGCCAGTGAGTGGAACCACAACACTCAGTTGGACTGGTCTGCCCTGCAAAACCCCTTGCATGAGGGCGTACGCCGGGTGATCGCCGATTTGAACCACCTGTACCGCTCGCAGCCGGCACTGCACAACGCAGATTGCGAATCCACCGGCTTCAATTGGTTGATTGGCGACGACCGCGCCAACAGCGTGTTTGCGTTTTATCGCAGTGGTGTGGACGACGCCATCCCGCCGGTGCTGGTAATATGCAACTTTACCCCGGTGCCACGCCAGAAATACCGTATTGGCGTACCCAGGATTGGCCGCTGGCGAGAAGCCCTTAACACCGACGCCGAGTGCTATGGTGGTTCAAACATGGGCAATGCGGGCGGCTGCAATGCCCAGCAGCTGCACAGCCACGGCCTGCCCTTCTCCTTTGAAGTGGATTTGCCGCCTCTGTCTACCGTGTTTTTTGTTTACGACGAACACTGGCAACAATGACGGTTAAGCTGCGGCAGCCCTGAGCGGCTGCCGCAGCTTGCCACAGTTGGTACCCCTACCGCCCTTGTTGCTGCAGGCCTCGAAAATCTGCGTCCAGTCTCTAAACCCCAATACTGTAAAGGTCAAAATTCGGTGCTAATACGCAGACTCAACCTGTTGCGTTGATATTCATAGGCGGGCAGATTTGAGACGCGGTCGTAGTGGGATGCACGCACGCCCGTCTTTAGCCAGTGCCTGGGCTGGTATACAAGCTCCAGGTTGACTCCTGAAATCTTGTCGCGTCGATCAATGGCGCTGCTTTCATAATCCTGCTCTTCATACAAAGCTTCGGCACTGCTGGAAAGGCGTTCCGCCCATTGGTGATTCCAGGTGATGCGCAGCAGTTTGGCATCAATATAATTGTCTGCAGTATCATAAGGCTCGCGACTGGCCCGCTCGGTGAACAAAGTGAGGGACGAATAGGAAGTAAGCAACCATTTGACATCAGCTTCCCAGCTTGTGCCCGTGAATTCGCCGCGGCCGACTCCGGCAAATTTCTTCTGAAACCCACCCAGTTTTACCGTACTCACGGTGTCGCCGGTGTTTTCCCGGGTAAAGCCTATCAGCGCCCGCACGGTGGTATGGTCCGGCGCGCTGCGCGCCTCACCGGCAGCCGGAAAGTTGGTGTATGTCACATCTTCAACTTCCGTATGCAGCAACACTCGGGTCCGGCTGGCCAGTCGGAAAAAAACCAAACCGGCAACACGTGCCCGGTTGTGATCTAAACGGTCGGTCAGGGCTTCATAATTGGTGTAGCGTCTGTCGCCGTAACCCAGCCTGAGTGACAGTTGCCCGCGTGCTCCTGTGGCGCCAAAATCGTATTGTGACCGCAGGCCCTTTTGAGTAAAGGTTACCAGTTCATCGGCGTTCAATCCCGCCCTGCCCTGCAGCACACCGGTGCCCCTGGATTCATGGCCGTCCAGGTAATAGCCGTCCAGCTTTAGCCGGTGACGATAGTCGGCCTGCCAGGTGCTGGCAAGCCTCAAGCGGTTGTCAGCAAAATTATCGGAGGAGCTCTCACTGTTCACTCCGCGCGTGTGGTCCAGGTGCACGATCATGTTCGAGGCACCGCTACTCAGCTCCACCCCCAAACCCGGAGTGACCAGCGTTAGCCAAGCAGCCTGCTTATCGTCCGGCTGGGCCAGGTAGTTGTCGTCATATACCTGTTGCAGCTCCAGCGTGGGCGTAAACTGCAAGCGGGCGCCGGGCTGCGCCGCTCCTACCGATTGAACAACCATAACCAGCAACAACGCCGGCAAAGCCTGTAGTGGAACCAACAATTTGCTCATAGGAGCCAACCCTCCTGGGGTGGTGGCATTTGATAGAACAACCCTGCGCGCTCTACCATCCGCAAATGCTGCGACTGTAGCGCGGAACCAATCTACGCATAATGGCACCATAAAGGCACGCCAAGGCGACAATCAGCACCACCAGCAGCAAAGTAAACGCCGCAGCCGGCAGACCAAGTACGCTGTTCAAATCAAGCCGAGCCAAAATATAGATCAAAATGGGGTGGCAGAAATAGATGCAGAAGCTTGCGGAGGCGATCAGTTCCAACAGCCTGTTGCGCGTTCCATTAAAGCGCTGCAAGAACACCATCAGCAATATACAGGTCAGGGCCTTTTGCAGTATTCTCAGGTCAAAACCCGCGTACTCGAACAGCGGCTTATGCAGATTATTCAGCCGAAATCCGCCTTCAATGAATGCAATAACCCCCATGGATGCCAGCAACAGTCCCAACAGCAGCCACTCTTTGTTTTGCAGCCGCTCTAGAATTACCTCCCGGTACTGGTACGCCAGAATACCCAGGAAATAGACCGGCCACAGGTGTATCAATGACTGCACTACCGAAATATTATCCACTGGCCGCTGCGCCAGCATGGATACGCAAAACCCCAGCGCCAGAATCGCCAACTTCAAACCCGCGCGCTGGTTACTCAACCGTATGAAAATGGGTGTCAAAAAGAACATCAAGGTAATAAACGGAATATACCAATAGCCCGTCAAGACTCTGCCGGTCAGCAGGTACAACAAGGCCGGCCGCACGTATTCATGCCAAACCCCCGGCTTACCGTTAAAGAAATACTCCGGGTAGGGGTCTTTCAAAATGAGCGCCGCTACCACAGGCAGTATGGAAAACACCAGATAGGGGCAAACCACCCACAAGAACTTTTTCTTGAGGAATTTTGGATAATTGAAGCGGTTCAGCTCCAGGTGCGCAAACAGGAATCCGCCAATAAACAGAAAATAATAGGTGCCACCTGAAAACAACCCAAAGATAATATCGCCCAATTGAGAGGTCTGCTCCAGGCCACTGACGTAGCGCGTATGTCCAAGCACTATCAATAAAATGGCAATTGCCCGAAAATACGTCATTGAGGCAAAAACACGCCTTGACTGGCTCTGCGCCGAAACCGGTTGCACCTGGGCGGAGGCGGGGAAATCTGGCAACGGAAGCGGCTGACTTGTGCTGGCGGTCATCAAAATATTCCTGTTGAAAAAAGGTACGGGCAACTCTTCAGCCTATTCCGAGGCGGTTCAGATTAAGTCCGAATTTGTGCAGGGCAAGACAATCATTATGAGCTTACACGGGTAAAGCGCCGTTTGTTAACGCCGCCCTTCGCACACTCGGCCGCGAGCTGAACAGTTGCATTTATGGCAACTCAACTGGCGTCAGGTTTGCAGGCCCGGCCGCGTTCGCGGGTTGCCGAAACTGCGAGAACCCGGCGCGGATCGCCTGATAGGCCGGGCGGGTCTGGAACGCTTCATCGAAGGGCAAGGCACTCACCGGCCGGTGTTTGGGGCGCTCGTATATGGCGTACCTGTCGCTGAGACGCCAGGTCTGAATGACGGGCACTGTCTCTGCACCAAGTGGCAAGAGCGCTTGGAGAAGTTTGCTGTACTCATCAGCCACTTGCTGATCCCGCAGGTGGGCGTCGTCCGCCAGGCGGGCGTCATCCACATCCAACTCGGTGACATAAATCTGCAAACCCCACTCTTTCAGCGTTAGCAGTACTTCCATGAACGCGTCCATGTTGGTATTGCCCGGCTGCAAATGGCACTGCACGCCAACGGCGTCAATGGGAGTGCCCTGCTCCAGCAAATCCCGTATAAATGGCAGGAATGCCTGGCGAATCATCCGGCCTCGGCGATCATCGCGTTCGAGCCAGGCCTCGTTCAAAACCCGCTTGGCCTTTGGGTCTACCCGAGCCGCCAGATCAAACGCCCGCTTGACATAGGATGTACCCAAAGCGTTGGTCCAGGGGCCGCCACGAAAGCCTTTTTCCCGCTTATGGTCCGGCCAGATGGGTTCGTTTACAACATCCCAGGATTGCATCTGCCCCTGGTAGCGCCCCATAACTTCCTCGACATGCCGGTCCAGCCAATAGGCCACAGCCTTACTTGAGCTTTTTACCAACCAGTCGGGCCGGCTTTCATTCCAGATCAGGGCATGCCCGCGCAGCGGCAGTTTTGCCCGTTCTGCAAACTGCACCAATTGATCCGCCTTACGGAAGTTGGCTTCACCGCTCGAAGGTCTCAGGGCGTTGAATTTGAGCTGATAATCTGTTGTCAGGATTGCACAATGGTGCTTGATAAGCGCGGCATAATCCTTGTCTTTCAATACGGCCATGTCGAAGGAGCAGCCAAATTTGACGCCTGCCTGCGCCGCAGAGTCGCGCAGCGGTTCAACTTGCACACCCGGACGCGGCTGGTAGGCGAGGCTTGCCTGTGGCTCTGCCAGCAGCGGGCCGGACGCCCCCAGCAAACCGATACTGGCTGATTGCTTGAGGAGCGCCCTTCTACTTAGTCGCATGATGATCTTCCTTTGTGCCCTACGCCTGCGTCGTGTGTGCAGGCCCTCAAAGCATGTACTTGAATTTACGATGAATCCTGAGCATCAAGGTGGCAGCAGCAAGGGATGTCAGGATTACAAGCAGTGTTAGCGCCAAACCTTGCAACTGCAACCGCTCTTGGAACCAAACAACAAACATAGGGTGGACAAAGTAGATAGCGGCAGAATACAAAGCCAGATTTTTACTGCCGCCCTGCCACTGCTGCCTCAGGAACAACAGAAAGATTGCAGGGCACAGGATAAACAATGACGCCAGTATATCAAACCCTTGCTCTGCTCCTATGAAGCGGTAGTTGATTAACACCTCTGTCACTAGCAGCATCATGCCAATGGCAACGGCAACCAGCAGCCATGCGGTTTTTACCACCATCAAGGCGGGCGTCCTGCCCGCCAGGTAACCCATACAAAAAAACGGGAACCCAAAAAATGCAAAATTCCGATAAACCCACACCACATTCAACCATTTGTCCACGCTGGCGGACAAGGCCAGGCCCAGGTGATAATTTCCCGCGTACTGCAAAACGAGACCGGCCATAAAAAGACCAATGACTAACAGTAGCAATTGTGCACGAGGCTGGTTGCGCAGCAGATACATCATTACGCCCGACCCAATAATGCCTGGCAGATACCAAAGATGATGCCACCCGAAGATGACAAACTTCAGCAACCTGACAATATCCCGAACGGCAAAGCGCTCTGGCTGAAACCAGAACGCCGCATAAACCAGCATCCAGACCAGATACAAGATCAGCGCCCTTTTTACCCAGTCAAGGGTTCGCCCTGTATCAATTGCCCTACAGAAAAAATAGCCATTTATCATGAAAAAAATTGGCACGGCAATACGGAACAACCCTTCAGCCACCAAACGATTGGCCAGCAGGTTCACATCCACAAGGAAGTTGGTGTGCAACCCCACAATCATGATAGCCATGATTAATTTCAGGATATCCAGAGACACATTTCTGTACAAGCCGATTTCCTCTCAGATCTGCCGGCAATCGCCCGTATTATTTTGCAAAGAGCCGTTAACCATCAGGCAACCGGCTCGGTAACGTTCACCAACTGCTGCATTCCAAATGTAGCCGCCGCCAGGCGCTGCCAACTGAGTTGCCGCGCACGCTTTTTCGCACCTGTGGCCAGGCCCTGTCTCAGGCTTTCATCCTCAACCAAGCGGGTTATCGCGTCTGCAATGGCACGGGTGCTCTTGCTGTCCACCACAAGACCGGACTCGCCGTCTACTACGGCCTCCGGCATACCTCCAAGGTTGCCCGCCAGGGCCGGCAACCCTTGAGCGCCCGCCTCCAGATACACCAGCCCAAACCCCTCGACCGGACCATTGGCAATTTCCCGCCCGGTCAGACAAAACAGATCCGCTGCGCTGTAGAGTTCCCGCAGTCGCAGGTCGTCAACTTCTCCCAGAATTTTCACCTCGCAGCCCGAGGCTGCACTTGCGGCTCGAATCTGCGCCAGATAAGGTGCATCGTAGTCCGGGCCCACAATGCCGTAGCAAAAACGGCGCTTGATGGCATCAGGTAATTTCGCCAAAGCAGCCAGTACATCCAAATGCCCCTTGCGTGGCGTTAGCCGCCCAACGGTCAGCATCAGGAAAGCATCATCGGCTATGCCGTGCGCGTGCCTGACACGGGTGGAATTGACCGGCTGCAGCCAAAAATCACTTACTCCCAGCCATTCGGCATGCACTCTGTCGGCGCTGACGGCAGGGTTGTGACGCAGAAACAAATCTCGGGTAAACAAGCTGTTGGTAAAGACCTGGGCGGGCGGACGAAACAGTCCTGACTTACTGGCCACAAACGCCTTTGCAGGCGCCAGCATTTCAATGACTTCGCTGCCGTGCACCATGTAGGATTTGCAAGCCGGACCGGCAGCAAAATGCACGGGCAGATAAAACGGCCAGTCCGCTGCGTGTATTCGGCTGTATTGCCTCTGCCTCAGCGCCTTTCGAACGTACATGAGTTTGGCGGGCAGGTCTTTCATGGTATGCCGGGCACCGGAAAACCTTGCAACTTCAAACGGAAACTGTCGCTTGTCTTCCTCCCGCAAATTCTGGCCGTAATCGGGAGCGTGCACGGTCACCTGCGCTCCCAGTTCGGTTGCGGCTTTGGCCAGTTCGCAGGCATAGGTGCCAATGCCACCCCGCAGGGGAAAGAACTCGCTGGTAAACAACCCAATATTTTTCATGTGTACATCCCGCTGCTCAAGCAAAAAATAATGTGATGCATTGTTGCCGGGCGCGCAGGCCGTTCACTCTCTGCGCCGAGCGCAACACCGCGAGCCACCCGCACCCTGCATGCTCGTCAATCAGGTGCGGCCTGGGCTTCACGCGTGGTCATCAATGCTTGAATCATTACGATGAATGAGACCAGATACAAGGATTTTGACGCCAAACCCGTGCCTGAGCTTATGGCTACAAAAAAGAAGACGGCCGGCAGTAGTGCGTGGGCACCGAAGCGTCTGGCGGCGGCCCTGCTCAAACCATAGAGGCTGTATATGATTAGTGCCGTGTTGATAGCACCGTACATCAGTATCAGCGCAATCCAGCTGACTTCGATACCGTAGTGAGTGCCGTACATCATCTGCCGATCCTTCAAGCTGCCGTCAAAGTTTCCCAGCAGCAAATTGGTGAACGGCGTATCCAGCAGCATCTTCAACGCAATCATGCGGGTTTCGGCGCTGCCCTGATCATCTTCGATTCTTTCCAGCACCGGATCCAGTAGCCCACTTTGAAACGCAAAAAAAGCGGCCGCCGGAAGCGCAAGCAGAGCAAGCGCCAAAGCAATCAGAACCACCCTTTCAACCCGTCCACTGCGTACCGTCACCAGCAGTTTAAAAAAAAGGGCCATCAACGCTATGAGCACAAAAACCGCTATGGCCGCCCTTCCGCCAAACAAGGGCAAGGCAATGACCGCCAGCAAAGCAACACAGTTTTCCAGCCGGGATACTCGCTCAAATAAAAACTTGACCAAGTAAATAGTCAGAAAGAGCGCGGTCAGCAAGGTGCTGGTCAGCGGGTGTCCGAGCAAACCATAAGACCTGATAAACGTCCATTCGCTGGCATCAATGTATTCTCCGGTCATAAAATCCAACTGTGTGGCCGGCACCAAGGTCGCGCCCTGCAAATACTCGTAGATTCCAATACCCGAATTGAGTAACAGCATGATCAGCACTACCCGGGTTACCACGGCTCTCTGGTCGGGGGTTAACAGAATCATCACTGTGTAAAACAGGTATGCCCCGAAAAAGGTGACGAACGGATTTGCCAGCGGCATGGAAAACAAGGTTACATACACCATCAGGCAGATGGAGCAAAGTAGTAGATAGAAGCAACTACTGTGCAGACTGGCCTGCAGCAGCATGGCCCAACCATTGCGGTAAAAGGCCACCCAGTAGGCCAAGCCCAGTGTGAGCACATAGATGCTTGGGTGTATCTTGTGTAGCAAGTTGCCGCCTTCAGTGACATAGCTGATGTTCAACAATACCAGCAGGTCGCCCGACAACGAAAAGACGAACACGATGGCCAACACAAACAAAGCAAAGGTCACTTTGGGCAGACGAGCGCTGGCGCGAAGGAAGTCCAGCGGGGGCTGGGCTTGGACGACGGCGCTCATGCCGCCCCCCTGAATCGTGCAAACAGCAGTCGCGCCTCGCCGGCAAACAACACTGTCGCGGCCAGGCAGTAAGTAAGACCGCCTACGGCGATTTGCACTAGCAATGCCAGAACCCCGTCGCCGTCCACGCCCATCACCCGCACAACGGCCACCATGGCCGCCGCCGACAGGGCAATCTTGATCATGGCCGGAAGAGGCAGGCTTATGTGCCCGGCACGCCATTGCCAGGCGATAGTGGCGACAATGGCCGTGGTTAACGCCGCTGAGCTGGCCATTGCCCCACCTGCCAGGCCAAACGATCTAACAAAAACAACAGAGAGCAGAATTACACCCAAGCCGGTACAGAAGTTAATCAGCATCAGTACGCGGGTTTTTTTCTGCAGGAAGAAAATGTGATTAACGTACCCGCTTAACATCGAATACATACCACCGGTAGCCAACGCCCAGGGCAAAATGCGAAGCGTGCTATCAATAAAGGGTTCGGCGATGATCAGCGGAATAAGGTTGGGCGCAACCAGATACAGCCCCACCAACCCAGGCATAAGCACTGCCAGAAGCAGTAGCAGGTTGGCCTCCAATTGACCTGCGGCGGCGGCCTGCCCCTGTTCATGGGCGCGCTTGAACAGCAGCGGTAAGGCAGCCGGCGTCACAATCATGGTGATCAGCGACGCCAAGCGCTGCCCCAGGCCCACGCCTACGGCAAACAAGCCCGCATCCTGCAGGGTTAACGTGTCCGCTATATAAAAGCGGGGATACTGCAGTATCAGCCACGAGAAAAGGGCGGAAGGCACCATAGGCAAGCCATAGTGCAAGGCCGCTTTCCAGATCTCTGCCGACATACCGAAACGGAAACGCCTCCAGACCACCCGAGCGCAAAGATAAGCGGTGGCAATGGCTTCACCCAGCAGATAGCCTGCCAATGGATAGATTGGGTCTGAGCCAAAGCGGAAAAGGAAAAAGAGACCAATCAATAAACCAAGGAACGGACCCGACAACGTCAGCACCGTGTACTTGAAGAATTGCAGATTCAGAGAAGCAATGGACGCGTTGAAATTGTTGATTGCGCGCAGGCCGCTATATGCCGCAACAATCAACACCACGTTGAGTGCCGCTTGCGAATCTACAAACAGTCGCAGATTGATGACTGCGGAACAGGCAATGATGACGCTGGCCACAGCAATGATGCTTCGGCACGTGCGCCAATAATGGTCCAGCTGGTCAAGCTTTTTGTAATGTCCATACTCGCGCATGGAGTACAGCATCCACCACTGCAGGAATACGGCCATTGCCAACTCCTGAAAAGCCGCAATCAACGTCACATAACCTATTAGCGCGTCGTCGCCCAGATGGGTCCAGAAGATGATGGACAAAAACTGAGAGAGCGGTGCCAGCAATTGTGCCGGTAAATATTTAAGCGTATTGCTGACCAACATAATAGGTTCTGGCGCTTGGCGGTTAATGCAGCGGTTGCAGGTTTTTCTCAGAGTCAATCACAGGTTGCTTCGCCGACCATCCACACGCGAAAGAGCGCCCCCTACTGCCTTGAACTGGCGCTGCAGGCCAAATGGCTGCCTGCTTAAGCCTCTACGCCTACTTTATCCGGGAGCGGACCCGCGTCTTGGATCTGACGGTGATAGCTGTACACCAAGCCCAGCAGGTGGGCGGGCGTGTAATCGGCTACGTGTTCCGCAACCAGCTCGGGCGCTATGCCACCTTCCTGAATCAGTGCCCAAAGCTGAATGATGCGCTCGGAGATCAGCGGCAGCATTGTTTCTCGCTCGTCCCGCGGAATCAGAAAACCGCTTACGCCGTCTTCAATGACGGGCTCAAGCTGAGGCAGGTGTACAGCCACGGTCGGGCGGCCAGCACCCAAGGTTTCCAGCACAAAGCGCGGCATTCCTTCGAATTCCGACGTCAGAATACCGCAGTGCACAGAGTCCAGTATCTTGGCCATTTCCGGCGGCCGTTTGAAGCCGTGCAGCACGGTCAGGTCCTCAACCAACTTGTACTCGCTGAACCTGTGTGGGTCACTTGTGCCAATATAGTGAAATTGCACCCGGCCCCGCCCCAAACGGTCTGCGACCTGCGCAATGGCTTGAAATATCAGCTCCGGCACCTTGAACGCGTCCAGCCGGCCGCAGAAGACGATTTTTAGCTTGCCGTCATCCAGGTTGAATGGGGTAGGCTGGTAGACCTCCGGGTTGTACCAGGTAGTCAGGGTTGAGATCTTGTCCTGGTACTTCGGGTACTCCGATTTTATACGCTGGGTTATGAAAGGGT
The DNA here is from genome assembly GCA_964399955.1 of uncultured Cellvibrionaceae bacterium. Taxonomy (GTDB): domain Bacteria; phylum Pseudomonadota; class Gammaproteobacteria; order Pseudomonadales; family Cellvibrionaceae; genus CAYNST01. Next base: position 21,131 of record CAYNST010000023.1, on the reverse strand, counting down.
TTACACACAGGAACCGCTCGCAATAGCGCATAGCTGTATTCTGGTTGAGGTTATGCACATAACGGTGTTTTTTCAGCAGGCTGTCCATGGCCATCTTCGGCGCACCCTCGCCATGCAGCATCTGCAAGAACTTCACCCCGGAGGCGATGCAGATCCAGGAGAATTCTACCCGCCGCAAATCTACGGTGTACCCCCCGGAGCGCAACAACTTGCGGATTTTCGGCAAATATTTGAGCAAGCCTAAGGCAAACTGAAAAGTTATGGATTTGCCAATCGACGTTGCCGCTTCGTGAATATTGGCCTCAGGATAGCGGATGATCGGCAGGAACAAGATATCCCGGTCCTGAGTTCGCAAGGGTATTACCTCGCCCAGCTTCAGATCACCCACACCGTCAACCCCAATCAGCAACACTGAAAAATCCTGCGGGTGAAAGCGGATGAAATCCCGGGTATAGGTCTCCAGACCGCCCACTTTTGAACCACGTGGGTCGAAAGGGTGCATCATGGCAACAGGGTACTGTTTGTTATTCATTTCTCTCCTGCACAACTTGTCGCTCACCTGCGGACATAAGTCCGGATGGCAATGAATGGGGGCCGAGGGACGGCCATGGCTGCACCCCAAACAGGTAAGATAGCTTGGTACTATTGTTCGCGTGCAGCATATACTATTTATTTACGCGGTACGATGTGCCCCAATTTACAGGACGTAGCTCAGCGCCCAACTGCCTGCAATTTTTCTGCCCGTCAGGCTTCCGAGGATAAGTATTCAATCACGCTGCGGCGATCCGCCTCTGCAACCCGGTTCCAGTGCTCAATGTTTTCGAGTGCTCTGGCCGGGCAGGTGGTTTCGTCGTAGACGTTGGTGAAATAATCGACTATTGCGTCCGCCGCTCCCGCCACATCGCCCTGCGGTATCAATAGCCCGGAGCCGTTCAATACTTCTTTGAACACCGGGATGTCTACGGCGATCACCGGCAACCCGGAATACTGCATCTCCAGCAAAGGCAGCCCCAGGCCCTCATCGTGAGACGTAGACAGATACGCATTGCAGTTCTCGGCCAAAGCGCGAATGTCGTCTTTCTCAAGGTAGCCATGGTAATGCACGTTTGGCTCTTCAGCCAGCCGCTTGACGTCAACGCCCCACCCTTCGCGGCCAACAATATGCAATTCCGCATCATTGCCCCACTTTTCCCTCAAAGTGCGATGCAACCACAGGGCGTACTGATAATTTTTGCGCGGCTCCAGCGTACCAAGCATCAACAGTTTCAGTGGCCCACCGAGGGTTTTTGGCGAAGGCCGCTGAACAAAGTTGAAATCAAAGCAGTTTTCCACCACCGGACGAAACTTGATAATCTTGGCGCTCGGCTTGCAAAAAGCGCGCAGGTCGTCTTCGGTTTTTTGCGAGTTGACAAAAAAGACGTTCAGATTGCGGATGGCGTATTTGAACGAGGGCCTCATATACAGCTTGGCCTTCAGGTTCAGATCGTCCGGCCGGGTTAACAGGAAAAGATCATGTATGTAGGGGATTGCTCGTCGACCAAACAGTAGACTGATAGGTATGCCCGGAGGAAACCCGGGAAACAGCAATTTTGCCTCACGATTGGACCAGGCGACGGTCAGCAAGCCCAGCCACTGCTTCAGCAGCATATGCTTGACGCTGGACGCGTACACATGCTTGGCCACCAATGGAGCCAGGGCCTGTGCACTGAACAGATTCAGCGAGATTCGCTCAATGCCTGTGGTTTTTCGCCCCAAATGTGAAAAATCAACAATAAGGTCATTGATGGTGCCGGTGCTCACATCAGCGCCAGAATCTACATCTACCTCTGCGCTGCTGATCGCTTCTGAAATTCCCAGATTGCTCATAGGATCTGCCCACTGAAGAATTGACGTCGTCACGGACGAGGTTCGTCCTAGATTTAGGGCACATACATCAAACCACCATCACCAACAGTGCAAGCCGGTGCGAGTGCCAGCACTGTGCCTGTCATGGCTATGGTTAAAATGCGTACCAAGCAATCTCTGAACATCGCCCAACGACCTTCGCGCCCTTGCGAGCGCTCAACGATTCGCAGCTGCTTCGTACAATTCAGAGACTACCAACTGACCGGACCGCTCCATTCCCCCCATTCCTATCGATGCGCCCCCAGACCCTTCCAGGCCGAGCGCACCCCGGCGGCGTTCAAAAAATGAACAATCGCAAGCAACGTTCAACACCTGGCGGTGCATGTCATTCACATCTGCCTAACAACGCCCTGCAGGTGATAACTGTTATTTTGGTTCTGTTGCTCGCCGGAGATTATATAGTTAACGTGCGTTTCAAATCCATGCCTAAAACCCTACTTTTTGCAAATGCACATAATCCAGGATTTCAGATCTACTGGTTTATCGACAAGCATCTCCGTCTGGGATATGCTGCGCTGGTTATAGAAGAGCCAACTTCAGCTATGGCGCGTGTTTCAGCAGATTGGCTTAACTGCAGGGTCGCTTTTTGGTGCACGGCATTAGATCGGGTTGATCCTTTGAGTGTTATCGGTTAAAAAAGCAACATGCCAATGCTGCATTAGAACCGAGCAGTATTCTTCGCAGTCACGACGCGCTAAAGTAGAATCCCGGTGGGGACCAGAGGGTTGCCCGCAGTCCGGCTTGGCGACAGGCCACATATTTGCTTAACAGCTGCAGGCCAGCCAGTGGACACGCGGTTCGGAGAGGTATGTCATACGTGTTTCGAGCTATTCCATCATCTTTGATTTATTGTTTTTTTCTGCTCATGATCGTCGCCCCTAGTGCCCAATCCCAGGGCGAAGAAGGTCTGTCGTCCTACGCGCTGGGGGCTGGCGACCGAGTCAGAATAGCGGTTTACGGGGAGGAAGAGCTGACGCTGGAAACCCAGTTGAGCGACGCAGGCACAATATCCTACCCATTCCTTGGGGAAATCCGCCTGCTTGGGTTGACGGTGGGCGAGTTGGAACGCACCGTCTCCCGGGGGCTTGCCGACGGTTATTTGATTAACCCGCGCGTCAGCGTAACCATACTTGAATACCGCAAATTTTTCATCAATGGCGAAGTGCGCCAGCCCGGTGGGTTTCCGTATCAGCCTGGGCTGACGGTGTTCAAGGCTATTTCGTTGGCCCAAGGGTTCACCGAGCGTGCGTCCAAACGCAATATCTATATCATTTCTGACGATGACACCACCCGGCGCCCGCGCAAGGCGCAGATGGACTCGCTGGTGCGGCCGGGCGATGTTATCACCGTACGACAAAGTTTTTTCTAAGCAGCATCCTGGCAGACAAAGCATTTCGCGGGTTTGCGACGTCTTGACCATACCAGCATCTGCATAACAGATTGGAGCAATACCGTGCCGTCAGCATCGCCCAAGTCAGATGAGATGATTGATATCCACCAGTTGTGGCGCAATCTCTGGCTGCATAAATGGAAGATATTGTTATTCACCTCGTCCGTGACTGCGGCGGCCGCCTTTGCAGTCAGCAGAATGCAGCCGGTGTATCGTGCAACCGCAACGTTGCTGATAGAAAATGAACAGCCGAAGGTGTTGGCCATTGAAGACGTTTATCGCCTGCAGGCGCCGAACGAGAGCTACATACTTACCCAGACCGAGGTACTTAAAAGCCGCGAACTGGCTCGTCGGGTCATGGAGCGCCTGCAAATTGCCGATCATCCACTGTTTGACCCTCGTCAACAGCAGCCAGATCCGGGTTTGCGCGGCCTGATAAAGTCCAACCTGCCTTTGAACCTTTTGCCTGAAGATCGACTGCCATCCGCGCTGCAGGAACAGGAACCTGTCGTGCTCACACCAAGCCAAGCATTTGAAGCGGCAACGGATAAATTCACCGGCGGCTTGAGCGTATCACCGGTGAAAAAAACCCAGCTGGTGAAGATAAGTTACGAGTTGGAAGACCCGGCCATGGCGGCCACCATCTCCAATGCAGTAGCCGAGGTCTATATCAGCCAGTACCTGCAAAACCGGTCGAATGCGTCGGTACAAGCCTCTGACTGGCTGAACCAACGCCTGATAGAGCTGCGGGAAAACCTGGATTTGTCGGAGGCCCGACTGCAGGCATACCGGGAGGAGGAACAGTTGATTGATGTGCGCGGCGTGCAGACCATCGACGCTGAGCAGCTTTCCCAGCTCTCTCAACGCCACACCCAGGCCAAACTGACACTGGAAGAAAAACGCACGGCCTATCAGCAACTTCAAAATCTGGGCCCGTCGCCGGCCATAGACGGTCTGCTGTCGCTGCCCTCCGTGCTCAGCGACCCACTGGTGCAGCGCCTGAGAGAGTCGCTGTCGGTGGCCGATGGCCGGGTTGCCGAACTTGCAAAACGCTACGGCCACAAACACCCGCGTATGATTGCTGCCACATCCGAAGCGCAAAGTCTGGCGGACGCCCTGCGCCAGCAAGTGGACACGGTGGCGGAAGCCATAGCCAATGAGTATTTTGCCGCTAACTCGACCGAGAAGGCGGTGACTGCGCAGTTGGACATCACCAAGGAGCGCCTTAAAGATGTGAATCGCAAAGAGTTCAAACTGGCAGAGATAGAGCGCGAGATCGCCACCAACCGCGATCTCTACAACATCTTTTTGACTCGGGCCCAGGAGACTCAGGGTAGCGGCAATATCCCCGCCCCGCACGCCCGAATCATGGACCCGGCGGTGACGCCGCGCTATCCGGCCAAACCCAATAAAAAAATGATTGTGATGATGTCGGCGTTGGGCAGCGGCATGCTGGCATTCATGGTGGCCTTGATCGCCTCAGCCGTCCGACGCGACCCGCCCGAGGTGATACTTGCGCAGAAACCACTGCAGATCTTTCAACCAAAGCTGGATGTTCAGTTGCTAGGCTTTTTGCCTCACATAAAATCCAACCGGGCAGATACCCCTTTCCGGGGGCCGTCCTCGGACGGCCCGGGCGCCTTTGCTGAAGCCATTCGCACAACTCGAACGGGCCTGTATTTGTCCAATCCCGACCGCAGGCCCACCTGCACCGTGATTACCTCAAGCACCCCCAAAGAGGGCAAGTCTACGGTGGCTTTGAATTTGGCGCTGGCGCTGTCAAAGATGGACAGAACACTGTTGATTGACGCCGACACCCTGCGCTCAAGCTTAACCTACAGCCTGGGTTTTTCGCCGGCACTTCCCGGTCTGTATAATTTGGTGTCCGGCTCCGAGGAATACCGCCAGTGCATCCACATGCTGGACGACAGCGATCTGGATTTTTTGCCGGTTGGTTTTGTAAAACGCAATTCGGCCGCCGGTGGCTACTTGCGGTCCGACCCCTCGGAGCTACTGTCCACCCAGGCGTTCTCTGAAACGCTCAGGCACCTGAAAAACGTTTACAGCCATCTTATCGTCGATGCGTCATCCATCGCTGAACCTGGTAACGCCTTGTTGCAGAGTCCGATGGCCGATTCCGTGGTTTTTGTTGTAGATACCACCACAACCGGTGCAGCAGAGGCTGCGAGTGGGCTGGACGACCTGAAGCGCGGTGGAGCGCCGGTGCGAGGGGTCATACTCAACAAGGTGGACATGGAAAAAATGCACCGCTTTGATGAGCACTACCAGGATTTTTACCATGGTTACGCCGGCCTGTCCGCCGAGGAACCCTTGAGAAGCGCAAGCTAGCGCCGGTTACTGAGGCAGTAGCTTGTTGGCTTTTTCCAGATACTTGATGACCCTGCCCGCATGACGGTCGGCGGAATGATGCGCAAGGAAATGTTCACTCAGCGCCTGCACACGCTGTAGGTTCCGAGTTTTTTCTGGGGGGGTATCGGCAGCTTCATAGCTGCTCCAGGCCGCAACTATGGCGTCAAAGCGCTGCTCTGCCTCGGACTTCAATACCGCCGCCTGACTTACCACCGCCTCTTTGCTCGTGGCCTTGGAAGGCACCGGCAGTCCGAACAAACCCACCAATGCAACCAGCAGTATCCCCTTGACGGCTAGCGACAGGGGCATGACGCCCGAGGCGGAAAAGCACCCGCTTTGCAACAATGGTGTCATTTTAACATCTCTGTTTGAATTACCTGGCTTAAAGTTTAACCCGCTAAAAATGCCTGCAGCCCTTGCGTCAGCAATAGGTAGTGAGCTCAACGGCGTCGGTCGGCAAGGCGGTGGGCAGTTGCACAACCAATTGGTAAAATACGTTCATTGCTGCACAGACATCTTCCACAGTGACGGTTTCGGCTGGATGGTGGCTGATACCACCGGCGCAACGCACGAACAGCATACCCATATCCGTAACGCCGTCAAATACCATGGCATCGTGCCCCGCACCACTCGCCAGAGAGATAGATTCCAGCCCCTGGCTGCCAATCACATCTTCGGCCAAGCGTTGCAGTCGGCTGGCGCACTTGGCCGCGCTGGCCGTGTGGATTTCCCGCCAGGTAAAGGTCAGCCCCCTGTGCTCGCAAACCGCTGTAATCTCCGCCAGTATTTTATCAACCGCCTGATCACGCTGTTCATCCCGCCCGCTGCGGACATCCAGACTGAACTCGCAGTGCCCCGGGATCACATTGATGGCGCCCGGGCTGCAACTGAGCTTGCCCACCGTGGCGACCACTTCCAGGCTTTTTGCGATGTACTCTACTTTGCCGATTGCTTCCGCCGCTCCCGCCAAGGCATCGCGGCGCAAGGCCATGGGTACGGTGCCGGCGTGCCCGGCTAAGCCCTCCACTGTCACCAGTAGTCGGCGGGCACCCACTATGGCCGTGACCACACCAACCGGCTGGCCCGCCTGTTCCAGCACCGGGCCCTGTTCAATATGCAGCTCCAAATAGGCCAGCAAGCGGTCACCGCTGCGATCCGCACAGGCAACCGCGTCCGGATTCAAGCCAAACTCCTGCATCGCCTGGCGCAAACTTATGCCTTGCGCGTCCTGCAATTCAAACCACTGCGATTGCCAGCGACCGGTGACCGCGCGGCTGCCGAGCAGGGTGGCACCAAAACGCGTGCCTTCTTCGTCAGCAAAGCCCACCACATCTATCCCAAACGGCAGGCGAATGCCATCAAGCTGCAGTTGTTCTACCAACTCGATGGCTGCCAGCACCCCCAGCATGCCGTCGTACTTGCCGGCGTTGGCCACTGTATCCAGATGAGAGCCCAGCAGCAGCACGGGTGCATCGCTGGTGGGCCCAGGAAGATGCCCCCACAAATTACCTGCCGCATCCACCCTGGGTGTTAAGCCCGCCTGCTGCAGCCAGGTTGCCACGCGCGCATTGCAGCGCCGGTGTTCATCCGTCAGGTACATCCGGCAGAGGCTGTCGTTAGAGGAGGAAATCTGCGCCAACTCCTCGCAGCGCGCCATAAGGCGCTGCGGGCCAGGCAGAACAGCCGGTTGCTCAACCGTGAACTGCATCACAATGGGTTCTGCTCGCAATAAGTGTCCAATTGCGCAAGAAAAGCCAGTTTCTCTGAGTCCGGCAAAAAACTGCCGGTAAAGCTGTTCCTGGCCAGTTGCACGGCTTGATTCTTGGACAACTGCAAATGCTGGTGCAGTGAGGCGAAATTCTCATTCACAAAACCGCCAAAGTAAGCCGGGTCGTCGGAATTGACGCTGACCCGCAGGCCCAGATCCAACAACTGCAAAATATTGTGCTGACTCATGTAATCAAACACGCAAAGACGCACATTGGACAAGGGGCAAACCGTCAGTGGAATTTGCTGTTGTTTAAGGTGCTCAACCAAATGACGGTCTTCACTGGAGCGCACGCCGTGATCAATGCGGTCGGCGCCAAGCAACTGGAGACCATCCCAAACGTACTGCGCCGGCCCCTCCTCGCCTGCGTGGACGGTTGTGCGCAGGCCCATCTCCCGCGCTCGGGCATAGAGACGGACAAACTTCTGCGGCGGATTGTCCAGCTCCGAACTGGCCAGTCCAACCGCCACAAAGCGATCTAGAAAGGGCTCGGCTTGAGTGAGAGTGTCAAGTGCTTCGGCCTCGCTCAGGTGGCGCAGCAGGCTCAGGATCAAGAGGACGGATTGCCCCCAACCGGCCTCAGCTTCAGAGATGGCCTGATCAAAGCCTCTCATCATGGAGGCAAAACTTACGCCCGCCGGGAGATAGGTCTGCGGCTCTACCATGATCTCGCAGTGGCGTATGTTCTGCTCGCGGCACTTCTGCAGGTAATCCATCATCAAGTGGTAGAAGTCCTCTTGATCTCTGAGGACCGACGCACCCAGATAATACAGATCCAGAAAGCTTTGCAGGCTCTTGAAGTTGTAGGCCGCCTCCACCTGCCCGACGTTGTCATAGGGCAGCGCCACCTGGTTTTTGGCCGCCAGCGACAGCAGACGCTCTGCCTGCAAGCTGCCGTCAATGTGCAGATGCAGCTCCGCCTTGGGCATGGCTGACATCCAGTCAATGAGCGCGCTAGACTGGTTCATCTTGGACTCCTCCCATAGTTGATGTACCCGGGCCGGTTATATCACTGGCAGCCCACACCGCCAAGGCTGCCTGTACAGCAGCGCCGGCGGGCAGCTTGACCTTGTGCAGGATCAACACCTGCTCCAGACAGGCGAGTGTCTGCAGTACCGCCTCCTTGCGGGCGTTGTAACCCATGGTGCCGATACGCCAGATAACACCCTGCAAAGGCCCAAAAGATGTGCCTATTTCAATGGCAAAATCCTGCAACAAGTGAGACCGCACGGCCTCGCCATTAACGCCGTCCGGAATGTACACCCCCACGACGTTGTGCATGCGATGAGCTTGATTGCCAAACAGACGCAGGCCCATGGCGTCCAGGCCGGCCGCCATGGCGGCCCCTGCGCACCGGTGACGGACAATGCTGTTGTCCACCCCCTCCTGCAGCAGGATGCGCGCGCACTCACGCGCGGCAAACAACATGCTGGTGGCCTCTGTATGGTGATTAAGACGCTCCCTGCCCCAATAATCCATGATCATTGCCAAATCAAAATAATTGGAGCGGATACGCTCACCGGCTGCGTCGCGGTGGTGCTTTGCGCGTATGCCCGCTTCGATGTGCCTGCGCGCGTTGATCACCGCCTCGGCTTCCGCGTTGAGGGTGATTGGCGCTATGCCCGAAGGCCCTCCTAAGCATTTTTGCAAGCCCGCAGACACCACTGACAGCCCCCAGCTGTCGGTCAGAAATTCATTGCCTCCAAGGGAGGCGGTGGCGTCGCAGTAGCTGAGAACACCATACTCGCGACAGATTTTACCTATGTCTGCCAGCGGCTGACACATGGTGGTGGAGGTGTCTCCCTGAACCAGCGCCAGCAACTTGGGCCGGTGCTGCTTGAGGGCGTCCGCAATCTGTTGCGCCTGACACACCTCACCCCAGGGCACTTCAATGGTTACCACCTTGGCGCCACAACGCTCGGCAATTTCCTTTAGTAGCAGACCAAAACGGCCAAACACCGGCACAAGAACCTTGTCGCCCGGGCTCAGCAGCGAAACCAGCGCCGCCTCGATGCCACCGCGCGCGGTGGCATCGATCAGGAAGGTCCAATGATTGGTGGTTTTGAACACATCGCGGTACAACGCCATGGTGTGGTTCATACACTCGGTCATGGCCGGGTCAAACTGGCCAATCATCTGGCAGGACATTGCCCTCAGTACCCGCGGATCGCAGGTGATGGGCCCCGGCCCCATCAGCAGCCTGGGCGGAGGAATAAAAGCGCGGTCGATGAGTTCATTCATAGATTGATGCTCTGGTCGGCCAGGATCTGGTGGTTCAGGAGCTGTGTGATTTGCAGCGCTCTCTATCAACTATACGTCAGTGGCTGTGCCGGGCACAGCAACGCACCTTTAAAATAATACAGCGGCAGGCTCACCGCCATCGGTAGTGGCCACTCCACTTTGTTGGACCGGTATTCTGCTAGCGAGGCTGCCCCCGGGCGGCTTCCCAAATCTGCAGGGCTTGCTTGCGTCCTACACCCCAGTGGTAGCCACCCAGAGCCCCACTTTGCGCAATGACACGATGGCAAGGCACAACAACCGCAACCGGGTTGAGGCCTACCGCTTGCCCCACAGCTCGTGCCGAGCCGGGACGGCCAATATGTTCGGCAATGCGCGAATAGCTGGTCGCCATACCCGGAGGAATGTTTAACAGCGCTTTCCAAACGGCTATCTGGAAGCGGGTACCCCTCACGTGCAAAGGCAGGGTTGGGTGATGTGTTGCCGACATCTGAAACATTTGCTCTAGCAGCTGGCGTGCCGCCTGGCTGTTTTCTCGCAGCTCTGCCTGCGGCCAGTCCCGCTGCAATTGCTGCAAGGGAAAGGCGTCCTCTTGGCACTCAAGAAACGCGGCCCGGCACAAGCCTCTTTTTGTAAAGGCGACAAACATCGAGCCAAACGGCGTGGTGTGGCTGCCAAACTCCACTTGCAGCCCTTCGCCGCGCACTTTGAAGCTGCCGGGAGTTACAGATTCTATTTCAACAAAATGATCATATAACCGCGAGGCACTGCTCAATCCCAAACGGTCGGCCACCTCCAGCACCGACCGGGACTCACGCAGCAGCGTTTTGGCACGCTCAAGGGTGAGTACCTGCAGAAACCGCTTGGGGCTCACACCTGCCCAGCGGCAAAACAGGCGTTGCAGGTGGAAGGGGCTGAGATTCAGGTGTTTGGCGAGTTGGGCAAGCGTTGGCTGCTCGGTCAGGTTGTCTGCAAGGTATTGGATGGCTCGCTCGACGCGCTGGTAATCCGACATGTTTTATTGGTCCCGACCGATTCATACTGTGTCAGAACACGTTAAGCCAGATTAACCTCCTGGTCGACCCGAATCTTGCTCTTTTACCTACTACAGTCTGCAATTGTCAGTTATCAGCCCCGCGCCATCAGCAGCGACAAATTCAAATGTCATTCACCACTGGCCATGCCTGCGGCGGGCTCTGAGGGCACGCCTGTGTCAATATTGACGATGGGCTGGGGGGACTCTTCCAGCGACTGCAGAAACAACTCCGCGTCATCCTCCCCCGCCTGCAAAGCTGTGTGGTGATTGTGCAGGTCCCGCCCGAGAGGACCCAAACCATCACCGTGATCCTCTTCAACGGCAACAGAGAGCTCCGGCGATACGTCCGTTTCTGCAGGAATATGCAGCTCCGGGCCCTCTTCAGCAATCGTCGAGGTGCCAGTGGCCGCGAACAAGAGGGTAAACAGGGCGGCGCCAGTAAGATTCAGCCTTTTCATGATTGAGCCTCGGAGTTGTTGTTTTAGCTAATCGGTAGACAAATCTTTTGCCAAGTTCGTGCCAAACAAACATGCAGCCCCTGCGGCGGACTAGCACAGGGGCGGCCTGAAAAAGGGCAGCAAGGGAAATGCGCATCTTTACACGAATGAACCTATTCTTGCCTTTTGCGTGGAGAACGACCCCAATCCGCGCAGTCATGAAAGGCGCTGAAATCAAATTGACGCCAAAGTAAGCTGACGGCTATTGTGCGGTGAAGCCGCCATCAATCAGATAGTCCGCGCCGGTGATGAATTTTGCCTGATCGGAGCAGAGAAACGCGACCAGATCTGCAACTTCCTGTGACTCACCCATCCGACCGACCGCGTGCCTGGCGACGATCTGCTCTTTTGTCTGCTCATCAAGAGCGTTCTCCACCAGGGGCGTGGCAATAAAGCCGGGGCTGACGGTGTTTACCCGCAGCGCCTGCTTCCCGTATTCCAGCGCCGCCGCTTTGCTCAGTCCAATCACCCCATGCTTTGCCGCGACATAGGCCGGAGCACCGGCAAAGCCAACGCGGCCAAGAATGGATGACATGTTGATAATGCTGCCACCGCCGGCCTGCAGAATGTACGGGATCTGGTATCGCATACAGTAAAAGACACCGTTCAGGTTTATATCGATGACCCTGTTCCAACCTTCCGGGCTGTAGTCCCCGCAAAGGTTTGACTCACCGCTGATTCCAGCGTTGTTGACGGCAATGTCCAAGCGCCCAAACGCCGCTATGGTGTCATCCACCATCTTCTGCACGGACTCGGCGCGGGCCACATCCACGGCCAAAAAAACGGCCTCTCCGTTCAATTCCCTGATGGCCGCCACGACCCGGGTGCCTAACTCAGCGTTGGTGTCGGCTACTGCCACCCATGCGCCACCCCGTGCCAGCGTCAGCGCACAGGCCTCTCCAATTCCAGACGCGCCACCGGTCACAATGGCCACCTTGCCGGCAAATGATTGATCAATAGGCATAACCGTTCCTCGATGAAAAATAAAATGGGCTAAGCTGGCTGACCGGCTTCGCCCAGCCGTCAAGAATGAAGCACCGCTCGCAAACAAAATTGATGCAGATCAAGATTGTAACGACCAGAGCGTCTAGCATAGGTCGGGCAAACTGGCTCGAACCCAGTAGCCAACGGCTTCCGCTGCCAAACCTGAGGAATATCCAAGATGACCGTCATTGCTATAGGGCTCGACTCTGCAGAACCCACTGTACTGGAGCAATGGATGGATGAAGGTGAACTGCCCAACTTTGCTCGGCTCAAAGCGCAAGGCTGCTACGGGCGGCTGGACAATTTTGACGTTTTCACTGCGGAATTGCCCTGGACCACCTTCGCCACCGGAGTCATGCCGGAGCAAACCGGCTACTGGACGCCGCTGAAGTACTCGCCAGACTATCAAATACGTACCCGCGCCGCTTACGAGTATGATCAATATCCGGCGTTTTTTTCCTTGGGCGATGATTATCGGGTGTGTGCCTTCGATGTGCCTCAGGTGCGGTTGCAAAAGAACTTGAACGGCTGGCAATTCAATGCCTGGGGCGCGCACTCGCCGCAGGTTGAGCAGGAATCCAATGTGCCGGAAGTGTTCGCTGAGCTGGTGGCCAAACACGGCCCGCACCCCGGCCTGCACAGAGATTACGCCCACGCGCTGAACATGCCGGCTGTGCGGCGGGTTTACGATATGCTGATGCAAGGCATACCGATGCGGGCGCGGGTGTGTGCGGATCTGCTGCAAAGAGAGAAGTGGGACCTGTTTCTCACGGTGTTTGGTGAACCCCACGGCGCCGGTCACAACTTCTGGCAATTCCAACCCGGGCATCCGCTGTTTGACGCAGACATTCCAGGACGCGAAACCCTGCCGGACAACCCGCTAAAAAACATTTATAAAGAAATAGACAAAGCCCTGGGAGAGATCATCACCCGCGCCCCCGCAGACGCAAAAATAGTGGTTTTCTCTGCCCACGGCATGGGGCCCAATACCATGGACCTGCCTTCCGGCTTTTTTCTACCGGAATTCATGTACCGTTACTCCTTTGGCCAACCGGCACTGGGCGCCGCGACCGAGCTGGGTGATAAACAAATTGCGCAGATGACCTGGACCAACTGGGAGCGGCACACCTGGAACACCATCCCCAGGGGCAATGCGGTTATCAAGCTGGCGCGCAAATATCTACCCACCCGTCTCTACAACCCGGTGGCCAGCCTGCTGGAGTTCAAAGACGAAGACTATCCGATGGGGCCGGTGGAAGCCAAACAACGCTTCGGCGACCGCCCCTGGTACCAGCCAACACTCTGGTACAGCCGGTTGTGGCCAAAAATGCAGGCCTTTGCCTTGCCCAGCTTTTCTGACGGCTATATACGCCTTAACGTAAAGGAGCGAGAGGCAAACGGCACGGTCGCGGTGGCGGATTATCACCGGGTGGTGGACGACATCTGCAGCGAATTGAGCAAACTGAAGTGCGCCCGCACCGGCGTGCCCATGGTGGTGCGCACCGTTAAAATGCGCAAAGACCCATTGGACACCAACCCGCACCTGTCCGATGCCGACATTGCCGTGGTCTGGCAGGAGGAGTACGCCACCGACGCAGTAGAGCACCCAAGCTTTGGACGTATCGGCCCTGTGCCCCACTTCCGCGCCGGCAGTCATCGCCACACCGGCTTTATGTTTGCGAGCGGCGCGGGCATTGCAAAGGGGCGAACCTTGGCCGAAGGCCACGCATTGGACATCGGCCCCACTATCATGACCCTGCTGGGCGCGGCCATACCGGCGCACTTCAACGGCCGCTGTGTGGACGGGTTGTTTGCCGCCGATGAGCAGGACGAGCCCGGCCGCAAAGCGGTATAGCCGGAGACTCCAGCGACCGGAGAGCAGCGGAGACTGCCATCAACAGCGGCATTTGCATCTCCGGGAACAACACAGCCCACCCTAAATAAAGCGCTTAGGCAAAGCTGGGCTTTTTGCTGAGCTCTTCCTGGCTGGCCAAATATTCTTCATAGCCGCCCTGAAAATCCACCAGCTTTTTGCCCTTGATTTCGATCACCCGGTTGGCCAATGACGAGACAAATTCGCGGTCGTGGCTGACAAAAATCAAAGTGCCGTCGTAGTGTTCCAGCGCCAGATTCAGAGCCTCGATGGCTTCCATATCCAGGTGGTTGGTGGGCTCGTCCATCACCAATACATTGCTGTCCATCAGCATCAGCTTGCCAAATAGCAAACGGTGTTTTTCACCACCGGAGCAGAGCGCGGCTTTTTTATTGAAGTCGTCGGTAGAGAACAGCAAACGCCCCAAGGTGGCGCGAACTATCTGGTCGTCGTGGCTGGGCTTGCGCCACTGGCACATCCAGTCAAACAGGTTGAGCTCGCAGTCAAAGTCGGCGCTGCTGTCCTGTGGGAAATAACCGATGCTGGCGTTCTCCGCCCACTGGATCTTGCCCTTGTTGGCCTTAAAGTCGTTGACCAAGCAGCGCAACAGCGTGGTTTTCCCCGCGCCGTTCTCACCGATAATGGCCAGGCGCGTGCCGGCCTCCAAAATCATATTGCCGTCTTTGAATAAAGTGCCCTCGTCAAAACCGTGGGCCAGGTTTTCCAGAATCACCGCATGCCTGTGCAGCTTCTTCTCTTGCTTGAAGCGAATATAAGGGCTGACCCGGCTGCTGGCCTTGACATCATCCAATTTGATTTTCTCCAGCCGCTTGGCGCGCGAGGTGGCCTGTTTGGCTTTGGAGGCATTGGCGGAGAAGCGGCTGACAAACTGCTGCAGGTCGGCCATTTCGGCTTTTTTCTTGGCGTTTTCCGAGTACAGGCGCTCGCGCGCCTGAGTTGATGCGGTCATGAAGTCATCGTAATTACCGGGATAAACCCGCAATTCACCGTAGTCGATGTCGGCCATATGCGTGCAGACCGCATTGAGGAAGTGACGATCATGGGAGATGATGACCATGGTGCTCTCGCGCTGGTCAAGCAGCCCTTCCAACCAGCGAATGGTGTTGATATCCAGGTTGTTGGTGGGCTCGTCCAGCAGCAGGATGTCGGGGTCGGCGAACAGCGCCTGGGCCAGCAATACCCGCAACTTAAGGCCCGGAGCCACTTCACTCATGGGGCCAAACAGCAACTCCTGCGGTATGCCCGCACCCAGCAGGATGTCGCCGGCGCGCGCTTCGGCGCTGTAGCCGTCCATCTCCGCAAACTGCACTTCCAGCTCGGCCACTTGCATGCCGTCTTCTTCCGTCATCTCGGCCAAGCCATAAATACGGTCACGCTCCTGCTTTACCTCCCACAGCTCCTTGTGGCCCATGATTACCGTATCAATCACGCTGAAGCGCTCAAACGCGAACTGATCCTGGTGCAATTTGCCGATACGCTCATTCGGAGTAACAGAGACATTACCAGCAGTGGGCGTGAGGCTGCCGTCCAGAATTTTCATGAAGGTGGACTTGCCACAACCATTGGCGCCAATCAACCCGTAGCGATTGCCATCGCCGAATTTGACTGAGATATTTTCGAACAGGGGTTTGGCACCAAATTGCATGGTGATATTTGCGGCAGAAATCACGAGAAGTCCTGGAAAGAAAGTTTAAAAAATGAGCGTTATGAGGGCGCTACTATAGGGAGTTGAGTCGCTCAAGTCGAGCGCCGAGGCAGCCAGAGGCTGCAGCAATGGCCTGCGCAAGATGTTAAGCCACTGAAGTTACGAGGGATTTTGCGTGGAGTGGACGAGTACCCGGCAGCAGGTTGCTCTTGCCCCCAACTGCCGTCACCCGTGTCCGCTGCATGAGCGGTTTGCTGTCACCCAGCCGCCAACACCGTCAACCAACCGCAACGCAAGAGCGTATGACCAGGCCGTTTTTGCCGCTGGCAAAGGTGATGGCTTCTATGCAGGGTTGCTTGCCCTGGAACAGCATGCCCTGGGCCAGGCCAGAAAGGTCCACCAACTGAATAGGACCGCGTTTGGCAAGCTCACGGTTGACGATCTTGGTGATGCCCAGCTTGCACTTCAGTCGCCATTTGAAAATTTTCAGCGCCACCACCATGTCGATGTCTTCTACCACCGGAGTCGCGAAAACCACCGCGCCGGCGGACGACAGCTGCAGGGTTGCCTCGCGTCCGCTGAGTGTCATCCAAGGGGTGCTTGCGTTGACGCAGCGCCATTTGCCAAACACACGCACACACGCTTTGATCTCAGCATGTATCTTGACGGTCAGGTCGGACAGTACAATCGGGTTGCTGAGCGTGAGCGTGGGCGCAGTGGGCACAATCAACGAAAGTGCCGTCAACTCCACCCGGGTGCGCTTCTTGTCCACCGGGGTCTTGAGCTGGCTGCTGTCCTGTTCATCCCGCTGCCCTTCGGCAAGTGCATAGGCCACCACATCTTCTATCACCTCCTCCAGCTCATCCTTGCCGCTGTCCTGGATGGCTGCGTCTTCTCGGGCGGTTGGCTTGCCGTCCCCGGCTTCGTCTTCGTCCAGGTAGGGCTCCAGATCGGAATCGGAAAACGAGCTGGCGGGCAGATCAACCTGCAGGGGAAAATTGACCGCCGCCAGAATTTTTTGCCCGAGGGCTGCGTCCACACAAATCTGTAGGTCGCAGTCCGGAATTGAGCTTGCGCTTGGGTCTTCAGTCATTATTCGTCTCTCACTTCAAATTGCAACGTCCGTGCGCCGGATTCCAGCGCTGCCACACTCCGCGCTCAGGTATTTTGAGTATCGCCGATGGGTTTACGCCAGTCCCCTGTATAATCTGCACCGACAGCCGCTTGCCGGCGACTATAGTAGTGATTGTTGCCCGCTGCGGCAATTCAACTTGCGCGGCGCTGCCGCAGTGGGTAGTTGGCGGCGGGCATCCGGAGCTTCTATACAACGTATATTGGGTTCCACAGCTCCGCCGGCGGAGCCACTTACGTTTTCTTCAATGAGCTGACAATGGATCCGGTTGCACACACCCTGGTAGGCGCAACACTCGCAGAGGCGGGCCTGAAAAAACTCTCACGCTACGCAACTGCCACCCTGATTATCGCCGTGAACCTGCCGGATATAGACGCCGTGGCCCAGCTATGGGGTGCGGACACTGCACTTTATGTTCGACGCGGCTGGAGCCATGGGATTTTGGCCATGCTGGTGCTGCCTTTGTTCCTTGCCGGTGCAATTTGGGCCTGGCATGGCTGGCGCGGCTCGCGGGTGAGCCAGGCACCGCCTTTCAATTTGGGGGCCATTCTGCTGCTTGCCTATATCGGCACCTGGTCTCACCCCCTGCTGGACTGGCTGAATACCTACGGGGTAAGGCTGCTGATGCCGTTCAGCAACCACTGGTTCTACGGCGACACCTTGTTCATTGTGGACCCCTGGTTTTGGCTGCTCACCGCTGCAGGTGTGGTTTTGGCGCAGGCCGGCAGCCCGCGCGCAGTCATCGGCTGGGCGCTGTTGGCCATCCTTGCCACTGCGTTGATCCTCAGCACGTCTATGGCACCGCCCTTGGTAAAAACGGGTTGGCTTCTGGGCGTTGCTCTGGTGGTGTGGTTGGCCTGGCGGCGGCCAGTATCCAGCCAAAAAGCCGCTCGTTTGGGGCTTGCGGGTCTAACGATGTACGTTGGCGCGGCCTACGGCCTGGCCCGCCTGGCAGAATCCACCGGGGGCGAGGGGCGCGAGCCCCTGGCAGCACAAGCCAACCCTATGCCCGGCAACCCCTTTGCGCACCGGGTGGTTGAGGTGCACCAGGATCATTATCGAATCACCGCAGCCGATGGCAAAACCTTGACCGTCGACCGCATCCCGCCCGATGCCATAGTGACCGCAGCCATGCAGGACCCATCCGTACAGGGCTTTGTGCAATGGATGCGCTTCCCCTATTGGGAGGTTGAGGAAACGGCAGACGGCTGGACCGTGAGTATCTGGGACCTGCGGTATCTGGACCCCGGCGCGCCTCCTACGCAGGGCATAGGCTTTGTGAAAGTGCAGGTGTCGAAAGAGTCAGCCAGGCACTGATGGCAAGCGCCTGCTGTGCATAGCCAGTGGCTGCTCCGCCGGATGACAACTAGAGTAGCTTAAGGGGGTTCTCTGGAACCAAAGGCGCTGTGCGCGCATGGCGTTTCCAACTCCTCAACCCATTGACCAATTAGGTGCTCCCGATGAAGTTAGCAATTACACCCCTCGCGATTTGCCTGTCCCTGGCAGCGGGCTTAGCGATGGCCGAGACAAACGAAGACCCCGCAGCTTTTGCGCCAGGCAACTATTTTGCCGTGAACCTTGCGCGCGTCAGCACCGCGCCACACGCTGGCGGTCAGAGCTTCGATTTCATCAATATCAATATTGCGTGGGGATATCAGTTTAACCCCTACTTTTCTGCCGAGCTGTGGGCTTCTCTGAATGCGGCCGGGGAAACCGACCAGGTCGTCAGTTCATTGCTGGAGCAAAAGGTAGAGGCAGCATACAACGCTTTTGGCGCATTCCTGGTGGGCAACTTGGGTGAAAACCCTTACCTAATCAGCAGGGTGGGGATTGCGGGTTCCCGGTTTGTTTACTCATCCAGTGGCTATGAGGACGAGCACGAAGAAGGCTTTGGCCTGGCGGCAGGTTTGGGCGGGGGCTATAACTTTGGCAGGCTCAGCGTGGAAGCGGAATACCTGAAAATGCCCGATGTCGACGACCCGATGTTCAGCGGCCTAAGCTACGGCAGTGACATGATAACGCTGGGTGTTAAGTACCCCTTCTAAGCTCCTGGGAGTGGTTAGAACCGGCGCTGAGACTCAAGGGCGATGACGAACATCTTTTGAGTCTCAGCGTTTTCCCTAACTTAGGTTTTTCACCGTAATGGTTGCTGGACACTAGCTTGCGGTTGGCTGACACGCCAAGCAGGCACAACCTGCAAGCTCTGTTGCCGTAGCTGCAGCGGCATCACAACTTGCGGTATTTCCGGGCAGGTGCCGTGTTCACGGAAGTACAGCGCCGCCGCCAGCACCGCCTCGGCGGGATCACCCAGTTCGTGCTGGAAATCCTCGACAACAGTACATCCCGGCAACACGTTTTCCGCCCGCAGCGGCGCGCCGTCGCTGGGAATGAAGCCTTCGACGAAGTCACCATAACCCAACGCGTTGGTGCCTTTGAACATCGGGAAGTTGTACACTCTACCGCAGTTGAGTCGTGGCACATTTGTATAGGGCTTGCCGCAAGTGCTGGCGCCAAACTGGTAGATATCTACACCCACCCCCCGCAGGCCATTGATTATCGCCTCGCTGGCCGAGCAGGTATCCCGGCCCGTCAGCACGAAGACCCTTTCTAGATTCAGCGACGGCAGTTCCTGTTCCGTACCAAATTCGCCCAAAGTGGTTGTAAGAAATGGCTGCTCGTCGCCATCCAGCTTGCCGTTCGATTGAAAGTGGTAGAAAACTTGCCCGGTAGTTGCTTCAGGACCGGCCAGCATAAAAGCAAGCCTATTGGCAACGTCCATACGGCCGCCACCGTTGTAGCGCAGGTCCAGAATCAAATCCGTTACTCCTTGCAAGTAGAACTGCTCCACGGCCTCCCGCAGTTCTGCGTCGGACCTTTCAAGATGCCGGTCAAATTGCAGATAGCCAATTGGCTGAGTCGGCTCAGTCAAGGTCAGATACCGCTGCACGGTTGGTATATCCAAGTCCGCCGCAGTCAGCGTGATTTCCAGTGGCTCATCCATACCCGGACGGCGGAATTCGAGCGACTGTTGCTCATTGTCCTCTGTGGGAGTCAGCGCCAGATCAAGCAAACCCATATGAGCCAGATCTGCGGGAGATAGACCATCGACTTTTTCTAATACATCCCCCCGCCGGAGCTCTCCGAAATAAGGCGAAGTCTGGGCTACGTCCGCGATCAACAAAACTACTCGGCCGTCTTGGAGATCAAATGCCCAGCGAATGCCGTAACTCAGCGCGCGGCCATGCAGTTCCGACTCGGCGAGCGATAGTTCCTGGTAACCCGAAAAGATATCTTCTGGCACGAGGAGCTTACGAAAATACTCTTCAAGGCTTAAACCTTCCGGACTTATGTCGACTACCCTGTCCGACCACAAGTAGTACTCGTGGAGGAATGAACGCAGCCACATTTTCTCAAGCATTTCAGAACCTGCAGCTTCGGCATACGAAAGCCCGGTAAAGGGATCTGTGCCGGTTTCAGGATTGGCACATCTGGCGTGAAACTTATTCGAGTCTTCAAAGAAGCCCATTTGCCAAACTGGCTCCAATGAGGTCTCCGGCTGCATAGGCGTATCACGTCTGCCGTTCTCCGCCTTGCTTTTGCTGTTGCCATCACAGCCGAACAGCAACAAAACAAGCAAAGCAACAAGCGGGCACAATATATTTGAAGGGAACATAGGTCAAAACTCCTTGACTTCCGTGTGAATGCATTCAATGAAGGCGGGGCATCTGTGGCCGTCAGATGCGGGCTTATGGCGTCCTAACAGACCAATCCGTCACCCGTCAGACGCCGTGCCCGGTCATTATACCGGCTGAGCGCGGCAACGAAAGATTGATATTTTGCCCATGGCCAGCGGCAGAGCAAAAAAAACCGCGCATTTGCGCGGTTTTTTTTATTAAGCAGATTGGATTTAGTTTTAAGCTCTGCGGCGGCGCAAAGCCAATTTGGCTCCACCCAGCAAGGTAAAGAACAACGCAAGCAAACCGTCCACACTACCGGCGCCCGTACCACCACCCGAGCCACTGGAGCTGCTGGCTGCGCCGGAGGAACTGCTGGAGCTTGAGCTGCTTGAGCTGGAGGAAGACGACGATGAACTGCTGGAGCTGGATGACGAACTGCTGGGCAGCGGCATACCGCTTGAGCTGGACGACGAACTGCTGGGCATTGGCATACCGCTGGAACTGGACGACGAACTGCTGGGCATTGGCATACCGCTGGAACTGGACGACGAACTGCTGGGCAGCGGCATACCGCTAGAGCTGGAAGAGGAAGAGC
>CAYNST010000022.1:0-40128 GCA_964399955.1 uncultured Cellvibrionaceae bacterium | reverse complement strand
CCATCGTGTCGGGAACAGGATGGAACGCCCGTAAGGCGGCCCCGAAGGGGCGGAGCACCGGGAGTGCGGAGTATTTACACGTGTAAACGCACATTTTTTGCCTTGCTCTGCAAGAATCTGGACGCGATCTGAACAGGCACGGAACAAGCTGAATAACTACTTGACGTCTTCCTTGAGTTTGAAAGGTTTGCTCAGAAGAATCAGCCTTGGCAGCAGAAACAGGCTGCCGAGCAGAGCTGCCAGCATGGCAAACGCCGTCAGCACCCCAAAATAAATGGTGGGGATAAAACGTGACAGCACCATGATTGAGAAACCAAAAATAATGATAATTGACGTGTAGTACATGGCCTTGCCGATGGAGCCGTGAGAGCGATGCATGGCCGCTACATAGTCCCCGTCTTTGGCAATCTCGGTTCTGAACCGGTAGATGTAGTGAATGGCATGATCCACCCCCACACCCACGGTAATGGCGGCGATGGTGATGGTCATCATGTCCAGGGGTATGCCGTAAAGGCCCATTCCCCCCAGGATGACAAAGGCGGCCAGCATATTCGGCACTATGGCTACGATAGCAATCAGCAAAGAGCGGAACAGAACCACAAACATGAGCATAATGCCGAGGAACACCGCGCCCAGGGTAAGGATCTGCGAGCTGAACAAACTTTGCAGCATATTGTTGTACAGCACCAGCAGCCCGGACAGACGCACATGCTCGGTGTCCAGTCCCAGCTTTGTAGCCAGATCCGAACGGATACGCTCCACCAACTCAACGCGCTTGAGCCCAGGGTAGGTGTCTATTACCCGCATGGTGATACGAGTCTCGTCGCCGCGACTGTAATAGGGGTCAATCAAAACTTCACGGATGTTCTGCGGTAGTGACTGCTCCATGATGGCTAGCTCGAAGTTGTTCAAACTGCCGTTCAGGACCTTGCCAACTTTATAGAGCGTTGCCAGGGACTGAACCTTGCCCACCTCTGGCTGTTCGTCCAGATAATCGTGAACCGCCTCAATGGTCTGCAGTCCCGCCACGGTCATCCAAAAACCGCTGCCGGTCTGCGACTGCGGGTCAGCACCGGACTCTGCAAAAGGGTCGTCTTCTGCAAAACCCGCACCTTCGGCAAAGGGGTCTTCTTCATTGAAGCGGTCGGCTTCGGCAAAAGGGTCCTCCTCGGCGGTGGCGAACTCACCAAAGGGGTCTTCTTCGTCATCGGGCGTGATGGCTGACGGCTCCGGGTCTTCCGTCATAGCAGGTAGCGACTGCATGTTGATGACAATATCCAGTGATGTGGTGCCACCTAGCTGGTTGTCGATGACCCAGAGCCCCTGATAGATTTCTGTGTCTTCGTGGAAATAATCAACAAAGCGGTTTTCCACCTCCAGCCGTGTGATCCCCCAGAAGCTCAAAGCCGCAGCGACACCCGCCACGCCCAGCACCCAGCCCCCGTGGCGTTCCACCACGGCCGAGCAGTAGAGCGTCAGCGGTTTGTTCGACGTGGCATCGGCAGCACCCGCATCGCGAAGGCGCTCTGGCTTCAACAGCATCAGACAAGCCGGCATGAGTACAAATGCCAGCAGCAGGGCAAATAACAAGCCGATGGTCATCATCCAGCCAAAGTCGATCACCGGGCCAATATCGCTGACCACCAGCGACATGAACGCAACCGCAGAGGTCAATACCGTGTAAATGCACGGCAGCGCCATAAATCGCAGCGTGGCGGACACCAGTTGCCGCTGGGACCAATCGGGGTTTTCCGCAACGTATTCGCGGTACCGCACGACCAGGTGAATGATGATGGCCAGAGATATAATCAACAACAAGGCAACGAAGTTGCTTGAAATGACCGTCAGACGCCAGTCCAGCCAACTGATCAATCCCAGCATGATCAGCACTGCCGACACACAGGTAGCCATGGGAATGACCACGAAGCGCACGGAGCGGAAAATAACGGCAAGTACAACCACTACGAACAACAAGGCGGCACTGCCAAAGACGATGAGATCCTGTTGAATGAAGGTGATCATATCAGCGGCAATCATACTCACCCCACCGATGAAGATCTCCGCTTCACCGGCATAGCGTTCTACCACCGCACGCACATCTTCCACCCGTTGGTGGGCGGCTGCGTCCGACTCCGTACGGTATTGGCGGAATTCGGCTGACACCTGGTTTAGCTCCTGCGCCTCGGCGTCGCTCAACCCCGGCCCGGAGCGTTTGTCTCGCAACTCATCGCGGCGCTGAACCAGATCAATGTAGTGTTCATCAACCGCCATGTTCAGCTGTATGCCGGTCGTCCGGCCATCCGGCGCCAGAATCAAATCGCGGTAGATGGGGCTGGACAGAAACTCCTGACGAGCCGCAGCGCGGTCAACCTCGGGTGACCTCAGTGTCAGAGGCTCACCAGCCAGTTCGCGAATCGGGCGTTTGGGGCTGAACAGCAACGGCACGGTCAAGATGCTGTTGATACTGTCAACGCCGTCTATCTGGGCAAGGTCGTCCTGCAGTTTTTGCAGCAGATCCAACGATTCATCGCTGAACAGATCTCCACTGGGGGTGAAGGTGACCACCAGGAAGTCGCCGCTGCCGTATCGCTTGTTGATTTCCCGATAGAAGCTCAGGTCGGTGTCGTTTTCCAGGGTCAGGGAATCGGCGGACGCATCCAGCTTGAAGCGCGGCAGACCGGCAACCGCCAGTAGAACCAGCAAAAGCACCAGGCTTAGAGTCAACTTGGGGTAGTCCAGAACGCGCTGAATCAAGCCATCGGCAAGGCGGCGAAGCATAGTTAAAGTTCCTGAAATTTAAAAGGCTCGACCACGGCTTCCAGGCCAGTGCCCAAGAGGCAGGCCAAACAGACGCTGGTCGAAGTTATTGCAGCTCTGGACAACTCCGCAGCCTATCCCGGACCCTGGCCTTCTTCTGCTTGGGGCGCGTCGGTATCAACGGGCTGCACGGCGACGGCACGCTCGCGGGTAATGTGCTCCCCCAGGGCCTTGGCGGGACAAGCGGCATCGCGGATTCTGTTTTTCAGTTCTTTGGCGCTAGGAAAACCGCCGTCGCGGCGCCGCTCCCAAATGCAGATATTGTTGACCCATATTTCAAACACTCCGCCCTGCGTGGGCCGCAAAGCCACCTCTTCGGCCTCGTCGCTGAAGGTCGTCAGAACCTCCTGCGCCAGCCAGGCCGAGCGCAGCATCCACTGGCAGAGGGTGCAATAGTGTATCACTAGTTTGAATTTTTCATTCTGCATAAGACTCTGCTCCCTGAAAGGCAAAACGACGGTAGCAACGGCTGCCCGCCAAGCAAACTTTGACGCCATTTGTCGTCACCACCTGAGCAAGATCCGATCAGTGGACATTGCAAAAAATAGCGTCAACACCAATACTTGCGCCGATTCCTGATGAGAGGTCAACCGCCGTGACCACTCGCTTAACCCGCAGCGTGACTTAACGCAGATGCTAAAACTTGAGTTCATTGACGTCGCCCGCCAGCCACTATGGTTGGTAGACAAAGCCTTGTCCATAGGACGCACAGACGAAAACCAACTGGTGTTGGACGATCCTGCAGTGGCCGCCCAACATGCGCGCATCCTCTGCCAGCCAGACGGATATTTTCTGCGTGATCTGGACTCTGACTCGGGGACCTTCGTCAATGACCAACGCATACACAACCGCCGCATCGTGCACGGGGATCAGTTGCGCTTTGGCAACACCATCACCCGCCTGGTAGACCCCTATGCAGGGGACGAAGGCGGCCAAGCCTGGACGCTGGTGGCCTGCTCCAGCTGGCTGTCCGGTCAAGAGTTTGCCGTTAATTCAAAACACCAGCGAAGCACCATCACACTGGGTCGGGGCAAAAACTGCGATATACTGCTGCCCGGCACTCATCTGTCGCGGGAGCACGCCGAATTTGTCATTCACGGCTACCGCCTGCACGTGAAGGATTTGAACTCCGCCAACGGCACCTTCATCAATGACCAGCGCATAGATGAAGCGTGGGCAGAAGCCGGAGACCGCTTGCGCTTCGACGTCTACAACTTTGTGCTGGTGGGCCCTCGCCAACGCCAGCAGGAGGGGGCAGACTCTTCGCCTGCGGCGCAAACTGCGGCCGCAGACGCGAATGAAACGCCCGAACAGTCAGTGGATGGCACCAAACACTGGAAGATTCCGCCAACCTCCCCCGGCAACCGCAGCGACGCCGACCCGCCTCCAGCCACCCATTTCACACCCTATTTGATTGCCGGCGGACTTCTGCTGGCGTCCATGGCCACTGCGGTTTACGTGTTCCTGGCGTAGCTCATCCGACCATGGCCTGATTTTCAATATCGCGTTCAGATTTTGTGCGGCAAGGTGTGAAAGAGGTTTCAGACGCCTTGGAAACCATGGCCCACTCCGGCCATGGCCGTATTTGGCTTATCCGAAGTTTATCCCTTGTCTGACCGCTCACCCCAGGGCTGCAGTAGCTGCTGAGGAATGCCCAGCAGGCTGAGGATGCGCGCCACAATGAAATCCACCAGATCGTCCACCGACGTCGGCCGCTGATAAAAACCCGGGCTGGCCGGAACTATGATTGCGCCCATCTGCGTCAGCGTGAGCATGTTTTGCAAGTAGACTTGCGAATACGGCGCCTCTCGCGGTACCAGTATCAGCGGCTTACGCTCTTTCAACGCCACATCACCGGCTCGCTCCAGCAGGTTGTTGCTGGCCCCCGTGGCCAGAGCGGACAGAGTGCCGCCACTGGCGGGGCAAACAACCATGGCGTCTATGGGCGCGGAGCCCGATGCCACCGGCGCGTACCAGTCGCGACGGTCGAACAACTGCAGGCGACTCGCATCAACGGCAAAATGACGGCAGAAAAATGCCTGTTGCTGCTCCAGCCCCTCCGGCAAATCCAGGTCCGTCTCCTGGCGTATTACCACCTCAGCCGCGCTGGACAGCAGCAGATAGACCCGACAGTCTGCGGCCAACAACTGCTGCAACAATCGAATAGCATAGGGCGCACCGGAGGCACCGGACATAGCCAGGGTGATAAGTTTAGGCATGGCGCTCGCCCAGGCGCTGCAGCAATTTGCCGTGTATGCCGTCAAAAGCACCGTTGCTCATGATGACAATACTCTCGCCTGGCTTTGCCGTAGCTGCAAGCCGCTCGATGATATCTGTCGTGTTGCGACAAAAGTGGTGCACCGTGCCCGAGTGGCCGGCACCACCGGCGATCGACCAGCCCAGGTCCTCGCGCTCCAACCAGAAGACGCGGTCCGCGCTCTGGCAGGATTCACGCAGTCTGTCCTTGTGAACGCCTTGTCTCATGGTATTTGATCGAGGCTCGATCACGGCGGTGATCGGTGCTTTGCCCACCTGCGACCGCAGGCCCTGAAGTGTGGTCTCAATGGCGGTTGGGTGGTGCGCAAAATCGTCATAAACTCGGATACCCGCCACCTCACCCACCAGCTCCATGCGCCGCTTGACGCCCGCAAAGCCGCAGAGCGCTTCACACGCAAGCGCTGGGTCTATACCAACATGGCGCGCACTGGCAATGGCCGACAAGGCGTTCATGACGTTATGGATACCACTGGAGGACCACTCGACCTTGCCGACCTGTTCGCCGCCAAAAAAGACACTGAAGCGCGAAGCGTCTTCTTCATCCAGCCGGTAATTCCACTCCAGCCCAATGGACTGGGTAGGTGTCCAAAGGCCGCGGTCCAGCACCTCCTTCAGGGCCTTACTCTGGCTGGGGTAGATTACCAGCCCATCAGCGGGCACGGTGCGCAGCAGGTGATGAAACTGGGTCTGGATCGCCTTGAGGTCTGGAAAGATGTCCGCGTGATCGTATTCCAGATTGTTCATTACCAGGGTGCGCGGCCGGTAGTGTATAAATTTCGAGCGCTTGTCAAAAAATGCGCAATCGTATTCGTCGGCTTCAATGACAAAGAACGACGAGCTACCGAGGCTGGCAGAGGTAGGCAGGTTTCGCGGCACGCCACCGATGAGGTAACCGGGATCAAATCCCGCCTGATGCAGAATCCAGGTGAGCATGCTGGTAGTGGTGGTCTTGCCGTGGGTGCCGGCTACAGCCAGTACCCAGCGGTCGCGCAGCACATGCTCGGCCAGCCACTGGGGGCCGGAAACGTAGGGCAGCCCGCGGTTGAGTATGGTCTCCATTACCGGATTGCCGCGACTGATAACGTTGCCCACCACGATCAGGTCGGGTTTTTGGTCCAGCTGCGAGGGGTCAAAGCCTTCGATCAGCTCGATTCCGGCCGCCTCAAGTTGAGTGCTCATCGGCGGGTAGACCGCCTGATCCGAGCCGGTGACGGTATAGCCCTGCGCCTTCGCCAGCTGCGCCAGGCTGCCCATGAATGTACCGCCAATACCAAGAATATGAACGTGTTGCATAACAAACTCCTGCCGGGGGCAGGAAGCTTAACACGGGCGGCCTTCAGAATTTAACTACTGGATGAACCCCACAGCTCCTCCAGTCGCTTGTCTCGCCCACAGCTCCAGCGATAGTACTTGTAACGCCGGGGGTTTTTGAGATAGTAGTCCTGGTGATACTCCTCCGCCGGGTAGAAGTCCTGCGCGGGCAACAGCTTGGTGGCCACAGCCCCGTCAGCCAGGCCAAGGCGGGATAGCTCCGCCAAACTCTGTTCGGCGGCCATTTTTTGTTCGCTGCTCGCATAAAAGATGGCACTGCGGTAGTGCACCCCTCGGTCACAAAACTGGCCGCCGGCGTCATAGGGGTCAATGTTGCGCCAAAACACCTGCAGCAACTGGTGGTAGGAGATTTGCGCCGAATCATAAGTGACCCGCAGCACTTCCAGATGCCCGGTATTGCCGGCGCTGACCTGCTCATAACTTGGGTTTTTGACCGCGCCACCGCTGTACCCGGAGATTGTCTCCACCACCCCTGGCAGCCGGTCAAACGGCGGTTCCATACACCAAAAGCAGCCGCCAGCAAAAATTGCCGTCTGTAGGCGCGGGCCCGTCACCTGAGCTTCCGAGCTGTCGCTTTGCGCCCACAAGGGTAAGGTCAAAGCCAGTCCAAGCAGCGCCAGCAGCGCGCGAAAAGCGACAGGATTCATGCGCGGGATACTCCATTGGCCGGGGCCATCAACATGCTGTGTTCACCCAATAAACACCGGAATTACCCCGGCTAAAGCCTGTGTTAGAATGCCGCCGGATCTTTATCAGCAACCCTTGGGGAAACATTATGAGCTTGAAAGCGGTGTCAGCCGGAAAAAACCCAATCAAAGAATTCAATACGGTCATAGAGATACCGCAAGGTGGTGACCCGATCAAGTATGAAATAGACAAGGAAACTGGCGCTTTGTTCGTCGACCGGGTGCTCGGCACCTCCATGCGCTATCCGTGCAACTACGGCTACATCAACAATACGCTGTGCGGCGACGGGGACCCGCTGGATGTACTGGTGGTGGCGCCCTACCCCCTGCAGGCCGGCAGCGTGGTTAAATGCCGCCCGGTGGGCGTGCTAAAGATGACCGACGACGGCGGAGAAGACTCAAAGCTATTGGCAGTGCCGGTCAGTAAAATCACCTCCATCTACGACAATGTCAAATCCTATGAAGACTTGCCGGAAATTCTGGTTCGGCAGATCACGCACTTCTTTGAGCACTACAAAGATTTGGAAGCCGGCAAGTGGGTGAAGATTCAGGGGTGGGAGGGCGTTCCGCAAGCTGAACAGGAAATTGCCGACTCCATCGCCAATTTTGAAAAAGCTTGATCCTGGCTATCCAGGTGTAACTATTCAGCACATCCCGTGATGAGCTGAATAGGGTCGAAGTTTGTTTTGTCGTCAATCCTGCAAGCGAATGTGACTGACGTTGGGCGCGGCAGGCGCTGGCTTGCCGGGTTCGCTGAGGCGGGACCCCGGCTCCGCCACGCTCAGCCCGGAAGTATCCACTTGCACAGCCGCTGGAGATTGTCGCTCACTCTCTGCCAAGATATCACTGCCCGCCGGCAATACATCCAGGGCTGAAACATCGACCTGCACCGGCGTCACCTGCCGCCGCTCATGCTCCGCCACCAGATCGCCCTGCATGGGCGCCACGGAAAAAGCCGAAAGGTCCAAACTCACTGGCTCGACCGTCGCCCTCTCGTTTTCCTGCAGCAGATCCGCGCCCGGCGGCGCCAGACCAAAGTTTGGCGCCGTTATGGCTTGGCGCCAATCACCGGCCGGCGGGGCGGGCTGGGGCCTCGCACGCGCTGGTGCCGCAGCCGAAGACACAGAAGCTGATGCGGAAGGACGAGCAGCCCCCCTGGCCGGCGGCTCCGACGCGGCAGTGGCCGGTTTGGCCGTCTGAGATGCCAAAACATGCAAGCGGGCGCCGGCTCTTTTCAAAGCAACCCGATATTTATTGGCGGCCTCCACATCCAGGTTTTTCTTCAACACGATAGCCGTGCCAGCAAACAGTTTCTCTACCTGAGCTTCATCAATTTTGAACAACTGTTGTAGATTCTGCTTTACCTGAGCCAACTCGGCACCGGGAACCAGCTCTCCCTTGAACACCAAATCATATCGTTCGTCATCCATCGAGGCACCTCCGCGCCAGGCATATATTCGGGTTGGGTAAGCGTGTCAAAAACGGGAGGCCAACACAACCGGCCGGCCCAACTACCTCCTTGGCTGCCCGCACGAACGCCACACGGTTCAAGGTTTGTCGCCCCACGCACCCCGGCAAGTTCACGGGTCATAAAACTTCAATATTAGCAGAGGACACTGCATGAAAAGTGTCTTGGCATCTGACCCACCTCTCACAGGCCCAAAAACTCAGCTTCTGGCGCTAATGTGGTGCACAACTTGCTAAACAAAAATATTGGTCGATATTTCATCGACGACGAATGGGATGCAGCAGGCCATGAAAATCAGCGACTCAGGTTCATCCGGTGCGCCCGCAATCAATCGGTTAATCGAGCGACTGGGAGGACCATCCGACCCCCAGTTGGTGATGACCAGACTGCGTGATGAGATCCGTTATCTGCAGGAGCGAATCAGCAGAATCCAGAACCTGCAGCAACCGGGTGCCCCCGTGGCGCAGACCTATGTAGCCCTACTCGCCAGCCGGCGTGCGGCATTGCAGTGGCTGGAACAGCAAAACCGGCCGGTATCGGTAGTGAAAGACGAGGCCTCACGCGATGCCCGTCCGGGTGATGAGAGCTGGCAGTTGCCACATCGCAGTGAAGGTGGTTACCTCACAATCCGCGGCAAGATTTTCAGCAACGGCCATGTGTTCACTGAAAAGCAGTGGACGCATGCCCGCGGCCTTAGCCGCAGTGACACCCACGATGGAGTCTTCAACAACGGTGCAGATCGCCGGGTCCACGCCCAAGGTTTGCGCAGCCAATAGAAATAGGTCCGGCGCCGGCTTGCCGTTATTGACATCCTGGGCAGAAAATGTACGCCCTTCAAAATAGGGCGCAAGCCCCACTAACCCAAGACTGTGTTTTAGCTTCGCCCGGCTGCCGTTACTGGCAACACAGAACGCTATGCCCCGGCTTTGTAAAAATTGCAATACATCAACCACCCCGGGGACTGGTTGCAGATCTTCTTCGAAAGCGCGCACGGTTGCGGCGTGCAGCAGGGCTTCGAAATCAACTGGAAGCACTGTCCCCGCCACTTGCTCCACTTGCGCAAAGCAGGCCCGCAGCGTCATGCCTCGAAAGAGGCTGTGGCACTCCGCTGCGGACCAGCTCAACCCCACCTTATTCAACTCCTGCGCAAAAACCTGGGCGCCCAGCCACTCACTGTCAACCAGCACCCCGTCGCAGTCAAATATAACCAGCATTATTGCCTCGCCTGCAGTCCGGCCGGGTAGGCACTCCAGTCCACCCAGATATAGCGACGGAAGATTTCGTCAAAATTGGCCAGAACGACTGTCCGAAGCTCTATATTGCTGCGCGCCACCAGCGCACGCAACGCGTCTTTGTCCAGCGCAGACTGGTAGCGCGCAGCCGTTGTCGCAAAGCTCAGATGCCATGGCTCAGGAGCAACGCCGCCTTTGAGCGCACTGTAGGGCCGAAAAAACCCGCTATCGCCGCCGCTCAAGTAGTGGGCCAACCACTTGTGGAACTCTGCGAACACGCCCCGGCCGCGGGTCTCCGCTACTGTAAGTTGAAGTTGATAGCCTTCCGGCATACGGCTGGCCTCGTAGATGTCTACCTCGGTACCCCAATGGTGGCGCGAGCCGCCCGGCAACGCCGACCAGCGCAGGATTGCCCACATCAGCCCCTCATCATCCAGCCCCGCGCGGTCCAGCGGGCGCCCGTCTTCGTCTAGCAGGGTACGCTGCCCCAGCGCCTTTTGGTTCCAAATGCCAAGTTGACGGTCAAACGAACGCCATCCACTGGCGATAGCCGGCCGAAACCCCGCGCTGTGGGCGTTGCGCTGCAGTTGCTTCAGGGCCTCCAGTGCCTCTATGTGGAGCAACTGACCTTCATATCTCACCAGGTGTTGCTCAGATTGCCCACTTAATGCTGCAAAATTTGGAATTTCAACCATACTTCTGCTCGTCAAACGATGGGTTTTGATAGAAAGAGACAGCCTGCAGCGGCCTATCCATTGGTCGGAAGGCAGTCGCAGTAGTCGCATTTGCGCCAGTTTGCACTACATTTATAGAAGGCGACCCGGCAAGCCCAAGTTCGGGCGGGATTCGTCTTTGACCGGCTGCATCACTGCTTTTGAATGAGCATAGCCGGAATGATGAAAAATGCCGTTGATCAAGCGGCCTTAGGGTACTTTAGCCGGCCAAAGTTCGTCACTGTGCAGCCGAATAGCTGCGGCGAAACATTTACAGTCAACATAATAATAAGCTTAAGGAACAAACAACATGAATCTTGCTCGTAGCGAATTGCTTGAGTTGAAAAATTTGGGTATGGCGTCGGTCAATATTCTGCACGCTATTGGCATTCACAACTCCACAGATCTTGCCGATGTTGGCGCCGTGGAGGCATTCCTGCGGATAAAGGCACGCGGAATCCACACCTCAAAGGTCATGCTGTACGCCCTGCATGGCGCGCTGATGGATGTGCATTGGAACGACTTGCCGCCGCAGACCAAAACCGAACTGGTAGAGCAGGTGGAGCGAGGGGAGCGCATGGTTACCCGCGCGACAGCTTAGGAGGTGAAATGCGACAGCTTTGCCCGGCAGACGGCATTGCAGAGGGCGCCGCTCGCGGAGTACGGTTGGGAGAAGACAACTTCTTGGTTACTCGCGACGACGACGTAATTCGTGTTTATGTTAATCGATGCCCTCACCTGGGCGTCCCTCTGGAGTGGCAGCCGGACGACTTTGTTGATCGGGAATCCGGCTTGCTGCGCTGCGCGACGCATGGCGCGCTGTTTTTACCCGGCAGTGGGGAGTGCGTAAGCGGTCCCTGCACCGGCCAATATCTTGAGCCGGTGGCGGCGGCTGTGCGCAACAACATCATCTACATCACGCCCTGATCCTTTAGCACCGGCAGACGACGGTTCAAAACTATCTCCCGGTCGTTGATTTTGGCTCCCAAAGCGTAGGCACGCACACCTGCATCCAGCGCCTCATCGAAGGCGGCGGAATAGGCAGCATCAATGTGCCGCGCCGGCGCGACGGTATGAATCCCCGTGTGCTGAACACAGAACACCAGAACAGCACTCTCGCCCCTTCGCGCCAGCGCGGTCAACTCCTGAAGGTGTCTTCGCCCCCGCGTGCTCACTGCATCGGGGAAGAAGCCCCGCCCCTCGCCTTCGCAGAGGGTCACACTTTTCACTTCAATGAAGTGAGTGGTCAAGGCAGATTGAACAGCAAAGTCCAGACGGCTGCCGTCAACTCCACAGCGCACCTCGGCTTTGATTTTGCCTATCTCCCCCAACTCGGGGAGCAAACCTTGCACAAGCGCTTCCCGTACCAGTAGGTTCGCCCGCGCAGAATGGATGCCTGCCAGGTGCCCCGCTGGGGTAGTGGCTATCTCCCAGGTCAGCGGGTACTTGCGCTTGGGGTTGGCCGACCGCGAATACCAGATGGGCGCGCCCTCCTGCAGGCAGTTGCGCATGCTGCCGGTATTGGGACAATGAACAGTAACCACTTCGCCGCCGGCGGTCCTGATATCCGCAAGAAAGCGTTTGTATCGACGCAGAAGCGAGGCCTGCTCAAGTCTTTTGTCAAACAGCACGTACCACTCCAATTCTGAACTAAACTTAGGGCCCAATATTTGCGTAAATCGATCAAGGTGATTATGACAGAACAAAAGCGCTGGCGTGCGCGAAGCAAATCTGGTAGCTTTTTGCGCCCGCGGGTCCGGCGGGCCGGGAGCTTCAGTGTTTTTGGCTCGTTAGAAGCCGACATTTGCACCCAAAGCCGAGGAGGGATGCTCCGTTTGGGTATAACAGCAATAAACTATTTTAGAGGCTAGCAACAATGCCCGAAACATCCACGTTTGCACTGCACGGAATAGCGCCCTACCAGGAATCTGGTGGCGAGGAGTACATGAATGAAAAGCAGCGGGAGCATTTCAAGCGCCTGCTGCTTGCCTGGAAAAGGGAACTGATGGAAGAGGTGGATCGAACCATGAGTCACCTCAAGGACGAAGCAGCAAACTTTCCCGACCCGGCCGACCGTGCAAGCCAGGAGGAAGAGTTCAGCCTGGAACTGCGTACGCGGGACCGCGAGCGCAAACTGATCAAGAAGATCGACAAAACTCTAGAGCTGATCCTCAATGACGACTACGGCTTTTGTGATGCCTGCGGTGTGGAGATTGGCATACGCCGGCTGGAAGCTCGCCCGACAGCCACGCTGTGTGTAGACTGCAAGACCATTGACGAAATCAAAGAAAAGCAGGTTCTCGGTTAGCCTGTTGTTCTGCGGAGGCATGGGTATCGCCCGATGAGCGGGCGGTCCCACGGCTCTCCGAACCGCCATGAACACATCCACTCAAACCTCCTATACCGGTAGATTTGCTCCCTCCCCTTCCGGCCCGCTGCATCTGGGGTCCCTCACTTGCGCACTGGCAAGCTATCTGGACGCGCGCCAGCAGGGCGGGCGCTGGCTGCTACGCATAGAAGACATTGATCCACAACGTCAACCTCCCGGTGCCACCGACGCCATCCTGAGTTGTCTGGATGCCCACGGCCTGCACTGGGACGAGCAAATCTGGCTGCAAAGCCAGGCGTCCGAACGTTACCAAAAAACATTGGGCGCTCTGGCTGCCAGCGGCTGGGTCTACCCCTGTACCTGCACCCGCAAACGGCTTGCAAATCAGGGCGGGCTATACGACGGCTTCTGCCGCAACAGGCAGCAGAAGCCCGGACCAAACGCAAGCTTAAGACTCGACATCACCCGCAGTGCGCAAGAAGCGGGCCTGTCTACTCGGGTGCGGTTCTCGGACCGGGTGTACGGCCTGCAGACCGAAGAATTGCAGCATACCAGTGGCGACTTTGTCGTTCACCGCAAGCAGAACCTGTTTGCCTATCAACTGGTGGTCGTGCTGGACGACATTGCCCAGGGGGTAACCGATGTGGTGCGCGGCAGTGATCTGTTGCCCACTACGGGGCGACAACTGTATCTTTACCAGCTGCTGGGAACTCCTCCCCCACGCTACGGGCATGTACCCGTGGTGGTGGCTGAGAACGGTCTAAAATTGAGCAAACAGAACCACGCCCCCGCGCTGGATAACCGTCAAGCCTGCAAAAACCTGTGCCTGGCGATGACTCATCTGGGCCTGGATCCGCCCGGCTCCTTGCATACTGCCGGCATGAAGGAGGTGCTCGACTTTGCCCAACACCACTTCAGCCTTGAGCACCTCGCTTTGTTTGCACAATGAAGCGGCGCTGCCTTGGAAGCGCCAGCTTGGTGCAGCCGTTGCGCGGCGCCTGTGCCTTCAGTAGTATCTCTAACCCACCACCTGCCGAGCTGCCATGAACCGTCAACGCCCCCTAATACTCATCGCATTGCTGGCCTATATTGTGTCACCCAGCCTGTTCGCCTGGGTAACCGACCCTGTGGGCATGTGGTACAAGCCCTTTCTGATCTGGCTGCTGGTCATCGGCGCGGCCTTCCTGACGGTCAATCACAAAACGCGACGCGATGCTTAGCTACCTGCAGGTTGCGCTTTTCTGCACCACCTATTTAGGCGTGCTCTTTGCCCTGGCCTTTGCCACCGAACGTGGCTGGGTGCCGGAGCGCGTAGTGTCGCATCCGGTCACCTATATCTTTTCCCTGGGAATCTTCGCCAGCGCCTGGTCCTTTTATGGGGTGATCGACCTGGCACACCGTTATGGGTACGGCGCGCTGGCGTACTACCTGGGCACCGGCGCGCTCTTCCTGTTTGCGCCCTTCTTATTAAAACCCCTGATCGAGCTGGCTCGCCGCTACCAAATTAACTCTATGGCGGACTTATTGGTGTTTCGCTACCACAGCCATTCAGTGGGCGGCGTGGTGACCATGCTCATGCTGCTGGCAATGGCCCCTCTGCTTGCGCTGCAGATGCAGGCAGTGGCCGACACCATTCACCTTCTCACCCGGCAAAACCCACGCTTGGTGGACGGCGGCGCCAATGAGTTTGGGGTCCGGCAAAGCTTTGCTCTGCTCTATTGCAGCGTTATTGCGCTGTTTGCTATGGCATTTGGCTCCAACCGCGAGCATCACCGCGGCTTGGTCATGGTGATGGCCTTTGAATCCCTGTTCAAAATGTTCGGGCTTCTGGCAGTGGGGTCCTTCGCAGTATTTTATGTATTTGGAGGATTCGCTCAGTTGGACCTTTGGCTAAACGAGCATCCACAGTACTTGCAGAGCCTGCGCGTGCAGGTCAATGACCCGTCCGCGCACGCTCTGCTGCTGGTGTTTATTGCCACTGCAGTATCCATGCCGCACATCTTTCATATGACAGTGGTAGAAAACCCCGTCAAACGCAACATCAGCCGCACCCTGACCTGGGCCTTCCCACTGTTCCTGCTGGTCATGGCCCTGCCGGTGTTTCCAATTCTCTGGAGCGGTTATGCGCTGGGACTGACCACCCAGGCCCAGTACTTCCCGCTGACCGTGCCCATGGCAACCGGCAACGGCGCTTTTGCCGTCGTTGCTTTCGTCGGCGGCCTGTCCGCATCCACCGGTGCCATGGTTGCCATTGCACTGGCCCTATCCACTATGATCCTTAACCACTGGATCCTGCCGTCGGTGCGCTTTCCGGCTAAGCGAGACGTCTATCGACAACTGATCTGGATGCGGCGAGCGCTGATTGCTGCAGTTTTGATGGGCGGTTACACATTCTATGTGGTGCTCAACAACCGCTTCAACCTGACCGAGCTGGCCCTGTGTGCGTTCATTGCCACCTTGCAGCTACTGCCTGGCGTCATTGGCGTTACCCACTGGCCGCAGGGCAATCGCCGAGGGTTTCTGGCGGGGCTTATGGTGGGAAGCAACATCTGGTTTTTTGCACTGATGTTGCCCATGCTGCAGGGCTGGACCAGCGCGTCCCTGCCCTTCTGGCATGAGCCCATCCCCATAGGCATTGAGCAATGGAACTCGGTAACGCTCTGGAGCCTGGGGCTGAACACGCTGGTGTTTCTGGTGGTATCCATGCTCAGTCGCCAGTCCCACGAAGAGCTGTACGGCGCCGAATTGTGCTCGCAGGATGAACTGAGCCATCCCGTGCGACTGTCGCTCGATATACGCTCGCCCGACGAGATCATCCACAGGCTCAGCAGCCGAATCGGCCAATCCACGGCGCAGAAAGAAGTGCGCCGCGCCCTGCAACGGCTGGGACTGAGGCCAAATGAAAGCAGGCCCTATGCCCTGCGGCGCTTACGCGATGAAATTGAAGCCAACCTCTCCAGTCTGATCGGCATCTCCATGGCCAGTGAAATCATGGACCAGATGGTGCCCTTTAAAATTCCGGAATCACCTGGGGCCACCGACATCAACCTGATTGAAAGCCGGCTGGCGCAGGTTCGGGACCACCTGACAGGGCTTGCCGCCGAGCTCAACAATCTTCGGCTTTATCATCGCCGCACCCTGGAACAACTGCCGTTGGCCACCTGTTCCATCGGCGAAGACATGGAGGTGCTGATGTGGAACAGCGCCATGGAGAAGCTGACGGGCATAGAGAGTGACGAGGTCAAGGGCTCCCACCTGGAAGATGTCGATGAGCCCTGGGGCCGCCTGCTCAACAAGTTTGCGCTTTCCGCAGAGCCACGTTTTTACAAGCGGTTGATTTATCTCAACAATAAGCCCCATTGGATCACGCTGCACAAGGCGTTCATACCATCCTCCCTAGCCCATCAAGTGGACGGGCAGGTTATTTTGTTGGAAGATGTGAGTGAGCTGCAGATGCTGGAGCGCGAGTTGGTGCACAGCGAACGCCTCGCGTCGGTAGGCCGGCTGGCTGCGGGCGTAGCCCACGAGATTGGCAATCCCGTCACCGGCATTGCCTGCCTGGCGCAGAATCTGAAATACGACACCGATGACGCGGAAATACTTGAAACTGGTGAGCAGATCCTGTCTCTAACCCATAGGGTCAACCGAATTGTACAATCTTTGGTCAGCTTCTCTCACGCCGGGCAGCAAATAACCCAGTTTGAGCGAATCCGCGCTTATGACTGTGCACAGGAAGCCATTCATTTGCTGTCGCTGCAGAAAGAAAAAAACCAAGTGGTGTTCGTCAATGATATTGCCCCGTCGCTGGAGATCGACGCAGACCCCCAGCGCTTGATTCAGGTGTTTGTGAATCTTCTGTCAAACTCCCGCGATGCCAGCCCGGCGG
This sequence comes from uncultured Cellvibrionaceae bacterium, assembly GCA_964399955.1. Taxonomy (GTDB): domain Bacteria; phylum Pseudomonadota; class Gammaproteobacteria; order Pseudomonadales; family Cellvibrionaceae; genus CAYNST01. The sequence goes on along the minus strand of CAYNST010000022.1, from coordinate 23,388 downwards.
AGAGCGAAGTGGTGGTAGGCGCCACCCTTGGCACGCAAACGGTGCAGCTGACGGTGACAGACCACGGCTGCGGTATTCCGGCCGAGGTAGCCGACCGCATTTTTGAGCCGTTTTACACCACCAAAGACCCCGGAGAGGGCACGGGCCTTGGAATGGCCATGGTGTATAGTATTGTCGAGGACCACAAAGGCACCATCGAGATCGTATCGCCCGCTCACGCCGACGATCAAAATGGCACGCGTTTCATCATCACTTTACCCTTGGGCCTGACAAGTGGCGACTTGAAGAGTGACCCAGCGGACGAAGTCTAGTGGTACCAGAAAAAGATGAGTAAAGTCCTGATTGTCGAAGACGAGATCATCATCCGCACGGCATTGCGCAAAATGCTGACGCGCAACAAGTACGACGTAAAAGAAGCTTCCTCAGTGAAGGAAGCAACCGGCAAGTACAAGCTCGACTCCTTCGACTTGATTATTTCCGACCTGCGCCTGCCAGGCGCACCCGGCACCGATCTGGTACAGATGGCCGGCGACGTACCAGTGCTGATCATGACCAGCTACGCCAGCTTGCGCTCGGCCGTAGACTCCATGCGCATGGGCGCAGTGGACTATATCGCCAAGCCCTTTGACCACGAAGAAATGCTTACGGCCGTCAAGCGCGTTCTGGTCAAAACCGCGCGCCCTGCGCCAGTAGAAAAAGTCTCTGGCAATGATTACAGCCAGGTGGAAGGCATGATTGGTACATCCCCACCTATGCGGGAGCTATACGCCAAGATCCACAAGGTTGCCCCAACCAACGCCACGGTGCTGGTCAACGGGGAAACAGGCACCGGCAAGGAGCTGGTGGCGCGGGCCCTGCATTCTGAAAGCCCGCGTGCCGACAAACCGCTGATCAGTGTCAACTGTGCCGCCATTCCCGACAGCCTGATTGAGGCGGAGCTCTTTGGTCACGAGAAAGGCGCATTCACCGGTGCCGCAAGTCAACGGGAGGGCTTGGTCGCCGCCGCTGACGGTGGCACCATGTTTTTGGATGAAATAGGCGAACTGCCGCTGGAAGCTCAGGCACGATTGCTGCGCGTTCTGCAAGAAGGCGAAGTGCGGCCTATTGGTTCGGTGGAGTCGCGCAAAGTGGATGTGCGCCTGGTGGTGGCCACCCATCGCGATCTTGGCAAGCTTGCACGCGAGGGCAAATTTCGCGAGGATCTATACTTTCGCATCAACGTTGTTCAGCTAAAGCTGCCGGCGCTGCGCGAACGCGGCAAGGATATCCTGACGCTTGCCGAAGTTTTCGTGAAGCGCTATTGCGCAGAACTTAAAAAGCCCCCGTTGCAGTTGTCGCCAGAGGCCATTCAGGCGATAACCACATACACCTGGCCGGGCAACATTCGAGAGCTGGAGAACGCCATTCAGCGAGCGGTCATTCTTTGCGAGGACGACCGGGAAATCAGTCACTCGCTGCTCGCCATCGACCTTGAACTGGTCAATATGGAGGACGACGACGGCCCCGCTGCGCCCCGTAAACGGTCTATGAACCAGGAATCCACCGAGGATCTGTCACTGGAAGACTATTTCCAGCGCTTTGTGCTTGAGCATCAAGACTCCATGAGCGAAACCGAACTGGCGCGCAAACTGGGCGTGAGTCGCAAATGCCTTTGGGAGAGGCGCCAACGCCTGGGCATCCCGCGCACCAAACCCACTCAGAGCTCCAAATCTTAAGCGAACTTTCTAGCGGCTAAGTCATAAGTGGCAAAAACCACTGGGCGGCCGCTACAGCACCCCCCTTCCCCGTGACAAATATCACAACCTGAGCGTGATCCAACCGCAAAAACTGTTACCGGCATCTCTCGAAAGTAACGATTTCGGAACAAAAGGTAACGCTCAACCCATACTAAAGAACCAAAATGGCGGAGCAAAAATCCTAACCCGTTGTTTTTAATAAAGTTATCATATCTGGCACGGCTTCTGCTATATCCACTGCAACATAACAACAATAAAGAATAATAAAAAGCCAAAGGCAAACTAATAATAACAATAAACAATAACAAACAACGGTTTTTATAATAATTACAACAAATAATAATAAAGAACTAAATTGGCTTAAACGCACGGGTAGCTAAGGCAGTGGGATAGGTGGCAATTGTCGCCGGGCTCACACGCAGCTCGAGCAAGGGATACCCATTTGCTGAGACGGGAAGGTTTGTTACCTTCCCGTTTGCATATGTGGATCAGATACCAAAAGTAACACTTTGATAGGACTTTATTGCTCAAAGCGAAGTCAACCTTGGCAGGCAAGACCTTAAGTTCCTGATTTATATGGTTTTAGTGAGCATGGCTCAATAATTGTAAATGAGTTGGCTCTAACAATAACAAATAATAATAAAAACGTTTTAATACGCTCATAACAACAAAAAACAATAATAACGCGCCTAGCGCTACGCGGCTGAAGCAAAAGAATAAAGGCAAACTGCAGATGGCTTCATTTGCAAGTGCACGCAAGCGCTGCCACAGGAAGGCAGACCGCACCAACAGCCCCATATGCCCCTCCCTGCTGTGCCCCCCCTACTAGTGCTAGCACCCCCTGCGCCATTTTGCGATACAATACCTGCGGCAGCACGCGCCACATCAACGCTCTGTTACCTGGAGTGACTGTGGAGTCGACGAAACACGGACTGCGCCAATGATGCACGTGGCATCCAGCCTCACCCGAGCGGTTATAACTACCCTATGCTAAATCGGCTAAAAAAACTCTTGTCATCTGTTACAGGTTCAAACACCACTGCCACCACGACCAGCTACCGTCAGCTGTCGCAGGACGAGCATGCTATCGATTTTGGCCGTATCAGCCGCAATGCAGTTACGGTTATCCAAACCCTGCAGCGCGCCGGATTTACCGCTTACCTGGTCGGCGGCGGGGTGCGTGACCTGCTTTTGGGGGCAACGCCCAAAGACTTTGATATTGCAACCCAGGCCACACCGGAGCAGGTCAAGCGGTTGTTTCGCTCCGCCATGATTATTGGCCGGCGGTTTCGCATAGTGCATGTTCGCTTTGGCCGGGAAATCATAGAGGTGACCACCTTCCGCGGGCACCATTCAACGTCCACCGGCTCACGTGACGCAGAGCAGTCGGCGTCTGGTCTGCTCCTGCGGGACAACGTCTTTGGCGATATAGAGTCGGACGCTTTGCGCAGAGACTTCACCATCAACGCTCTTTATCTAGACCCCACCAGCGGGCACCTGCTGGACTTCACCAGTGGCTATGACGACCTGGACCGGCGAACCCTGCGCATGATTGGCGACCCGGCCAGCCGGTACAGGGAAGACCCGGTAAGAATGCTGCGCGCGGTCAGATTCGCCGCCAAACTCGGTTTTAAGCTGCAACAAGAGACGGAAGCCCCCATCTACGACCTGGCGCCCCTGCTGGGTGAGGTACCATCGGCCCGATTGTTTGAAGAAGTGCTGAAGCTGATGTTGAGCGGGTCAGCAGCCGAGTCGCTGGAAATGCTCGAGCGGCTGGGTTTGTTGCAGTATCTGTTTCCGGGCATGCAGCAGTGCCTGCAGCCCGGCAGCCACCAGGACCGGGCGTTTATCCGCCAGGTGGTGATCAATACCGACAAGCGCATACGCCAGGACAAAAAAGTCACGCCGGCTTTCGTTTATGCAGCGTTCCTTTGGCTCCCGCTGCAACAGGCCATGCGACAACTGCAGGAGGAGCACCCCATGCCGGCCGGTCAGGCCATGAGTCAGGCGGCGCCAGGCGTTATTGCCCAGCAATTGGCATGTACGGCCATTCCGAAACGGTTTTTGCTGCCGTTGCGGGAGATCTGGACCCTGCAACTCAGGCTGGCAATGCGAGACGGCAAGCGAGCCCAGGAATCACTGGAGCACCCAAAATTTCGGGCAGCCTATGACTTCTTGTTGCTGCGCGAGGCAACCGGCGAAGACCTCCAGGGTTTGGGGCACTGGTGGACTCAGTTTCAGGAAGCTGGCGAAAGCGAGCGGCAGAGAATGATTGAGGAACTGGGTCCTCAGGCGCGCAAACGTCGCCCACGCAGACGCAAGCGCAAGCCGTCTGCTGACCGACCTGATCCACCGCAAGAGCCTTAGGCGCTAAAGTGCCTGCCTACTTCGCCTACATCGGCCTGGGCAGTAATCTGTCAGACCCACTGACGCAGGTGCTCAGCGCCTACTCGGCCTTGCACAACCTGCCGCAAACCGAATGTTTTGCCTTGTCGGGCCTCTACTCCAGCCAGGCAGTCGGCCCGGGGCCACAGCCAAACTACATCAATGCAGTTGCCGCACTGCGCACAGACTTGAGCCCGCTGCTGCTCCTGGACCAGTTGCAGGCCATTGAGCGCGCACACAAGCGCACACGTGATGTACACTGGGGTCCACGCACACTGGATTTGGACCTATTGTTATACGGCGACCAACAAATCCAGGAGCCACGCCTCACTGTGCCCCATCCGCACATGCTCAGCAGAAATTTTGTACTTGCTCCTCTGGCCGATATAGCACCTCAGCTGATCATGCCCGACGGCCTCTCTGTGAGTGCTCATCTGGCCCGCTGTGGCTACCAAGGGCTGCAGCGCTTCCGACACGCAAGCACCCAGCACCACCAGTTGCTGTAAGTCACATCACGCCCGAGCGACAAACTTGGCCAGGAAGGGTTTGATGTGTGGCGGACCCCCGCCAACGCGGCACCGCATTCATTGCCGCGTGTTTGAACAATCACCCTCGAAAACGGACGCAAAACAAGCAGGCACATGTCTATGACCTACGCAGGCGAGCAGAACAGCGCACTCAGCAGTAAAACAACCGTACTCACTCTGAAGCAGAAGAAGGCTAACGGTGAGAAATTTGCCAGCATCGCCCTCTACGACGCAGCAACCGCCGCACTTGCCCAAAAGGCAGGGGTTGACATTGTGCTGGTTGGCGACAGCCTGGGAATGACAGTGCTGGGTTTTGACAGCACCCTGCCGGTGACCATGGAGCAAATGGTGCATCATGTAGCCGCAGTCAGCCGCGGAAATCAAAAATCGCTGATCATGGGCGACCTGCCCTTCATGAGCTACGCCACCCCCGAGCAAGCCATACAAAATGCCGCCCGCCTGATGCAGGCCGGAGCACACATGGTCAAACTTGAAGGCGGTGCCTGGCTGTTGCAAACCGTGCAACAGCTGTGTGAACGCGGTATCCCGGTCTGCGCCCATCTGGGCCTGACGCCCCAGTCGGTGAACAAGTTTGGCGGTTATAAAGTTCAGGGCCGCGATAGGGCGGGTGCAGAGCAGATAGCTCGCGATGCCGAGCTGCTTGCTCAAGCTGGTGCCGATGCGCTCATTCTGGAATGCGTACCCACAGCGTTGGCCAAGTCGGTGACGAAACGTCTGAACATACCCACCATCGGTATAGGCGCCGGGCCCTACACAGACGGGCAGGTGCTGGTCATCAACGACCTTCTGGGCATGACAGAAAATCCTCCCCGCTTTGCCAAGAATTTTCTGCTGGAGACACAGGGCGTGGTCGAGGCCTTTGCGCGGTTTGTCCGCGACGTCAGAAGCGGGCAGTTTCCCGCCGAGGAGCACGGCTTCAAATAGGGTGGCTGAACCGCCAGCGCACTTGCCACCAGTACAATCTGCGGTGCTAGAATAGCCGCCTACACTTAGGAGACCAGTTGATGACCAAATTGCCAGACACACTGCGCGACAATGTCCGCCTACTGGGCGAGCTGCTTGGGGAAACGCTATTGCAGCATGAAGGGCCAGCAATTTTTCGTAAAGTGGAGGAAATACGCACTCTGGGAAAGGCCATCAATAATACTGATGAGGCCAACCCGGATGCGCTCGCAAATTTGCTTGGCGAGCTGGAAGACGCCGACATCTTACCTATCGCGCGCGCGTTCAACCAGTTTCTGAATCTGGCAAACATCGCTGACCAGGAGTTTCACGCCAGCGTCGAAGCCGAGGGACACGACAGTCTGGACGCCACTTTGGTTGATTTCGTCAACGACCTGGGCAAGGATCAGCTGATTGATGTGGTCAAAAAACTGCGCATAGAGCTGGTCTTGACCGCGCATCCCACCGAGGTATCGCGCCGCACCCTGATCCGAAAATACCACCAGATCGCCTCCACATTGTCCGACCGGCGCCGCCAGGATTTATTGTCCTTCGAACACGACAAACAGCGCGGGCGCCTGCACCGCATCATTGAAGAAATCTGGAGCACCAACGAGATTCGCGATGATCGCCCGACCGCTGTCGATGAAGCGCGTTGGGGCTTCGCGGTGATTGAAAACAGCCTTTGGCAAGCTGTTCCAGAATTCTTGCGCCATTTGGACCGCCTCTGCAGCCGCCGGCTTGGACAAAAGCTGCCTATTGAATTTCAACCTTTTCGCTTCTACTCCTGGATGGGCGGCGACAGGGACGGCAACCCAAATGTTACCCACGCGGTAACCAAAGAGGTGCTACTGCTGGGGCGGTGGATGGCGGCAGAGCTGTTCTTGCGCGATGTTCACAGCCTGGGCGGCGACCTGAGCATGCAGGCGGCAAGCCCTGCTCTGCTGGCCAAGCTTCCGCACCCCAGCAAGACCCCTTACCGTGACATATTGCACGGTTTGCGCAACCGCATAAAAGACACCCTGGACTGGACCGAAGGCTGCGTAGCCGGCAAGGATGTGGCCCCGCCACCCACCGTGATTACGCGCCGCGACGACCTGCTCGAGCCACTGCTGCTGTGTTACCGGTCGTTGTGCGAGGTGGGTCTGGACTACGTCGCCAATGGCCCTCTGACGGACACCATCCGCAGAATCAACTGCTTTGGCATTAGCCTGGTCCCTCTGGATATCCGTCAAGACGGCGAACGCCACGTGCAATTGCTGGATGAGCTGACGCGTTATCTTGACATGGGCAGTTATAAAGAATGGAACGAACAAAAGCGCCAGGATTTTCTGCTGGAACAACTCAATAACAAACGCCCCCTCCTGCCCTCGCATTGGCCGGTAAGCGCAGAGTCCAAAGAAGTGCTCGACACCTGCAGGGTGATAGCACTGGAGCCACAGGAGATTCTCTCGCAATACATCATTTCCATGGCGCAACAGCCTTCGGATGTTCTGGCTGTTGCCCTGATTCTGAAAGAGTGTGGCATGACCTGGAAGATGCCGATCGTGCCGCTATTCGAAACCCTCGACGACCTGGACCGCGCACCGGCGGTCATGGATCAACTCTGGCAGTTGCCTTGGTATCAAGAGTACAGCCGCAGTCGGCAAACAATCATGATTGGCTATTCAGATTCGGCCAAGGACGCGGGCAAGTTTGCCGCCACCTGGGCACAGTACAAGGCGCAGGAACAGCTGGTCAGTATTGCCGAGAAGTACGGCGTGGACCTGATGCTGTTCCACGGCCGTGGCGGCACCGTGGGCCGTGGCGGCGGCCCGGTGGAAAAAGCCATGGCATCGCAGCCGCCCGGGTCGGTCAAGGGCAAGATCCGCGTGACCGAACAAGGCGAGATGATTCGGTACAAGTTCGGTTTTCCTAAAACAGCACTTCGAAGCCTGTCTACCTATGTTACGGCCACCTTGCACGCCACTCTTGCCCCCAATGCGTTGCCGCAACCGGAGTGGCGGGATCTCATGGAGAAGATGGCCCAACAAAGCCTGGAGGCGTACCGCAGTGTGGTGCGGGGCCACCCACATTTTGTCGAGTACTTCCGCAGCCTGACGCCCGAACAAGAGCTGAACAAACTGGCGCTCGGCAGTCGCCCGGCCAAACGCAAAGCCACCGGTGGCGTGGAAAGCCTGCGCGCCATTCCGTGGGTTTTTGCATGGGCTCAGGTGCGCCTCAACCTTCCCGCCTGGCTCGGGTTTCGCCAGGGGCTGGAATGCGGCCTGCGCGAAGCTCCGGAAACACTGGAGGACATGGTTGCCAACTGGCCGTTCTTCTCAAGTTTTATTGATTTGATCGAAATGGTCTTGGGCAAAGCCGATGCACACATTTGCCTTTATTACGAGCGCCAGCTGGTTCCGGAAAACCTGCGCGAACTGGGTCAATCCCTGCGCGACGATCTGGAGGCCTCCGAGCAGTTGTTGAATAAACTGAAGCACCAGCAAGCCTTGCTGGACAGCGACCCGACATTGCAAAGTACCATCAACGTACGCAAACCCTATGTTGACCCACTCAACTTCCTGCAGGCGGAACTGATCAAGCGGGAGCGCAAGGCCGGAGGCATCAGCGCGGACCTGGAACGGGCTTTGAAAGTGACCATGGCCGGCATCGCCGCAGGAATGCGCAACACGGGATAAACTTCAATACCGCGCGGGCAGAGGTATTGATCACAGGCAGGCAATTTTGGCGCCCCTTTCAACTGGTCGCGGCGGTTTTCAACTAGGCTGAAAGAATCTGAAGATAGTGATTCCGCTGCAGACGCCGGTATGCGGGGTTTCCGGGACAGGCAGCCCCAAGTGGCTGACCGGCCAAGACGGCTTGTGCGGAAGGGACGGTCCCCGACTGCCCGTTCCGCAGGTCAAACCCGATCAACAGCGATGTGACACGGCGCCAGCGTCCGCGACCACACCTGCAGCCGGACTGCGACAGCAACCCTTGCACTTGGGATATTTTTCATGTTTGGCTTCCACCGCACAACAAAAAAAGACTCGGTTCTGGTTGCGCCACAGGCCGACCGGCCAGAGGAAACGGACAGCCCAGAGCCGCCCGTAGCGCCAAGTGGTCGTGCAACCTCTGGGCCAGACAGGCCTGACGACCCCGCAACCCGTTCCACCGTTCCGGCAGCCCGCCAAGAACAGCTACCCAACCAGAGGACTCTCTCCATGCGACTGAACAAAAATAGCGGCGGCAAGAGTGATGAAGACTTCCTATCTGCGGACATGGTACCCACCTTCCCTCCCAGCAGGCCCCTGCAACCTTACTCGTCGGCCGATGACTCGGTAGTGCCCCGGGCCGTTGTTGGCGCGAAAATCCACTTCAAAGGTGAACTCAGTGGCGAGGAGGATCTGCTGATTCAGGGGCGGGTCGAAGGCACGGTAGATTTGAAAGGTCACCATTTGACGGTCGGCAAGCTGGGCGTTGTCAAAGCCAACTTGAAAGCCAAAACCATCACCATCGAAGGCTCAGTAGAGGGTGACCTGTTTGCTCAGGAACGCATATGCATTAAAGCTTCCAGCGAAGTGACCGGCAACCTGGTCGCCGACCGGGTTACCCTGGAAGACGGCGCCAGGTTCCGTGGCACAATAGACATGGAATCCAACAAGAAAGCCGAGACGCGTAGCCTGGGGACGGAAATCAGCAAGAAGGCGGAATTCGTAGCCACCGATATAGAATCCGCCAAGAAGACGGAGTTGGGCAATGGTTTCACCGGCAAAAGCAAAGGGGAAAAAGCGCAGGCCTGATCCCGCGCTTACCCCAGGAGCTCACCCGAGGCCGCAACCAGGTCAGCTTCTGCTCCAGAAGGTCCGGATCAGGCCAAAGCTAAGGCTGTAGAAGTGCTCGGTTTCTACCAGTGGGCTGTCGGCAAACGCCGCTGACGCCAGATTGTCGTAGCGGAATGACATGGCCAACCGCCAGTCGCCCACCTGCTTGAAGGCAGCCACTCCTGCGTAGACCCCACTGTACCCGGCCGATGCAGCGTATTGCGGCCGCCAGGCAGTTGCGTAGGCGGGTTCCACCTCATAGAAGTAGGCGTGGTAGTCCTCACTGGCCCAAACTGCGCCAAAGCCCGCCGTCATCCGCCATCCCGCGTAAAAATCCGGCTGCCGCCAAGTGAGCCGCGGGCTGGATAAAAAGCCGACATGACGCAAGTCTATACGCTCTATATCCACGGCCACAACGGCACGCAGCGGCAGTTCCAAAGACCAGCCGGTTCTGAAACTGGCTCCGGTCAAGTTGATATTCAGCGCAGGCCCAAACTCAAAATTGTTGGCGAGCCGCGGCATGCCTGCGCGCAGCTCATTACCGTCACTGTCGCCACTCAGAGCGCCATCAAAAGACAAGTTGATCTCCAGACGATCATTGGCTATGAAATCACCGCGCACTCCTCTACCGTCGGCCTTGATGAAGCGGCCGAAGTAGATAAAATACGGGATTGGCAGCGCCTTCAGCTGATAGCGCTTTGAGCCTCGGTAATCGCCAAGATACTGGCCCACCAGACCAATCCCGGCTTCCATGCGTTTTGGCTCCAGCGCAATGCCTTCGCCCAGGTCGGCGTCAGCCCATGCGGGCAGCTGAACGGCTACCAAAACCAAGGCGGAAATAGCCGGCGGCAATCGCCCGGGTCTTATGTTTTTTTGAATTCTCATGTCCGGCTCTGTCATATTCTTATCTACGAAAAAAAACCCGCCGAGGCGGGTTTTCAGTTCAGCTGAGCAGAACCGCTATTCATCCGATGCCGATGTCTCTTGCTGCTGAGGAGCAGGCAAGGTTTCCTTGATAGACAGCTTCACCCGGCCGCGGTTGTCCACATCCAGACACTTTACCTTGACCTTCTGGCCCATCTGCAGGTAATCGCCCACGCTGTTGACGCGCTCGTGGGCAATCTGCGATATATGCACCAAGCCGTCTTTGCCCGGGAGGAAGTTGACAAAGGCGCCAAAGTCGACGATGCGATTCACAACACCTTCGTATATTTCACCAATCTCGACTTCAGCGGTGATCTCGCTGATGCGGTCAATCGCCTTCTGCAGGCTGTCACCGTCGACGGCATAAATCTTCACTGTACCGTCGTCTTCGATATCAACAGACGCGCCGCTTTCTTCGGTGATGGAGCGGATAGTGGCGCCGCCCTTGCCAATAATATCCCGAATTTTGTCCGAGTCCACTTTAAGCGTGTGGAACTGCGGCGCGTTGTCAGACAACTCTGTACGCGACACAGCAATGATCTTGTTCATCTCGGCCAGGATGTGCAATCGAGCCTGCAGAGCCTGCTCCAGCGCTACATCCATGATTTCTTCGGTGATGCCCTGGATTTTGATGTCCATTTGCAAAGCCGTCACGCCGTTGGCGGTACCGGCCACTTTGAAGTCCATATCCCCGAGGTGGTCTTCATCACCCAGGATGTCGGTGAGTACGGCAAATTCACTGCCTTCTTTCACCAAGCCCATGGCGATACCGGCCACTGGCGCCTTGATGGGCACGCCTGCATCCATCAAAGCCAAGCTGGCGCCGCACACGGATGCCATAGAGCTGGAGCCGTTGGATTCCGTTATCTCACTGACGACACGCATGGTGTAGGGGAAGTCCGCCAATTTCGGCAGTACTGCCGCAATACCGCGACGCGCCAAACGCCCGTGGCCAACTTCGCGCCGACCAGCGCCCATCATGCGGCCACACTCACCGACCGAGTAGGGTGGGAAGTTGTAATGCAGCATGAAATTGTCTTTGCGCTCGCCTTCCAGTGCGTCGATGATCTGCGCGTCCCGAGCGGAGCCCAGCGTAGCAACAACCAACGCCTGAGTTTCACCACGGGTAAACAGCGCTGAGCCGTGTACCTTGGGCAGTGTACCCACCTCAATTTGCAGTTGACGCACAGTTTTACTGTCGCGCCCATCAATACGGCTTTCGCCTTTAACGATGCGGCTGCGAACCGTGCTCTTTTCCAGTTTGGCAAAGGCACCCTTGACGTCATCCGCCGTCACGCCGGTTTCTTCGTTGGCAAGTTTCTCCACGGCCTGACTGCGCAGTTCGCTCAGTCGCTCGCGGCGCTCGGCTTTATCAACTATCTGATAGGCGTCGCCGATGGATTTTGCACAGAGGCTTTCCAGGCCCTTTTTCAGCTCGGTATTTTCGGCCGCTGGCTGCCACTCCCAGCGCGGCTTGCCTGCAGCCTTCACCAGTTCCTCAATGGCCTGGATAACAGCCTGCATTTCCTGATGAGCGTAGAGTACCGCGCCCAGCATGATGTCTTCCGGCAGCTCGTTGGCCTGCGACTCAACCATCAAAACAGCGTCTTTGGTCCCGGCCACAACCATGTCAAGTTCAGAGTCCTGTAACGCTGAGTAACGTGGGTTCAGGATATAGCCGTTGGCCTCGGTGTAGCCGACACGCGCACCGCCGATGGGGCCACTGAATGGGATACCGGAAATAGACAGCGCTGCAGAGGTTCCGATCATGGCAACAATATCTGGGTCCACATTTTTTTCTGCAGACAAAACGGTACAGATAACCTGGACTTCTGCCATATAACCCGACGGAAACAACGGACGGATGGGGCGATCAATCAAGCGCGAGGTCAGTGTTTCTTTCTCGCTGGCGCGACCTTCGCGCTTGAAGAAACCGCCCGGTATACGACCGGCCGCATAGCTTTTTTCCTGATAATGAACAGACAAAGGGAAGAAGCCCTGGTTAGGTGAGGCTTCTTTGGCACCAACCACGGTGCAAAGCACACAGGTTTCACCCATGGTGACCAGCACGGCCCCGGTGGCCTGCCGGGCTACACGCCCGGTTTCCAGCGTGACTGTATCGTCACCGTACTGAAATTTTTTGATGACAGGATTCACATTTATATCCTTGATATTTTCGAAAAAATAGGAGAACCAAATAAAGAAGTGCCCGCAAAGCGGGCACTAGGCAATATTATCGGCGCAGACCTAACTGCTGGATGAGCGCGGCATAACGCTCGCCGTCTTTGGACTTCAGATAGTCCAGCAGTTTTCGGCGCTGATTGACCATGCGGATAAGGCCGCGACGAGAATGGTGGTCCTGTTTATGACCCTCAAAATGCTTTTGCAGCTTGTTGATGTTTGCCGTCAAAAGCGCGACCTGTACAGCCGGTGAACCGGTGTCGTTTTCAGCCGCTTGATAGGTTTTTACGATTTCTGATTTCTCTGCTACACTCAGTGCCATTTCTAACTACCTCATTTTTCATGGAATATGCACCCCAAAGCCCAACGCCTGGGGGAGTGAACGGCCTATCCGCGCATATTGACAGACAGGTCGAAATCTTTATGCCCCTGAAACCACCAGCCTGCGGGGCGCTACGCGGCCATCATCTGTGATCTCACCAACGCCAAGAAAGCGGCCATCGTCCAGGCAAACGCGCACTGTATCACCTTGATCACCCAAACGGTAGACCTTGAGGTCCATGACCGGATTGCCGTGGCAAAAGTAATGGCTGCTGCTGGCATCAATAACCAGCCGGGGCAAGTGCTGCAACAGCGATTCCACAGACAGCAGGTGATGATCCAGTACGTCTGCCGGATTATTGCCGCGCTCGTCGTAGAGTGACTGGAGAGATACCCCAGCGGACTCATCAAAAGGACCCGACGCCGCGCGGTGCAAGGCACCAACATGTCCGCCCACGCCCAATGCGTCCCCCAGGTCTTGGGCAACGCTGCGCACATAGGTACCCTTGCTGCAAAACAACTCAATATCCGCCTCGGCAACCTCGCCCGGACGGAAACCCAGTAGCCGTAGTTCATACAAGGTGACGGGGCGCGCCGGTCTTTCTACTTCGACGCCCGCGCGAGCCAGTTTGTAAAGCGGTTGCCCCTGATGTTTCAAGGCAGAAACCATGGGAGGTATCTGCATGATGTCACCGCGAAAAGGCACCAAAGCCGTTTTTACATCGGCAGCCGTCAGGTGCGAGGCATCCGCCTGGCTGATGACTTCGCCCTCGGCGTCCGCCGTGGTTGTCGCCATGCCCAAACGAACCGTGCTGCGGTAGCGCTTATCGGCATTCAAGAGGAATTGGGAAAATTTTGTTGCCTCGCCAAAACACAAAGGCAAAACACCGGTGGCGGAAGGGTCCAGACTGCCGGTATGCCCGGCTTTATTGGCAAAGAAGAGGCGTTTGGCCTCTTGCAGGGCTTTATTGGACGTCATGCCCATGGACTTGTTCAGGATAAGTACACCATCGACCAAGCGGCCGTAATTTTTGCTGCGGCCCAATACTCAGTCCTCACCGTCATCATTGCGTGAGGATTTATCTGACGCGATGGCCTTGTCGATCAACTGCCGGATGGCTTGACCACGCACCGACGACTCGTCGTAAACAAACCCCAAGCGCGGCACTACCCGCAGACTCAGCTCCTTGCCAAGCAGTGTCCGCAAGTAGGCTGCGGACTTGTTGAGGATGGCAACCGACTCGTTACACGCTTGCGGGTCTTCCTGGCCCACAAACGTCACGAACACCTTGGCATGAGCCAAGTCCCGCGTGACGTTCACGGTGTTGATATTGACCATACCCAGGCGTGGATCATTGATCTCCGCAGGGATCAACAAAGCCAGCGTACGCTGTACGGCATCGGCTACGCGATCCGATCTGTGAAATTCTCTAGGCATAACAAAGGCTAAAGCTTGGCGGCCGCTTGAGCGGTGAAGCCGCTCAAGTTGCACCCGCCATTAAAGCTCCCGCGCGACCTCCCTGACGTCGAAGACTTCGATCTGGTCGCCCACTTTGACGTCGTAGTTTTTAACACCAATACCGCATTCCGTGCCGTTGCGCACTTCGTTAACATCATCCTTGTAGCGACGAAGAGACTCCAGTTCGCCCTCAAAAATCACTACGTTTTCGCGCAATACCCGAATAGGCTTGTTGCGGTAGACCGTGCCTTCAATGACCATGCAGCCGGCAACCTGACCAAACTTGGGCGAGCGGAATACGTCGCGGACATCGGCAATGCCGAGGATGTCTTCGATACGCTCCGGCTCAAGCATGCCGGAAAGCGCGCTTTTCACCTCGTCGATCAAGTGGTAGATGATGCTGTAATAGCGAATCTCCACCGACTCCTGCTCGGCGAGCTTGCGTGCACTGTTGTCCGCACGAACGTTGAAGCCGATAACCACAGCACCGGAAGTCAATGCCAGATTGACGTCATTCTCTGTGATGCCGCCCACTCCTTCGCCCAGGATGCGCACTTCCACCTCGTCATTGCCCATTTCCATCAGTGCGGTGGTAATGGCTTCAAGGGAGCCGCGTACATCGGTCTTCAGGACTACGCTGAGCAGCTTTTTCTCGCCACTGCCCATATTGGCAAAGATGTTCTCCAGTTTGCTGGCCTGGTGCCGCTGCTGTCGCTCTTGGCGCTCTTTCTCGATTCGGAATTGCGCCACTTCGCGAGCTTTACGCTCATCGGGCACAACCATGAATTCATCACCGGCGCTGGGCGGCGCATCCAGGCCAAGAATTTCTACCGGAGTGGACGGGCCGGCTTCCTTGACACGCTGCCCCAACTCGTTGGTCATGGCCTTGATTCGGCCAAAACTCTGCCCGGCAAGCATGACTTGCCCGGCAATCAACTTGCCTGCCTGCACCAGAACCGTCGCGACCACGCCGCGGCCTTTGTCCATGCGCGATTCGATAACCACTCCGCGAGCGGGTACATCAATCGGCGCCTTGAGCTCCAGTATCTCGGCCTGCAAACTGACCGCTTCCAGCAAATCGTCAACCCCTGCACCGGTCAGGGCAGAAACCTGCACGAACTGGGTATCTCCGCCCCACTCCTCCGGAATCACATCCCGGGCGACAAGCTCATTTTTAACGCGGTCAGGGTCTGCGGACTCTTTATCGCATTTGTTGATGGCGACGACAATCGGCACCTTGGCCGCCTTGGCGTGCTGTATGGCTTCGATGGTCTGCGGCATGACACCATCGTCGGCCGCCACAACCAGAATCACAACATCCGTGGCTTGTGCGCCGCGCGCCCGCATGGCAGTAAACGCAGCGTGGCCGGGTGTATCCAAAAACGCCAACTCGCCGTGGCTGGTCTGCACCCGGTAGGCACCAATGTGCTGGGTAATACCACCCGCCTCTCCCGCTGCAACCTTGGCTTTACGAATGTAATCGAGCAGTGATGTCTTACCGTGGTCGACGTGTCCCATTACGGTAACAATCGGAGCACGGGGTACCAGTTCACCTTCTACCGACTCAACCTGCTTAAGCAGTTTGTCTTCCAGCGCGGTGGCGCTGACCAGCACCGGGGTATGCCCAAACTCTTCCACAACCAGCTGAGCTGTTTCCTGATCTATGTTTTGATTGGCAGTTGCCATAACACCCATCTTCATCAGGTGTTTGACCAATTCTCCCGCCTTGATGGTCATTCGCTGAGCCAATTCAGCTACAGTGATGGTCTCTGGCAGTTCAACTTCATGCACCATTTTTCCCATCGGCTTCTTGAAGCCGTGTCGGTTACTGATTTTGATGGTTGGGCGTGGCGCAGGCGGAACATTCTTTTTCCGCACCGGTGGCGGCACTACCACTGCATCATCTTCGTCCAGCTGTTTGAGCACCGCCGAGCCTTTTTTAGGCGCTGTTGCAGCTACTTTCTTGACCGCCTTGCCAGCCTTCTTGAAATGTTTGGCCTTGGCTTCTTCATCATCTTCTTCAAATACCCCGCCCTTTTCTTTCTTCTTGGCGTTGGCGACTCGAACTTGCTCTTCCGTTGGCGGTTCCAGGTCGGCAACTGCAGGAGCAGGCGCCTTCTTCTTGGTGGAGGCCGTAACGTTTTCTTCTTCCTGTCTGCGCTTTTCTTCCGCCGCACGCTTGGCGGCTTCTTCCGCCTCTTTGTTGGCTTTTTGGCGTGCGGTAATGGACGCTACGCGCTTGATTTCAGCGTCGTCAACAAAAGACGAGCGCACAAACGCCGGAGCGGATTCAGGTACCTGCTCCGCCACGGACTCTTCAACCGCTTCAGCAGTGACAGGCGCGCTTTCGACAGGTTCAGGCGCTGTGTCTTCAACTTCCGGGTCGGCCGCCGCAAGCTCTTGCTCATTCACCGCGTCAGGGGCAGCTGCGCTTTCTTCCGCAATGGAATCAGCGGTCGGAACCTGCAGATTATCCAGCTCGGCAGCCGTCTCCTGCTGTGGCTCAGTGGTGTATTCTGCGCCCGCTTCGGCCTGCCCGGGCTCCTGGTCAAGATCGGTGCGTTTGACGTAGGTGCGCTTCTTACGCACCTCCACATTGATGGTCTTGCGGCTGCTGCCACTACCGGTCTTCAAGGTCGTGGTTGTCTTGCGTTTCAATGTGATTTTTTTCGGTTCTGCGACACTGTCGCCGTGCGACATTTTCAAAAAAGTCAGCAGCTTTTGTTTCTCATCATCGGAAACGGTATCGTCGGCATTTTTATGCGGCAGGCCGGCTTGACCCATCTGCGTCAAAAGTCGGTCGACCGAGGCGCCTACAGACCTGGCAAGTTCGCTTACGGTTACTTCAGCCATTATTTCTCCTCGTCACCTCTATTGATTGGTGTTTTCTTGGCGATCGGCTTGAGTATCGGCAAACCAGGGCTCGCGTGCCTTCATGATCAATACGCCTGCACGACTTTCGTCCATGCCGTCTATTTCCAGAAGCTCATCAACCGACTGCTCGGCCAGATCCTCCATACTGATAACACCTCGTGCCGCCAGTATATTGGCCAGCTCCGCATTCATGCCTTCCATATTCAGCAGATCATCCGCAGGTACCGCGCTCCCCATTTGTTCTTCGGAGGCCAACGCTTGGGTCAGCAAAGCGTCTTTTGCGCGGTTGCGCAGTTCTTCGGCAATTTCCTTGTCGAAACCCTCAATGGCCAAAAATTCTTCCAAGGGAACGTAAGCAACTTCCTCCAAACTGGTGAAGCCTTCGTCCACTAGAATCTCTGCCACATCCTCGTCAATATCCAGCGCCGCCATGAACGTCTCTTTTACGCCGCCGGTCTCCGCCGCTTGCTTTTCATTCCACTGGCTGGTGCTCATCACGTTGATGCTCCAGCCCGTCAGCTCGGAAGCAAGCCTGACGTTTTGACCGCCGCGCCCGATGGCTTGGGCAAGGGTATCTTCCGCGACGGCCAGATCCATGGCGCCGGCGTCTTCGTCAACCACAATGGATTCAATTTCTGCAGGCGCCATGGCGTTGATTACGAACTGCGCAGGATTATCATTCCACAGAATGATGTCAATTCGCTCACCGGCCAGCTCATTGGAAACCGCTTGCACCCTTGAGCCACGCATGCCGACACAGGCACCAACCGGATCTATGCGGCCGTCGTTGGTGGACACCGCGATTTTTGCGCGAGCACCAGGATCACGAGCAGCTCCGCGCAGTGAAATGACCTCTTCGGCAATCTCGGGAACTTCAATTTTGAACAGCTCTATCAACATTTCCGGACAGGCGCGGCTTAAGTACAGCTGCGGACCGCGGGCTTCGGGGCGCACATCCAGCAGCACCGCCCGGATGCGGTCGTTCATGCGAAAGATCTCGCGCCCCACCAGCTCTTCACGGGGCAACAAGCCTTCGGCGTTGTTGCCCAGATCAACGATGATGTTGTCGCGAGTGACCTTTTTGACAATACCGGATACCAGCTCGCCCTTGCGGTGGCGATATTCGTTGACCACTTGAGCGCGCTCGGCCTCACGCACCTTTTGCACAATAACCTGTTTGGCGGTTTGTGCAGCAATGCGCCCAAACTCAATGTTTTCGACGACCTCGG
This sequence comes from uncultured Cellvibrionaceae bacterium, assembly GCA_964399955.1. Taxonomy (GTDB): domain Bacteria; phylum Pseudomonadota; class Gammaproteobacteria; order Pseudomonadales; family Cellvibrionaceae; genus CAYNST01. Next base: position 4,983 of record CAYNST010000022.1, on the reverse strand, counting down.
TATAGGTATCCCCAACCTTCAGGTCAGGATCTTTTTCGAAGGCTTCTTCTGTCGTCAGCTGGGTGCCAAGCTCGGGCACCTGGTCATCACCCACCACCAGCCAGCTTCTCTCAGTGACATAATCACCGGTACGACGATCAATGGTGACCGTGATTTCGGAATCTTCGTCGTAGCGTTTCTTGCTCGCCGTTGCCAGTGCAAGCTCAATTGCCTGAAATATCACCTCGCGATCCACACCCTTTTCATGGGATACGGCATCAGCCACGAGCAAAATTTCTTTCTTCATGAAAAGCCCCTGTGAATCCTCTAAAACTGAGGAACAATATTCGCTTTATCGATAAGCTCGTAAGGCAACAAAAATTCTTCGTCACCCACTTCCAATACTATTTCGTCGTTCTCTACGGCTTTCAGCAAGCCGACAAATCTGCGCCTGCCCTCAAAGGCCACGCGCAGCCTCAAATTGATTTTTTCGCCGATGCTCTGCTGGTACTGCTCCAAGCTGAACAAGGGTCTGTCCATCCCCGGCGACGACACTTCCAGCGTGTATTCGGAGCGGATAGGGTCTTCAACATCCAGCACGCTGCTGACCTGCCGACTGACCCGCTCACAGTCTTCCACGGCGATGCCTTCCGGTTTGTCGATATAGACCCGCAGCAGCGAATCGCGCCCCTTGGGAAAATATTCAACACCCCAGAAGTTGCAATCCAGCGATTCAACAACCGGTGCGAGTATTTTTGTTAATTGTTCCTGGATGGACGCCATAGGATTCATTGTCACAAACAAAAAATGGGCCAAAAGCCCATTTGACAGAAATTCAACCCGGCAACTGCTTGCTGGGACGACTTCGGCAAAACGCAGATAATAAAAAACCCCTAAAAAGGGGCTCTTGTCAGTCCCGGTAGCAATCAAACCGAGACAAGTAAATGCATTCGGGAGCCCATAGCCCACAGAGTCGGACGCAACTGCGGAGCAACTCATTCAGGGCGCAGATTATAGTTTTCAACGGATCGGTCGTCAACTTAACCAGAACCTGACCTGCGCAAGCGCGTTGGCCATGCCAAATGGGGACCTGCCAGAAAGAAAAAACCCGGAGGAATTCAACATTACCCTCCGGGTTTTTGAATGTGGTAGCGGGGGCTGGATTCGAACCAACGACCTTCGGGTTATGAGCCCGACGAGCTACCAGACTGCTCCACCCCGCACCGAACCTTTTAGCTGCCAAGCAGCACAGGCCGCGAATTATAGGGAGCTACCCAAGGCCCGTCAACCATTTTAAACAAACAATTATGCAAGTCTTACATTCAAGCCGCCGGAGCGGTAAGCGCACCGGCGTTAAAGCTCCTGCTTCAGCTGCTGCACCCCGCCCCGGACTGCACTCCCACAGCAGGGCAATAACAAGTCAAGCCAGATCGGGCGACGCGAGCCTAGTGCGCGTCAATCATCGCCAACAGCTCTTCTGTCTTTTGGCTCATCAGCGCCTGATCGCCGCGCGACTCCACATTCAGCCGCAGCACCGGCTCTGTACTGGAGGTCCGCACATTGAAGCGCCACTGATCAAAAGACAAAGACAGGCCGTCAGTCCGGTCGACAGCCACTGCATCCACGCAATAGCGCTCTTCTATGTCTGCCAGCAGCTTCAGCGGGTCCTTAACCTTGCGATTGATCTCTCCACTGCAGGGAAACGCCGCCATGCGCTCGCGCACCAGCTCGGAAAGTGGCTTGCCCTGCACGCTCATCAGCTCGGTCACCAGCAACCAGGGGATGTTGCCGTTGTCGCAGTAGGCAAAATCCTTGAAGTAGTGATGGGCGCTCATTTCGCCGCCGTAAATGGCGTCCTCTTTGCGCATACGCTCCTTAATGAACGCGTGCCCCGTTTTACTCTGCACAGGTGTGCCGCCACTGGCCTTGACAATGTCCTCCGTGTTCCACACCAGGCGCGGGTCGTGCACAATTTTGGCGCCGGGGTGCTTGATCAAGAAGGCCGCCGCAAGCAGACCCACCACATAATAGCCGTCAATGAAGTTGCCGTTTTCATCAAAGAAGAAGCATCGATCAAAGTCGCCATCCCAGGCCACGCCCAAGTCGGCGCCGTGCGCACGCACCGCCTCCATGGTAACCCCCTGGTTTTCCACCAGCAGTGGATTGGGGATCCCGTTGGGAAACGAGCCATCGGCCTGATGGTGAATTTTGACGAACTCCAGCGGCAGATGCGGCTCGAGCGCGTCGATCACCGCCCCCGCGCCACCATTGCCTGCATTGACCACCACTTTCAATGGCTTGAGATTGGCCGGGTCAACGTAGCCCAGCAGGTGCTTGATATAGTCCGGCCGAATGTCCTGACGAATCAACTCACCCTTGCGCGCAGGATCCGCGAACTCACCTGCCTCCGCGCGCTGCTTGATCTCTAGCAGGCCGGTGTCACTGGAGATAGGCCGACTGCCTTCGCGCACCAGCTTCATGCCGTTATAGTCCATCGGGTTGTGGCTCGCGGTAACGCATATTCCGCCATCCACATCCAGACTAAACGCACCAAAATAGACTTCTTCTGTGCCGCACTGCCCGATATGCACGACATCTGCGCCGGCATCGGTAATGCCTTTGGCCAGCGCGTTGGTAAGCTCGTCACTGGTCAAGCGGATGTCATGCCCGACGACCACTCTTTTGGCGTTGAGGAACTCGACAAATGCCCTTCCCACACGATAAGCGACGTCTTCGTTCAATTCATCCGGTACGCGGCCCCGGATGTCGTACGCCTTGAAACAACTGATTTCCATGATTGATGCCTTAGGGTTGAACAGCGCAGGCGCGACTATTTTTCTTTGATGTAGTGATTGTTGAAAACGTAGTTGGTGGCCTCGACGAAGCCTTCCACGCTACCGCAATCAAAGCGACGACCGCGAAACTTGTAACCCAGAACGCAGCCATCAGTGGCTTGCGCAAGCAGTGCGTCGGTGAGTTGAATCTCTCCATTTTTACCGGGCTTGGTCTTGGCAAGAATACTGAAAATATCCGGGGTAAGAATATAGCGGCCGATAATTGCCAGGTTGGAAGGCGCATCTTTGGCGTCCGGCTTCTCAACCATGTCCTTCACTTGATAGATGCCTTCTTTCAATTGGCTTCCGGCGATCACCCCAAACTTGTGGATCTGATCTTCCGGCACCTCCTGCACCGCCACGATACTGCAGCGAAACTGATTGTAGAGCTTGACCATTTGCGCCATTACACCGTCTTGACCATCATCGGCCACACAAAGGTCGTCCGACAGCACAACGCCAAATGGCTCATCGCCAATCAGGCGCTTGCCATTGAGAATGGCGTCACCCAGCCCGCGCATTTCAGCCTGACGGGTAAAGGAGAAGGCGCCTTGCGCCATAACGTCGCGGATGGACTTCAGGTAAGCTTCTTTGGACGAGCCGGCAATTTGATGCTCCAACTCGTAACTTACGTCAAAGTGGTCGGCAATTGCACGCTTGCCGCGCCCCGTTACAAAACCTATCTCGGTCAGCCCTGCGGACAGCGCTTCTTCTACCCCATATTGGACCAACGGCTTATTCACGACTGGCAACATTTCTTTGGGCATGGATTTGGTGGCGGGCAAAAAACGGGTGCCGTAACCGGCAACAGGAAATAAGCACTTTTTGATCATCGAGGTGTCCTTAGTGTTGGAAGATCTGACGGTGAACGGCATCGAATATAGCACAAGAGCCTGGCGAAGTAGCACCTCCCGGGCGTCGGGATGAAGCTTCTTTTTACTGGACATCATGGCGATTGCCGCTAGAATGGCACCCCTCTAAAAAAGCCCTTTCAAGGGGTCGGCGCGCGTGAAACGCACAGGCAAGAGCGCCAACAGCCAACGACAACGAACAGACATGCTACCTGAGCACAGCGAGCAAAATATGCAGCAATTCGAACCTCAACCATCATACGAACGCGAGGCGCTATTAGCTTGCGGCCTGGGCGAAATGTTTGGTCCCGGCAACGCACAGCTACCCGTCCCCAATATGCTTATGGTGGACAGGATATCGCACATCAGCCAAACCGGCGGCGAGTACGGCAAGGGCGAGATTGTCGCGGAGCTGGACGTTCACCCGGACCTGTGGTTCTTCCAGTGCCACTTCCCGGGAGACCCGGTGATGCCGGGCTGCCTGGGTTTGGATGCCATGTGGCAGTTGGTTGGTTTTTATCTGGCCTGGCGGGGTAATCCGGGGCGCGGGCGAGCGCTCGGCGCGGGTGAAGTCAAATTTACCGGCCAGATACTGCCAAGCGCCAAGAAGGTTACCTATCACATCAATCTGAAGCGCGTCATTGAACGAAAATTGATCATGGGAATCGCCGACGGGCGAGTGAGCGTAGATGGCAAAGATATTTATTTCGCCAAAGATCTGCGCGTCGGCCTGTTCACCAATACCGACAACTTTTAGTTGTTCGCTCACAGTATTGTCATCACGGGCAGCGCTCAACTGCAGCCTACAATAATGAGAGGTTTACGATGAAGCGTGTTGTGGTTACCGGCATGGGCATTGTGTCATGCATTGGAAATGACTCTGCCACCGTTCTGGACTCCCTCAAAGTGGGGAAGTCAGGCATTCGCTATAACGCGAGCTACGAAGAGCAAGGCTTTCGCAGCCTTGTTTCCGGGTCCATTGACCTGGACCTGTCCGAACACATCGACAGAAAAAACATCCGCTTTATGGGCGATGCTGCGGCCTTTGCCTACATTGCAATGGACCAGGCCATTCGCGATTCCGGCCTCAGCGAATCGCAAGTCTCCAACGAGCGATCGGGCATTATTATGGGCTCTGGTGGCGCATCCACCAAAAGCGTGGTTGAATCGGCGGATATCATCCGCTCCCGTGGCGTGCGCAAAGCCGGTGCTTTCCGCGTTACTCAAACCATGGCCAGCACCACCTCCGCCTGCCTGGCCACGCCATTCAAGATCAAAGGTGTTAACTATTCCATCTCCTCCGCCTGCGCCACCAGTGC
>CAYNST010000021.1:24877-41139 GCA_964399955.1 uncultured Cellvibrionaceae bacterium | reverse complement strand
GCCATTTAGTCAGGCTTTATTCAAAAATCCCGAGTTCTAACCAGCTCGGGATTTTTCATGTTGGGGCGCCCTTCAATGGCATCCTGCCAGCAATCATAGATTGCTGTCGTTCCAGCTCACTGATGGCTGCGCAATCAAAGCATGAGTCTCCACCCCCATGTGAGCTACTTGCCGGGCATCGCGAAGGGTTTGTCTAAGACTAATTGACGCTCAATATTCAAAAATCTGCCGCGCTAACACGCTGGGGATTCTGCGTTCCAATGCCGTGCAAATGCACCCTTCAACTTCGTCCCAGAGTCATATCTCAGGGAGGGGGACGGGGAAGGGACGGGGGACCGTCACGTGCAGGGATGTGCGTGCCGAGCCTACAGGGAAGTATTTACGGCATGTCTCCCGGCCCTTTGCCGGCCGCCGGGTGAGTAACGGTCGGGCATTCAACTCGCCCGTTCCCTCCTGCCAAAGACAGGCAGTGGTCATACCGTGTCGGCGGTGCGCCTCGATACTTGCGCTCCACTCAGGGCAGTCTTTGCCTGTTTGAACAGGTCGGCATTTGACATGGAAAAAACCTTGGGGCGGAGTGGAGTCTAACTTGGCACGTGGCCCAGGGGGAGTGATTCTAGGCGAGTAATTCGCGTACGAAAGCTATTATGTGATCGGCTTCAACGGTTACGCTGATGGTGCTGTTCACATCAAAATTGTCGTGACTGGTGAGGGCAGCTTCAATAATTGAGCCGGTGGGCAGTTTTAAGGTGTATAGGGTTGAGGTGCCCGCGAATACCTTGTGGATGATAGTTGCCTGGTAGGGGCTGTCTGGATCTTCTACTACGTCGTCAGGCCGCAGTAATACTTCTACAGGGGTGCCTTCCGGCCAAGGGTAGTTGCGGTGACTCTTGAACAGGCCCAGCTCTGTCTCTATGCAGTTTTTGTCACGCAGAAAACCGGGCAGAAATACGCCGTGGCCGACAAAATTGGCGACGTAACGAGACTGCGGCTCGTGATACAGATTAAAGGGGATATCCCACTGCTCAAGCTTGCCCTTGTGAAGAACGCCAATTTTGTCGGCGAATGCAAATGCCTCTTCCTGACTGTGGGTCACCATGATGGCACTGGTGCCGCGTGCTTTGAGTATGCCCCGCACCTCAAGTGCAAGGTTGCGTCGCAGTTCTGTGTCCAGGCTGGAGAAGGGCTCATCGAGCAGTAACAGCTTTGGTGCTGGAGCCAGGGCGCGGGCCAGAGCCACCCTTTGTTGCTGGCCGCCGGACAGCTCGTGTGGATATCGATGACCCAGCTCGTGTAGCTTGACCAGCTGCAGCATTTCTTCGCACACTCTTTCTTTGGCATCGGGCGACATCCTGCTCAAGCCAAAGGTTACATTTTCACAAACCGTCAGGTGTGGAAAGAGCGCGTAATCTTGGAATACCATGCCCACTTGCCGCTTTTCAGGGGCAAGGTGTTTTTTTTCGTCGCAAAGCAGTTTGCCCTGCAGCCAGATTTTTCCGCGCTCTACGCGTTGAAACCCGGCAATTGATCGGAGCACAGTCGTCTTGCCACAACCGCTGGCCCCCAACAGACAGCCAATTTCGCCGGGTTGCAGCTCAAAGTTCAAGTCCGTAACAACCGCAGGAGAGTCGCGATGTTCGTCGTAGCGACAGACAATGTCCTGAACTTGAAGTAACTTTTCCATCTACACCGGTTCGCAGGACTGGTTTGCCAGAAACAACATCAAGGCTTTTTGAGCGTGCAGGCGGTTCTCCGCTTCGTCCCAAACGACGGAATAGAGAGGATCTTCTATCAGTTCGGCACTTACCTCTTCGCCCCGGTGCGCAGGTAGGCAGTGCATGAACAAAGCATCCGCTTTGGCTAACTTCATCAATTGATGATTCACCTGGTAACTTGAAAATTTAACAGCGCGTGCGCGTTGCTCGCTCTCCTGGCCCATGCTGGCCCAGACGTCCGTGGCAATCCAGTCGGCGTCCTTGCAGGCATCGCGCGGATCGCGGCATAGCTCTACGCGATCTTTATGCTTTTCAACCAGATCCGGGTTTGGTTCGAAGCCTTCCGGGCAAGCGATGCGCAGCTGGAAGTCGCAGAGCCTTGCGGCATTGATATAAGAATGGCACATATTGTTACCGTCGCCGATCCAGGCGACGGTTTTGCCTCTGGGGCTGCCCCGGTGCTCGATGTAGGTCTGGATATCCGCCAGCAATTGACAAGGGTGGTAATCGTCCGTCAAGGCATTTATGACTGGAACCTGGGAGTGGCGGGCAAAACGCTCGATTTTTTCATGCTCAAAGGTGCGAATCATGATCATATCGACCATGCGGGACAGGACACGCGCGGAGTCTTCGATGGGCTCGCCGCGTCCAAGTTGAGTATCCTTGGGAGACAGAAACAGCCCAGAGCCTCCAAGTTGAGCCATGCCCGCCTCAAAGGAGACTCGGGTTCTAGTTGAGGACTTTTCAAATATCATCCCGAGCACTTTGTTTTTGAAAGACTCGTTGATTTCCCCCTGGCGCCAGGCACTTTTCAGCTCGATCGCTTGTGCGATGATTTGGTTGAGCTCTTCGCTGGATATATCGTTCAAAGTCAAAAAGTGTCGCACTGCCATCAGGGTTTGCCCTCGCATCAAGCGGCTTTAACAAGCGATACCACGGTATCGACTGCTTCGTTTGCTTGTTCGTCGGTAAGAATGAACGGAGGTAGCAGCCGTATGGTTGACCCGGCCGTTACATTGATGAGCAGTCCACGGGCCTTGGCTTGCTCAACCAATTCCCCGCACTCTCTATTAAGCTCTATGCCTATAATCAAGCCTTTGCCACGAATATCAACCACTTCTGGTCTATTCGCCAAGGCCGAGCGCAACCGTTCCAGCATCAGCATACCCAGTTGTTCAATCCGCTGCATAAAATTGCCCGCGCAGAGGGTTTCCACTACGGCGAGAGCGGCACTGCAGGCCAGGGGATTGCCGCCAAAGGTTGAGCCGTGGTTTCCAGGCTGAAAACAGTCCGCAATTGCACCGCTGGCCAGGCATGCGCCAATGGGGACGCCGTTAGCCAAACCCTTGGCAGTGGTGACGATGTCCGGAAGAATGTGGGTATGCTGATATGCGAAATATTTGCCCGTGCGCCCGTTGCCGGTTTGGATTTCATCCAGAATCAGCAGCCATCCGCGCTCATCGCAGAGCTTGCGCAGGTTCACCAGGTAGTCTTGGTCCGGCATGCGCACACCACCTTCACCCTGCACGGGTTCGACCATGACCGCCACTGTCTGATCACTGGCGGCAAATTCAATAGCTTGAATATTGTTATACGGCACATGCACGAAGCCTTCCATGAGCGGTGCGAAACCGGCCTGCACTTTCAGATTGCCGGTTGCCGACAGCGTGGCCAGCGTGCGCCCGTGAAAGCTGCTTTCGGCGGTAATGATTCGCGGATGCTTGATACTACGGCTGTTGGCGTATTTTCTTGCCAATTTTATGGCAGCTTCATTTGCCTCTGCGCCGGAGTTGCAGAAAAAGGCCTTGCCCATGCCGGACACTTCGGTCAACGCCTTGCCAAGTGCCTGTTGCGGCTCGTTATGGTAAAGGTTGGATACGTGCAGCAACCTGTCGGCCTGCTGTTTGATAGCAGCCGTAACGGCCGGGTGGGCGTGGCCCAACCCGCAGACGGCAATGCCGCAAAGGGCGTCCAGATAGCGTTTGCCTTCTGAATCCCATAGGTACGGGCCTTCGCCTCGAACCAGTGTTGTGGTTCTGTCACCGTATGTATTCATTAATGTCATATTTGCAATCCGCTAAAAATGAGGGTCCTGAAATCAAAACAGGCAGCTCTGGCTGCCTGTAAACCGTTCATCTTATTAACAATCGGGCAAATTGTAAATTTTAATTCGCCGAGGCCGGGCTTCACCAGCGCCAGTACTTTTCCCATGCATTCATAACCCGCTCGGGGTACCAGTATTTGCCATAACTGCCATTGTAACGGGCCAAAGCCTCCGGCCAGCGTCCTTTTTCTTTATCCAGGTAGTACTTCAGAATGGTACAGCCGTACCTCAAGTTTGTCTCAAGATCTATCAGGTTGTCGTGCTCCCGACCAATTTCTCGCTTCCAAAAGGGCATAACCTGCATCATGCCCATGGCCCCTGCGGAAGAAACGGCGTAAGGGTCAAACAGGCTTTCAACATGGATGACTGCCAGCACCATATCCGGGGGCAGGCCCACGCGGACCGACTCGCGGTGAATCAGGCGCAGTACGCGGAAGGCCTCCGAAGGCTCCTTGATGTAGCGCCTGAGTGATTGCGATTTTGCGAGGAGCCACACTTCTGCGTCAAAACGGTCTTCGAAGCTGTCCGCCTCGGTAACCGATGCCAGAAGATACTCCCGCAGGCCGTCGTCAACCCTGCCGGTTGTTGCGTTGCTCAGGCCCGCCTGCAGGGCTAGCGGGATAAGCAATGCCAGGCACAGCTTTTGTACGATTGCGCTCATGGATGGAACAACGTTCTATAGGATTGAGGCCAGAAAAGCCGGCAGTTCATCCAGTGCGATGTTTTGGCTTTGCTCATCTCTGCGCCCCTGATATTCAACTTTACCGTCTGCAAGCCCTCGGTCACCAACAACCAACCGATGGGGGATGCCTACCAGCTCTATATCGGCAAGCATAACGCCCAATCGGGCTTTGTTTTCATCCATATAGAGCACATCATAGCCGGCTTGAGAAAGTTGTAAGTAGAGCGCTTCACATTTTTCAGCCACCGCCTCTGACTTGTGCTTGTTGATGGGCACCAAAGCAATTTGGAAGGGGGCGATTGCAGCGGGCCAGATAATGCCTCGCTCGTCGTGGTTTTGCTCGATCGTGGCCGCCACTATGCGAGAAACACCTATGCCGTAGCAGCCCATTGTGAGCGTGCGCTCCCGGCCGTCTTCCCCCAGTACCTTGGCCTGCATGGCCTTGGAGTACTTGTCGCCCAGTTGGAATATGTGCCCCACCTCTATACCGCGCTTGATCTCGACAACCCCAGCGCCGTCTGGGCTGGGGTCGCCACGCTCGATATTGCGGAGATCGGCCACGCCGGCGTACTGGGCATCTCGCCCCCAGTTGACGTTCTGCAGGTGATGGCCGGACTCATTGGCGCCACAAATGAAGTTGTACAGCGCGGCTGCGGCTCGATCAACTATTACCGGTATTGTCAGGCCCGCCGGCCCGATTGAGCCGGGTTCCGCACCCATTTCCTGCCTGATCTGCGCTTCGCTGGCGAAGCAAAGCGGTACGGCAACTTCGGTGAGCTTACTGGCTTTGACCTCGTTCAGTGAGTGGTCGCCCCGCAAAACCAGCGCCACCAGACCCTGGCGCCCGTCTTCGTCGGCTTTGCCCAGTACAATCAGCGTCTTTACCGTCTGGCAGGCGTCTACCTGCAAAAACCGGCATACCTCGTCAATGCTGCGCTGGTCCGGAGTTGCCACCCTGGCAAGATCTCGCGGCTGTTCTTCGGCAGATTCCGGCGCTATGGCTTCCGCCATCTCAATATTGGCCGCGTACTGGCTCTGGGTGCTGAATACGATGGCGTCTTCTCCGCTCTCGGCAAGCACATGGAACTCGTGGGAGGCTGTACCGCCGATCGAGCCGGTATCGGCCAGCACGGCGCGAAATTCCAGGCCAATGCGGTTGAATATCTCGCAGTAGGCCTGGTACATGACCTCGTAGGTCTGCGCCAGGCTTGCCTGATCCAGATGAAACGAGTAGGCGTCTTTCATCAGAAACTCGCGCGCGCGCATGACGCCGAAGCGCGGACGGGTTTCATCCCTGAACTTGGTTTGGATCTGGTAAAAATTGGCCGGCAACTGCTTGTAGCTGTTGAGTTCATTGCGGACCAGATCGGTGATCACTTCTTCGTGGGTTGGCCCCAGACAGAAAGCATTATTGTGCCTGTCGGTAAGGCGCGTCAGTTCCGGGCCAAATTGATCCCAGCGGCCGGACTCAATCCACAGCTCCGCCGGTTGCACCACCGGCATTAAGATTTCCAGTGCTCCGGCCCGGTCCATCTCTTCGCGTACAATCTTCTCCACCTTACGCAGAACCCGAAGCCCCAGGGGCAGCCATGAATAGAGCCCTGACGCAGACCGCCGAATCATTCCGGCGCGCAGCATCAGCTGATGGCTGACAACAACGGCGTCCGCAGGTGTTTCTTTTTGGGTGGCGAGAAGGAATTGACTGGCGCGCATAAAGCTCCCGTTTTATGTGTAAACTTGATCTTCGGATAAGACGTGACATATTAGAGCCAATCATCGGCCCTGTCTCGCCAAACTAGAGGGTGGAAGATTCTAATGTTCAAACTGGATGATCAGTTGCAAAGTGACACGGTTCTGATTGGGTACTTCGGCTTAAGTTTGCTGCTGCTGCACCGAGACTGCCAGTACCCCTGGTGTATCCTTGTGCCGCAGCGGGCCGGAATTACAGAGGTTTACCAGCTTGACGAGCCGGACCAACAACAGCTCTGGAGAGAGTCCGCCGTGTTGAGCAGGGAAATGACGCGGCTATTCACGCCCGATAAATTGAATCTGGCCGCCATTGGCAATATCGTATCTCAGCTGCACATTCATCATGTGGCCCGCTTCCGTCAAGACCCCTGCTGGCCAAAACCTGTGTGGGGCTGTTTACCGGCCGTAGACTACCGGCAGTACGATCTTGACCGGCGCGTCAAAGCACTGCAGGAGGCACTGGTAGATAAGGGGTTTACAAAATCCCGTTGAAACGCAAAGAAGGCCGGGCAAAATGCGCCGGCCTTCTTCTAATACGAGGTGCTGCAAAGCGGCTATTCAGCCATTTCTTTCATCTTCTTCAGCGGGCGGATCTTAACCTGCGTGCTGGCAGGTTTGGCGGCAAAAGTAGTCTCTTCCCCTGTGAACGGGTTGATGCCTTTACGCGCTTTGCGGGCAGGCTTCTTCACAGTGACAATTTTCATCAAGCCGGGCAGGACAAATTCACCGGCGCCTTTCTTGGTGAGGTGAGACTCGATCAAGGTGCCCAGCTCGTCCAGAACGGCGGATACCTGCTTGCGGCTAAGCTCCGTTGACTCAGCCAGGTGATTCAGAATCTGAGTTTTGGAGTAGCGCTCTTTGACCGCACTGACCTTCTTGGCCGGTTTGGCGGCGGGGGCTTTTTTTTCTGCGGGCTTGCTTGCTTTTTTGGCTGGAGCTTTGCGTGCGGCCATTCAATTAACCTCGTAGTCGTGTTGTTATGATTGCAGTGCGTCTTGGACTTCGGATGGGTGCCCTTGTCAAGAATAGTTATAGCAGGATTCTGGGCGGATTGAACCTTGTTGTACGGTAAGATTGCAAAAACGCCGCATATATATAGAGTATTCGTCGGTCCGCAGCAATAGCTTAGGCAAAAATCCGCCAACTTTGGCCTGAAAAGCTGTATTTCGCGGGTTACCGCAGCTTTGGGGGCCGCGCTAAACGGTAGTTTTTTGCACCCCCCCCTCATGTATAATGCGCGGCCTTCCGGTGCACTGATCGCTCAGGTATTGGTGCAGAGAGGGTAGTTTTTGGTGTTTAGGGGGCTCTTGAGATTTCAACTGACCGCCCATACAGATAGCGCGGGCGGGGGCAAGCCCCAAAGCCCGGCTAACCGCAGTCCCCACTGCATGTGATCAGCAACCAAGTCGTATAAGTTCCGGCTAGAGGTGTTACCAATGCCTATCTACGAGTATCAGTGCCAAGCTTGTGATTATCAGTTTGAACGTCTGCAAAAGCTAAGTGACGCGGCGCTCACGGATTGTCCCGAGTGCAAGCAGTCGCAACTGCGCAAGAAGATATCCGCTGCGGGTTTCCGCCTGTCCGGTGGCGGGTGGTATGAGACGGACTTCAAGAAGGGCGGCAAACAAAAGAATTTGGCCGGCGAACGCGATACTTCAACGAGTAAAGCCGACAGCGGCAAGTCCGAAGCCAAATCCGATTCAGGCAAAAGCGAGAGCAAATCTGCCCCCGCCGCCAAAGATTAAACAACCTATAGGAACGATTATGCGCAGCGTGTATTGCGGTGCCTTGCGCACCGCCGATATCGATAAAGAGGTGACCTTGTGTGGCTGGGTCGACCGCCGTCGCGATCACGGTGGCGTGATTTTCATTGATCTGCGGGACCGTGAAGGGGTAGTGCAGGTCGTGTTTGACCCGGACAGCAAAGATTTTGCTCTTGCCGATAAAGCACGCAGCGAATACGTTCTGAAACTACGAGGCAGGGTGCGAGCGCGAGTCCCGGAAACGGTCAACGCCAACATGCCAACCGGCGAAATCGAAGTTTATGGTTTGGCACTGGAGATACTCAACAGTGCCGAGACGCCGCCCTTCCCGCTGGATGGCCATACTAACGTCGGCGAAGATGTGCGTTTGAAATACCGCTACATGGATCTGCGCCGCCAGGAGATGCAGCGCAATCTTCGGTTCCGCTCCAGGGTGACCATCGCGGTTCGGAACTTTCTGGACGCAGAGGGCTTTCTGGACATAGAAACACCCATCCTCACCCGCGCCACTCCAGAGGGCGCGCGCGACTACCTGGTGCCTTCACGGACGCATGAGGGCCACTTTTTTGCACTGCCTCAGTCGCCGCAACTGTTCAAGCAACTGCTGATGGTGTCCGGCTTTGACCGCTACTACCAGATTGCCAAGTGCTTCCGTGACGAAGACCTGCGCGCGGATCGGCAGCCTGAGTTCACGCAGATCGATATCGAAACCTCGTTCATGAGCGAAGAGCAAATCATGGCGGTGGCCGAGCGCATGATTCGCGGCCTCTTTTCCGATTTGATGAATGTGGAACTGGGCGAGTTTCCACGCATGGCATTCAGCGAAGCCATGGAGAAATACGGCTCCGACAAGCCCGACCTGCGCATTCCGCTGCAGCTGGTTGAGGTGAAGGATCTTATGGCCGAAGTTGACTTCAAGGTTTTCTCCGGCCCCGCCAAAGACCCAAAGGGCAGGGTTGCGGCCCTTAAGGTTCCGGGCGGCGCTGAAGGCATCAGTCGTAAGCAAATAGACGACTACACCAAGTTTGTGGGTATCTATGGTGCCAGGGGGCTTGCCTACATCAAAGTGAACAACCGCGATGATCTGGAAGAAGGTTTGCAGTCGCCCATCGTCAAGTTCCTGCCCTTAGATGTGCGTCGCGCCCTGCTGGACCGGCTGGACGCAAATAATGGCGACCTCATCTTTTTTGGTGCGGACAAGGGCAAAGTGGTATCCGAAGCACTGGGCGCCTTGCGTTGCAAGTTGGGAGCGGACCTCCAACTGTACACCAGCGAATGGGCACCGCTATGGGTGGTGGATTTCCCCATGTTTGAAGAAACAGACGAGGGCGGTTTGACGGCGCTGCACCACCCGTTTACCGCACCCTCCTGCAGCCCAGAGCAGTTGGCCGCCAACCCGCAAGGCGCATTGTCCAGGGCCTATGACATGGTCTTGAACGGCACGGAGCTGGGCGGCGGGTCCATTCGTATTCACAATCAGGGCCTGCAGCAGGCGGTTTTTGGGGTTCTGGGTATCAGCCCCGAGGAGCAGCGCGAGAAGTTTGGCTTTTTGCTGGACGCCTTGCGTTTTGGCGCACCGCCGCACGGCGGGCTCGCCTTTGGGTTGGACCGCCTCATCATGTTGATGACCGGTTCCGGCAGCATTCGCGATGTGATTGCCTTCCCCAAAACCCAGTCGGCGGCTTGTGTAATGACCGACGCCCCGGGTGCGGTAGATCCCCTTCAGCTGCGCGACTTGCACATTCGCCTGAACATCAAAGACGACAAAAAGCCCGCAGTTTGAACCCCATGCCCTTGTTCTGTTTGTCGCTGTCAGGCAGACCAAGGGCAGTTGTAACCGGGCGGCTTGCGCCGCCCTTTTTTTGTCGGTCAAAGCGTTCTGCGGCTGACGGCGTGCTTCAAGGCCTCTTCGGTGTCCGTGTTGAAGCAGCAGAATACAATCTCTTCAAAGTCCCCATCTTCCGCAAGGTAGTCGCATACGGCGTCAACGGCAATTCTGGCCGCCTGGTTTAACGGGTATCCATATACGCCGCAGCTGATGGCAGGGAAGGCAATAGTCTTCGCCCCCAGTGCCTTGGCCTCCTGCAGGCTTTCCCGGTAGCAGGATGCAAGAATCTGTGCCTCACCCTGTTCGCCGCCACTCCAGATGGGTCCTACGGTGTGAATGACGTGCTTGGCGGGCAGCCGGTAGCCGGGAGTGGACTTGGCTTTTCCTGGGGCGCAGCCCCCAAGCTTGCGGCAATCCTTCAGCAGCTCTGGACCCGCTGCACGGTGAATGGCTCCATCCACACCGCCGCCGCCCAGCAGGCTTGCATTGGCGGCATTGACTATGGCGTCCACCTCCAGCCTGGTTATGTCTCCGTGAATAATGTTTATTGCAGGCATAAAGTCGCCCTTGTTGATCACTGAAATGTTCAAATGTTGAGCTCGCAAAGTCCCAGGAACAGGCTGTGCGTGCAATCTCAGTATACGTCCTGGCGCACAATCCGGCGCCTTGCCTGCGTCGGCTCTCAAGTGGGTTCTTTCAACGGGGCGGAACAAACGGCGGAGTTATGCACTGCCAAAGGTGACAGCCCGGCGGCGCCGTGGCCCGGCCGGGTTTTGACTGGCCCAGCATGGGCAACACCGGTTTTAACTGCCCCAGTAGCTGATTCGTTCCCGTAAATCCGGTCGAACCCGCTCCTCAGGTTTTTCCTTGTAGCTGCCAATGTAAAAAAAGCCAGCCACTCTGTGCTCGCTGGCAAGGTTCAGCAGGGGTTTTACCTGCTCTTCATAGCTGTACCATTCCGTCAGCCACTGGGCACCAAATCCCAGCGCGTGGGCTGCCATTAGCAGGTTTTGGCACGCAGCACCCGCTGAAAGCACTTGCTCCCACTCGGGTATCTTGGGGTGAGGTGCGGCGGTCGAGATCACGGCTATGACAACCGGCGCGCGCATCAGAGCGTGTTTCTGAAAATCCACCAGCTTGTCACTGGCATCCGGATTGAGCTGCTTATAAAGCTCTGCCAGTTTGCAGCCGAACTTCTCCCGCGCGTCTCCCTGGAACACGATGAACCGCCAGGGGCCGATTTTGCCGTGGTCCGGCACCCGGTGCGCGGCTTTGAGCAGAGTGTGTATCTGCTCGTCGGTAGGCCCGGGTTCGCACATGTCTTTGGTGGACACAGAGCGGCGCTGGGTTAGCAGTTCGATTGGGGTCATGGGTATCTCCAAGTAAAAAATAAGGTAACAATTGCGGATTGCTCTGAATAGCTGCAGAAGCGGGCTGGGGGCCTGCATAAGTCCGGTCCGCCTGTAGGGCCTCAAAGTTTTCTGCGTCAGACGGTCTTGTGGACTCAGCCACTAAACGCGCCTGGCGGGCGCGGTAAAGCGCACTACGGGTGCCGGTTGGTTTGGGTATAATTGCCGCTTTTGCTCACCAGAACTGGACAACCCCATGACCGTACGTACGCGCATAGCCCCATCGCCCACTGGCGACCCCCACGTTGGTACAGCCTATATAGCTTTATTCAATCTCTGTTTTGCCCGTCAGCATGGCGGCCAGTTTTTGCTGCGAATAGAGGATACAGATCAGGCGCGATCAACAAAAGAGTCGGAGCAGGCCATTCTGGATTCTTTGCGCTGGCTGGGCCTGGAGTGGGATGAAGGCCCGGATGTGGGTGGTGCTTGTGGCCCGTATCGTCAGAGCGAGCGCAGGGAAATCTACGCCGAGCACGCCCAGCGACTGATCGACGCCGGCCACGCATTTCGCTGCTACCGTACCTCGGAAGAGCTGGATCAACTGCGTGACGCGCGCAAGGAGCAGGGACAGCACACGGCGCTGAAACCCAGCGACCTATACCTGCCGGAGGACGAAGTGCGTCGTCGGGAAGCGGCCGGCCAGCCGTTTGTGGTGCGCATGAAAGTACCAGAAGGTGCTGGCGCCTGCCCAATTGAAGACATGCTGCGTGGCACCATGGAGCTGGACTGGGGGCAGGTGGATGCACAAATTCTGCTGAAGTCCGATGGCCTGCCGACCTATCACCTGGCCAATGTGGTGGATGACCACCTGATGGGCATTACCCATGTCATCCGCGGGGAAGAGTGGATAAATTCCGCACCCAAACACGTGCTGCTCTATGAATATTTTGGTTGGCAGCCACCGGTGTTTTGCCATTTGCCCTTGTTGCGCAACCCGGATAAAACCAAGCTCAGCAAGCGCAAGAACCCCACCAGCATTCTCTATTACAAGCGCATGGGCTACCTGCCGGAAGCGTTGCTGAACTACCTGGGGCGCATGGGCTGGTCCATGCCGGACGAGCGAGAAAAATTTTCTTTGGCCGATATGCAGTCCCAGTTCAACATTGAGCGTGTCAGCCTGGGGGGGCCCATATTTGATGTGGACAAGCTCAATTGGCTGAACGGCCTTTGGATTCGCGAAGACTTGAATAACGACCAGCTGGCAGATCGCTTGCAAAATTGGGCCTTGAATCGCGCCAATCTGTTGGCGGTCATCCCCCATGTGCAAAAGCGTATGAACCTGCTCAGCGACTTCATGCCGCTGGTGGGATTTATGCTGGCGGGCCAGTTGCCGCTCACGCCTGCGCATTTCCAGGGCCTGAAGCTGGATGAAGAAGAGTGCAAGAAGGTGCTGCAATTTGCTCAGTGGCGGCTGGAGAGCCTGCGGCAATGGAACAAAGACAGTATATTTGCCGAGCTGAAGTCACTGGCGGAGGGCATGGACATCAAGCTGAAGGATTTTGTCGCACCGCTGTTCATTGCCATTAGTGGCAGTACATCGTCTATAGGCGTGACGGACTCCATGGAGCTGCTGGGGTCAGACCTCGCCCGCGCCCGTATTCGCCATGCAATAGACGCTCTGGGTGGGGTAGGTAAAAAAGTGGCCAAGCGCTATGAGAAAGAATTTGCCGATCTAGGTGCAAAAGAGAGTTGACAGGAAGTTGAAGGCTGATAAAATGCGCCACCTCAAAGGCACAGACTTACGGGGCCATAGCTCAGCTGGGAGAGCGCAACACTGGCAGTGTTGAGGTCAGCGGTTCGATCCCGCTTGGCTCCACCAATTAAAAAGGCTTCACTCGCAAGAGTGGAGCTTTTTTTTTGGGGTTTTTCAACTGTTCGGCACACTCCGGGGCCGCTCCCAGGTTTGGCCTTGCTCGGTAAAAGCGGACACCGGCCGAACAGTCGCGGATTAAATTGATTAGGCCCACTCAGCGGTTGAGTGGGCCCTAGGTGGACAATGCGCTCTGGGTGTTCAGGGGCAGCCATACCGTAAAGGTGCAGCCCTGTCCCTCGCCGCCACTGGCCGCTTCGACGCGGCCACTGTGCAGGTCCACCAGGCGCCGAACCAGGGTGAGCCCAATGCCCAATCCACTCTGGTTGTGTTCCAGGTTTTGCTCCACCTGCGAGAACATATCAAATGCCGTGGCAAGCGATGGGGCATCCAGCCCTACACCGTTGTCCATCACCGAGAGCATGGCCCAATCGCCTGTTCGCTGGACGTCAAGGCTGATCAGGCCGCCCTTGGGGGTGTACTTGGCGGCATTGCTCAACAAATTGCTGACCACTTGCGCTATACGCGTGGCGTCTGCCTCAATCAACAAAGGTTGCTCGGGCAGGCTTGGCTTGAACTGGTGCAGGTTGCTCTTGATCAGCGGCAGGCTAGCCTCCACCCCGGTGGCAATGGCGTCCTGCAGAGCAAACTGCGTTTTTCTCAACTGCAATTTACCGCTGTTGATGCGGGCAATATCCAGAAGATCGTCAATCAGATGGGTCATGTGCAGCGCCTGACGATGCATCATTTGTCTGACCTTCAACACCGTGTCTGGGTGGTCGCCCGCCAGGTTTAGAACCTCAAGTCCGCTTACGATCGGTGCCAGGGGATTGCGCAATTCATGGGCCAGGGTGGCCAGAAATTCAGTTTTGCGCTGATTGGATTCTTCCAGCGCATCTGCCAGCTCCCGCAAACTTTGCTCCGCGCGACGGCGCTCCATCGCCTCCTGGTGCCGATCCAGGATCAATGAGGTGGTGTTGAGCAGCAGCGCCATCAATTGCTGCTCGGAGGCGTTGGGCTCCCATAGTTGGTCGCGATAAAGGGCAAGAGTGCCCAGCAACTTGCCCTGCGCCGACAAAATGGGCTGTGACCAGCAGGAGCGAAGCCCCTGGGTAATGGCAAATTCGGCAAAGCTTGCGCAGAGGGGGTCATGCTCCATATCTTTGACCAGCACTGGCCTGCGGAAATAAGCCGCCGTACCGCAGGCTCCGGATGTAGGACCCACGGGTACGCAACTGGCTGCGGCGGCAAAAGCGGGCGGAATTGACGGAGCAGACGCAAGGTGTAGGTGTGCCGCGTCCTGGTCGATCAGCATGACGGTCGCCATCAGCGTCTCGCCCGAGCCTTCTTCCGCTGCGCGGGTAAGTACATCAAGAACCGCTGCCAAGGGGGCGTCGGAAACCACCATTTCCAGGGCCTTTCTCTGCCCCTCGGCCACGGCTTCCGCGCGTTTGCGCTGGGTGATGTCGAAAATGGTCCCCACCATGCGACTGGGCCGGCCGCCGCTGGAGCGGTAGATGTTGCTAAGGGCGTTGACCCAGTGAATGCTGCGGTCGGGCCACACCACCCGGCATTCGAACTGCCAGGTATCGCGCTCCATCACCGCGCGCTCAAAAGCATCCTTTACGGTTTGTTTATCGTCTGCATGGATATGCTGCAGCAGTGTTTCAAAATGCCAGTGCGCCACCGCCTCACTATAACCAAAGCATTGGTCGTGACGCACAGATGTGACCGCTTGCCCGCTGGCCAGATCCAGCTCCCACTCCCCCATCTGCGCCGCTGTCAGCATGAACTGCAGACGGGCCACGGTCTCCCGCTGCTCCTCTTCGGCCAGGTGAAGTGCGGTGATATCGCGCGAGACGGCCAGGATTTGCGCTACAGCGCCCTGTGAATCCCGGACCGGCGTGACGGTAATCTCCCACCACTTGTCAGTACCCTTGGCAGTGGGGCAGTAGGCGCTGAGGCGAGATTGACTGCCGGACTGAGCCGCGAGCAGTGCAGACTCGATGGCGTGCTGGCTTTCGCTGGGCCAGAGGGAAGTCCACGGGATTAGATGGAGTTTGCTGAAGTTTTCGATTTCCATGGCACAAAGGCCATTTTGATTCATCGTCAGCAGGCGTCCTTGCAGGTCCAGCAGTTTGATGCAGTCCGGGCTGCTCTCAAACATCCAGGGGTTGAAGAAGTCTCCGCTTACCGAGTGCTCATGAGTGTTGTTCATTGCGCCTGTGTCTGCGTTTTTGAAGGGGACGCCCGACGGCAATTGTGCCATGAACAACCGGCGCCATCGAAAGCAGGTCTGGTGGACAATAATACAACAGAGCCTATCCGCAGTGGGACTCTATTGATGGCGATGGGGTTCCGTTAAAACCTGGGTACTGCTGCACGAGCAAAGTAATTTAGGCGGTATTTCACAAATTCATGCAGCCCGGCAAAAACCCTGGCGCTGGGGTTGCCATAGCGGCGTGATAGGGCGCCTGACGGTTGCGGAACGCGCTAAACAACTAGTTGCAGTTTTGCTTGAGGATTTCATGCACCTGGTCGTAGGTGGCCGGCTTTCTGAGGTAGCCTGCTACGTCTAAGGTATCGGCAGAGAAGTCCACTACCGCAGACATCACAACCACAGGAACCTGTGACAGCCGGTTGTCTGAGCGTAAAATGTCCAGCAATTGCCAGCCGTTCATAATTGGCATCATCAGATCCAGTAGCACCAGGCAGGGGAGTTCATCCATGGTGCGCAGCATGTTCAGCGCCTGCTGGCCGTTTTCAGCCGCTACCGGCCGGTACTCCAGATCCTGCAGTACTTGAAGGGTAACCTCGCGGATGTCGTGATCATCCTCAACAAGAAGAACCAGGTTGTTCGCTTCCATTGTTGCCCTTTGATTTGTTCAAGTTGCAGATGACTGTTTGCCCACTGTGTAAAAACACGGCACGCGCACCCGCTTTGATATAAGCAAAGGCCGGCCGAATTCACGTGGGGATTAAGATGATACGCAATGTATAAGCTTTAGGCGCACCTTTTTGCAGGCGGCCCAAGCAGGGCAGGCGAGAGGCTGGGCAGGCGATGGTCATTGGCCCCTAACGGTAAGCTGCATAGGAAAGCTAGATGACAGTCATCCGACCTAAGGGCAATCAACCAGTTGCGGTCAAGGCTGCGGTCATTTGGTGGATAAATCAGCAGGATCTTGTGGCCAAATTTGGCCTG
>CAYNST010000021.1:0-24777 GCA_964399955.1 uncultured Cellvibrionaceae bacterium | reverse complement strand
CGTTGTTGCCGTTGTTGCCGTTGTTGCCGTTGTTGCCGTTGTTGCCGTTGTTGCCGTTGTTGCCATTATTACCGTTATTGCCTTTGTTGCCGTTCTTATGGGCGTTGGCGCACGCATCATTATTGGAGTTTTCGTGGCAAATTTCCCCCTTCCCCGGAGATTTGGCGTTGCTGGCGTAAGTAGGGCTGGCAATAACAGCCAGAGCAAGAGCAGCGCTAAGTACCACAGTCAGTTTCTTCATAACTTCAACCTTCAATTATTATGTGATGTTGTTGTTTCGCTGCCAGAGCGATGCAAGCCTCATTGCATTTCCTTTGCCAAGTTATGCAAACAGCGTTCAAAGCCGCGTAACATCGGCCATGCCAGGCTTTACTTTGGATGATTTGCGCGCCAAATTGTATAAAAAATCGACTGCTGCGTGGTGGTTTTAGCGGGTCGCCCTGCCAGTTTGGCTCCCCCGCGACCAGTGCCCGGCAAATCGGATGCTCTAACCCATTGACTTATAACGAATTTTTGTTGGGTGAAGGCAGTATCCGATTTTGGCGGATAAATCGACACTTCCGTACCCTTGCCGCAGTTGGAGCGGCGCTTGGCGGCGCTGCAGGGGCAGGGCGCATAGTGCGCTTGCCACTGGCTGCCGTGCGGGGGAGAGGGCCGCCGGGTTGGTCGAAGGCCCTAAAGGGCAGATGCAGGCGCAATGCGCGGGCTTACAGTAGAATGCAGGGGCCAACACCCACTCACTCGCGTTGAATACGGTTTTTACCATGATGAAAGACGTTGCCCTCACAGTGGCCAAAGCAAAATCTGATTGTGACAAGGCCGGCGTCAAGCTAACTGTGAAGCGGCAGAATATCCTTGCCGTACTCTTGCAGTCCAAAGCACCGCTATCTGCTTACGACATCGTAGAGCGCTATCGCAAAGAGCTGGGAGAATCCCTGCCGGCCATGTCGGTTTACCGCATACTGGACTTTCTGGTCAGCAACAAACTGGTTCACAAGCTGGCAACCACCAATCAGTTCCTGGCCTGTGCTCACATAAGATGTGATCATCAGCACGAGATTCCGCAGTTTTTGATATGTGACCTCTGCCACGCCGTGGAAGAGGTTGGCTTGCGACGAACGCTAATGAAAGAACTGCAGGACAGTGTAGAAAGGACGGGATTTGTCATGGCTAAACCTCAACTGGAGTTGCACGGCACCTGCGCGGCCTGCTCGTCGGGCTCGGGCCGTTGAACCCGTTTGGACCCGGTGCCAGTTTCTTTGCGTACCGGGTCCAGAGCGATCAGGTATTGAACAGGTCGTCAATCGACAAGTACCGCTCCCCGGTGTCGTAGCAAAAGATCAATACACGGCTGCCGCTGGGCATGTCTGCCTGCATCTGTCGCACTGCGGCGAGGGTTGCGCCGGAGGAGATGCCCACGAAAATGCCCTCCCTGCTGGCGCAGGCCCGCGCCATTGCAAACGCCTGCTCGTCCTCTACCTGAACAGTGCCGTCCAGAGTGCTGACGTCCAGGTTCTTGGGAACAAAGCCCGCGCCAATGCCCTGCTGGCGGTGCAAGCCTTTTTCTCCACCACTGATTACCGGTGACTTGGATGGCTCTACGGCAAAGGTTTTCATGTTCGGGAACCGCTGCTTGAGCACCTGGCTGCAGCCAGAGATATGCCCACCAGTGCCTACGCCGGTAATCAAATAATCAATGCCTTCGGGGAAATCCTGCAGAATCTCCTGAGCGGTGTAGTCGCGGTGTGCATCGACGTTGGCGGGGTTCTCAAACTGCTGCGGCATCCAGCTGTTCGGGTGGTCGTCCAGCAGCTCTTTCGCCTTGGCAATGGCGCCTCCCATACCTTGCTCTTTGGGCGTCAACACCAGCTCTGCCCCCAAAGCCTTCATGTATCGTCGTCGCTCCACAGACATGGATTCCGGCATGGTCAGTATCAAGCGGTAGCCGCGCACCGCAGCAACCATGGCCAGGCCAATACCGGTATTACCGGAAGTGGGCTCAATGATGACGCTGTCGGGTTTGAGCAGGCCGGCGGCTTCGGCAGCGTCTATCATGGCCAGGGCAATCCGGTCCTTGATGCTGGCGCCGGGGTTTGCCCGTTCGGCTTTCATCCAAACTTCAATGTCGTTGCGAAACAGACGATTGATGCGAATGTGAGGTGTATTGCCAATGGTTTGTAGTACGTCGGTGTACTTCATGGTTTTCTCCTGTCGGCTGGAAGAGGCGGGGATCAAAGTCTGGCATCTTGATGTAGGCGTTATGGCTACGCTGCGGTTGCAGAAGGGGTTTGCTCCCGCAGGAATCCCGGGCAAAAAAAACGCCCCTCTTGGGGCGTCTGCAGAATCAGCGCTGGTCTCGGCCCGCAAACTCGCGTTCGGGGTAGCCGGTGTACAGCTGGCGCGGACGGCCAATTTTGAAGCCGTCACTGAGCATCTCGTGCCAGTGTGCTATCCAGCCCACAGTGCGGCCGGTGGCAAAAATTACCGTGAACATCTCTGTGGGAATGCCAATGGCCTTCATGATGATGCCGGAATAGAAGTCCACGTTGGGGTAGAGCTTCTTCTGCACAAAATATTCGTCCTCCAAAGCAATTTGCTCCAGGCGCTTGGCAATCTTCAGCAGCGGGTCGTTGTCCAGGCCCAACTCCGCGAGAACTTCATCGCAGGTTTGCTTCATGACTTTGGCGCGCGGGTCAAAGTTCTTGTAGACGCGGTGGCCAAAGCCCATAAGGCGGAAAGGATCGTTTTTATCCTTGGCGCGGGCGATGTATTCGTCAATGTTTTTCTCGTCGCCAATTTCTTCCAGCATGGACAGCACGGCTTCATTGGCGCCGCCGTGCGCCGGCCCCCAGAGGGTGGCGATACCGGCCGCTATGCAGGCAAAGGGGTTGGCGCCGGACGAACCTGCCAGACGCACGGTGGAGGTAGAGGCGTTTTGCTCGTGGTCGGCGTGCAGCAGGAAGATGCGGTCCATGGCTTTTGCCAATACCGGGTTGACCTTGGGCGTATCGCAGGGGGTGCCAAACATCATGTGCAGAAAGTTTTCTGCATACCCCATGGAGTTGTCCGGGTACATGAAGGGCTGGCCAATGTGGTGCTTGTAGCACATGGCCGCCAGAGTTGGCATCTTGGCGATCAGGCGGTGCGCAGAGCGCAGGCGATGATCAACGTCAGTGATGTCGAGAGAGTCGTGATAAAAAGCAGACAGCGCGCCTACCACACCACACATGATGGCCATGGGGTGAGAGTCGTGTCGAAAGCCGCGGAAGAACCGAGCAATGGACTCATGCACCATGGTGTGATGAGTGATGGTACTGGTGAACTCTTCGTACTGCGCCTGATTGGGCAGTTCGCCGTGCAACAGCAGGTAGCAGGTTTCCAGGTAGTCGGATTTCTCTGCCAGCACTTCTATGGGGTAGCCTCGGTGAAGCAGTACGCCTTGTGCGCCGTCGATATAGGTGATTTTGGACTCGCACGACGCGGTGGAAACGAAACCGGGGTCATAGGTGAAGTAACCCTTGCTGGTCAGCCCGCGTACATCAATCACATCCGGGCCGATGCTGCCGGAATAAACGGGCATTTCGATTGTTTCGTTCAAACCGTCGACCGTAAGTTGTGCTTTCTTATCAGTCATTACGGACTCCTTTCAACAAATTGAATAAATGGATCATACCTAAAGGCAAACCCCTCTTGAGGGACCTTCAGACGAACAGAGGTTCCTGGGCACCGGCAGATGCGGTTCATGGAAGTCTGACCAATTTCACCCGCAGTGACGAGTAAGGTTGTGGACGGACCGGAGCTGGCGATCAGATAGAGTCGACGGGTACTTAAGTAACGCTCGGCCGGCCCGCATGAGCAAATCCAGAGGGGGGTGCAGCAGATGCACCAAACACGGCTGCTTTGTCACGCAAGGGCACACAAGTGGCGTAGTATAGTGAATATTGTCGGGATTCGGGTAGCCTTGCGCGGCTTATTTGCGTTTTGCTGTAGTTTCAAGGGCTTAGCCGGAGCTTGGCGCCTCAAGCTGGGGCACAAAAAACGGCAAGGGGCCAAACTGGTGCGTAAAGCGCGCTAAGGCGCGGATTCAGTGAGTATTTTTGTGACATTCCGTTTGTAATCTCGGCTCCTTCTCCCTATAATTCCGCGCGTTTTTCAAGGCGTTATTCGCGCGTTTTTTTCATCCTCTTTTTCGTCTGCAAGGCGCCTAAGGGAAGGTTCTGGGTGATGGGTTGCGAAGTCTTTGTGCCTCATCTCCTACAGCGCCAAATCCACTCGCTACGAACAAGATCAAAAGGTGCTTATCGACTGTGAACAAAAACCGTCCTGTCAATCTAGACCTCTCGACCATCCACTTCCCGATTACGGCCATTGTCTCCATTTCTCACCGCATCGCCGGCGTTATCATGCTGGGCGGTATTCTGGTGTTGTTCTGGGTGTTGGACGCAAGCTTGAGGTCGCCGGAGAGCTTTGAGTCCCTGCAGCAGACGCTTGGCAACCCGTTGATGAAGCTGGTTTTGTGGCTGATCCTTGCGGCGGTCTCCTTTCATGTGGCTTTTGGTATTCGTCATTTGATAATGGACGCCGGCATCGGCGAGAGCTACGAGGGCGGGCGACTGGGTGCCAAGCTGGCAATTGCCGCAGGCGCAATACTTACACTGGCAGCGTTGGGGTGGATCTTATGGTAACGGCAGTGAGCAGCTACGGCCGCAGCGGACTTTTTGATTTTGTCATTCAGCGTTTGACGTCGGTGGTGCTGGCGATCTATGCGTTGTTCATCGTTGCCTTTCTGGTCACTACGCCAGATCTTACCTACGACATCTGGCGCAACCTGTTTGATCAGCTGTGGATGAGAATCTTCTCCCTGCTGGCGCTGATCTCTATCGCCGCACACGCCTGGATAGGTCTGTGGGGTGTTTTAACCGACTATGTAACAGAACGAATGATGGGTAAGAAGGCCTTCCCGCTGCGTTCACTTGCGCTGTGTGCGAACGCTGTAGTGACGATTGCCTACCTGGTTTGGGGCGTCGAAATTCTCTGGGGGTTGTGATCAAAATGGCAAATGTTCGTTCTATCTCGTTTGACGGCATAGTGATTGGTGGCGGTGGCGCAGGCATGCGCGCCGCACTGCAGATGGCGCAGTCGGGCTTCAAAACCGCCGTTATCACCAAGGTATTCCCAACGCGCTCGCATACGGTCTCCGCCCAGGGCGGCATTACCTGCGCTATTGCCAGCAGTGATCCCAACGACGACTGGCGTTGGCATATGTACGATACGGTCAAGGGCTCCGACTACATCGGTGACCAGGACGCAATTGAGTACATGTGCTCGGTGGGGCCAGAGGCGGTGTTCGAGCTGGAACATATGGGGCTGCCGTTTTCCCGCACAGAGAACGGTCGCATTTATCAGCGGCCCTTCGGCGGGCAGTCCAAGGATTTTGGTCGCGGTGGGCAAGCCGCCCGCACTTGTGCTGCGGCGGACCGAACCGGCCACGCGCTGCTGCACACCCTCTATCAGCAGAATGTCAAAAGCAACACGGTGTTCCTGAACGAATGGTTCGCCGTGGATCTGGTCAAAAACCAGGACGGCGCCGTGGTGGGCGTGATTGCCATCAACATGGAGGACGGAGAAGAAGTCTACGTCCGCTCCAAGGCAACGGTGCTGGCCACCGGGGGCGCCGGGCGCATCTATTCCTCAACCACCAACGCTCACATCAACACCGGCGATGGCATCGGCATGGCGCTGCGCGCGGGTTTTCCGGTGCAGGACATGGAGATGTGGCAATTTCACCCCACCGGTATTGCCGGCGCCGGGGTGTTGGTCACCGAAGGTTGCCGTGGCGAAGGCGGCTACCTGATCAATAAAAATGGCGAGCGTTTCATGGAGCGTTACGCACCCAATGCCAAAGACCTGGCCGGGCGCGATGTGGTTGCCCGTTCAATGGTCATGGAGATCCTCGAAGGCCGCGGTTGCGGGCCGGAAGGCGATCACGTACTGCTGAAGCTGGACCATCTGGGCGAGCAGACCCTGAATGCCAAATTGCCGGGCATTCTGGAGTTGTCGCGGACCTTTGCCCACGCTGATCCGGTCAAAGAACCAATACCGGTAGTGCCTACCTGCCACTACATGATGGGTGGCATTCCCACCAACATTCACGGTCAGGCGTTGATGCCCGGCGCCGATGGCACGGACAGCGTCATTGATGGTCTCTACGCGTGTGGCGAGGCAGCCTGCGTATCCGTGCACGGCGCCAATCGCCTGGGCGGCAATTCGCTACTGGATCTGGTGGTGTTTGGCCGCGCTTCCGGGCTGTTCATCGAAAAAGCCCTGCGCGAGGGCATTGATTACCGCTCCGCCAGTGACAGCGATCTGGAAGCCGCCTATTCTCGATTGAACCGTTTGAACGCATCTGGGTCTGGAGAGAGCACAGCCGTGCTGCGCAAGGAGCTGCAGACCACCATGCAGAACTATTTTGGTGTGTTCCGCAAAGGCGAGTTCATGGAAAAAGGCATCAAGCAGCTGGAGGCCCTGCGCGAGCGCATCGGCAACATCGGGCTTACCGACAAGAGCAAAGCGTTCAATACGGCGCGCATAGAGGCGCTTGAGGTACAAAACCTGTTTGAAGTTGCCGAGGCAACGGCCATTTCGGCGGAGCAGCGCAAGGAATCCCGCGGCGCCCACGCCCGTGACGACTTCCAGGAGCGCGACGACGCCAATTGGTTATGCCACTCGGTGTATTTCCCGGCCGACAAGCGTGTGGGCAAGCGCGACGTAAATTTTGCGCCCAAGTCCATGGAAGCCTTCGAGCCAAAGCTCCGCACCTATTAATCCGTGAAGGTAAAGGGTTGAATTATGTTGACCGTTGAAGTGTATCGCTACAATCCCGAAACCGATAAAGCACCGTTCATGAAAAGCTATCAGGTGGATACCGAAGGCAAAGACCTCATGGTCCTGGATGTGCTTGAACTGTTGAAAGCCCAGGATCCATCTCTGGCGTTCCGGCGCTCCTGCCGCGAGGGTGTTTGTGGCTCTGACGGCTTGAACATCAGCGGTCGCAACGGCTTGGCCTGCATTACGCCCCTGTCCGAGCGAGTCAAGAACAACAAACTGGTACTGCGCCCTTTGCCGGGCCTGCCGGTGATCCGTGATCTGGTCATCGACATGTCCCAGTTCTTTGAGCAGTACCGGAAGATTGAGCCCTACCTGCAGAACGACACGCCAGCACCGGCCATTGAGCGCTTGCAGTCGCCGGAGGAGCGCGCCAAGTTGGACGGGCTTTATGAGTGCATCCTCTGCGCCTGCTGCTCTACCGCCTGCCCGTCTTTCTGGTGGAATCCCGACAAGTTCATCGGCCCTGCGGGTCTGCTGCAGGCCTATCGTTTCCTGGCCGACAGCCGTGACACCGCCACCGATCAACGGCTTAGTAAGATGGAAGACCCCTTCAGTGTGTTCCGCTGCCACAATATCCAGAACTGTGTCTCGGTCTGCCCCAAGGGGCTGAATCCGACCCGCGCCATCGGACATATCCGTCAGATGTTGTTACATCGCGGCGTCTGACGCCGCTAGGTATCGCAGCCAGTCTGACCCGCTGCGAATTGAAACAGGTGCAAGCTTTGATCTTGCACTTCGGTGCAGCGCTTTCGCGCCCTCCTGGGGAGGGCAGTCGGGACGTTCGTAAAATCATTCAGTCAGTCCTAGTGTGGTAGAAAAAATGCAAGAGAGCTTGATGGAGCTACTGTGGCGCACGTCTCATATATCCGGCGGCAATGCCGCTTATGTAGAGGAATTGTACGAGGCCTACCTGCGTGACCCCAACTCTGTAGCTGAAGAATGGCGCGACTACTTCGAAAAGCTGCCCCGGGTGAACGGCACCGCGACAAAGGACGTTCCTCACTCGGAAGTGATTGAATATTTTGAGCTGCTTGGCAAAAACCGTGCGCGTCCGATAGTTGCCCCCGGCTCTGGCGGCAGTGATGTCGCGCATGAGCGCAAGCAGGTGGAGGTGGTTCAACTGGTTAATGCCTACCGCCTGAGCGGCCACAAAAAAGCCAATCTGGATCCACTGGGCTGGCGCAAGCGCCCTGATCACCTGGAGGAACTGGATCTTCATTTTCACGGCCTGACCAGCACCGATCTGGACGTTGTGTTTCAAACCGGTGATCTCTCCTTCGGTATGAAGGAGGCACCCCTGCGCGAGATCATCGGCCAGCTTGAGCAAACCTACTGCGCCACCATCGGTGCAGAGGTCATGCACATCACCAATTACGCCGAGCGCACCTGGCTGCTCAACCGCCTGGAGAGCGCCCGCTCCACGCCGTCATTCAACGCTGAAGAAAAGAAAAACATCCTGTACAGCCTGACCGCCGCCGAGGGCCTGGAGCGTCACCTGGACAGCAAGTACCCCGGTACCAAACGTTTTGGCCTGGAGGGTGCAGAAAGCCTCATTCCCATGCTGGATGAACTGATCAAGCGCACCGGCGGTTACGGTGCCAAAGAAATGGTCATTGGCATGGCGCACCGCGGGCGCCTGAATACCTTGGTCAACATTCTTGGCAAGAGCCCGGCGGAACTGTTCAATGAATTTGAAGGCAAGCGCCTGGTGGACACCTCCGGTGATGTTAAATATCACCAAGGGTTCTCCTCCAACGTCATGACGCCGGGCGGCGAGATGCATCTGGCCATGGCCTTCAACCCCTCCCACCTGGAAATTGTGTCTCCGGTGGTGGAGGGTTCGGTTCGCGCGCGTCAGGATCGCCGCCAGGACCGGGTAGGGTCTACCGTGGTACCGGTGGTCATGCACGGCGACGCGGCCTTCGCCGGGCAGGGCGTGGTGATGGAAACCTTCCAGATGTCGCAGACGCGGGCCTATAAAACCGGCGGCACCGTGCACATCGTTATCAACAACCAGATTGGTTTTACCACCAGCCGCCGGGACGATTCGCGCTCCACTGACTACGCCACCGATGTGGCCAAAATGATTGAGACGCCAATCCTGCACGTCAACGGCGACGACCCGGAAGCCGTGGTGTTTGTTACCAAACTGGCGGTGGACTACCGCAACGAGTTTAAGAAGGATGTGGTAATCGACCTGGTGTGCTACCGCCGTCGCGGCCACAACGAGACCGACGAGCCGTCCGCCACCCAACCAACCATGTACGCCGCCATCCGCAAGCACCGCACCACCCGGACCCTCTACGCAGAGCGTTTGGTGGGCGAGGGCGTAATAGACCAGGCCGAGGTGGAGTCAACCGCCACCGAATACCGTGCGGCATTGGATCGGGGTGAGACCGTGGCCCGCGGTTTGGTATCCGAACCCGATAAATCTTTGTTTGTGGATTGGACGCCTTACCTGGGCCACGACTGGCAGACGCCGGCCAAAACTCAGTACGACATAAAAGAGCTGCAGGCACTGGCAGAAAAAACCTGCACCATACCGGACGGTATTGTGGTTCAGCGGCAGGTTGCCAAAATCTACGACGACCGCCGCAAGATGGCCGGCGGTGCGCTGCCCATCAACTGGGGCATGGCGGAAACCATGGCCTATGCCACCTTGCTGAAAGACGGCTTCAGGGTACGCTTGACCGGTCAGGACGTTGGGCGGGGTACGTTTTCCCATCGCCACGCGGTGATTCACAGCCAGAAAGACGGCAAGAGTTATGTACCGCTGAAAAACCTGTACGACGGGCAGCCGCGCTTTGACCTGTACGACTCCCTGCTGTCCGAGGAAGCCGTGCTGGGCTTTGAATACGGCTATGCCACAACCGCGCCCAACGTGATGGTGATCTGGGAAGCGCAGTTTGGCGACTTCGCCAACGGCGCCCAGGTGGTGATTGACCAGTTCATTACCAGTGGCGAGCACAAGTGGGGGCGGTTGTGCGGTTTGACCATGCTGTTGCCGCACGGTTACGAAGGGCAGGGGCCGGAGCACTCTTCCGCGCGGCTGGAGCGCTTTCTGCAACTTTGCGCCGAGCACAATATTCAGGTTTGCATACCCACCACGCCGGCGCAGGTGTTCCATATGCTGCGCCGTCAAGCCATTCGCCTCATGCGCAGGCCGCTGGTGGTCATGAGCCCCAAGTGGATTCTGCGGCACAAGTTGGCAACCTCTTCGTTGGAGGAGTTGGCGCACGGCAGCTTCCAGAACGTCATTGGCGACGCCAGCGTGGACCCCAAAGGCGTTAAGCGAGTGGTGTTGTGCAGCGGCAAGGTTTATTACCACCTGCTGGAAGCCCGTGATGAGAAGGAGCAGACAGACGTTGCCCTGGTGCGTATCGAGCAACTCTACCCCTTCCCGGAAGAAGAACTGCGCCTGACGCTGAAACCTTTTGAGCATGTCACCGACGTCATCTGGTGCCAGGAGGAGCCCATGAACCAGGGCGCCTGGTATTCCAGCCAGCACCGTATGAAGCGCGCTCTGGATCGGGTAAACTCTGACGCCTTTTTGCGTTACGCGGGTCGTGCAGCGTCTTCAGCACCCGCCGCAGGCTATATGTCGACGCATTTGGAAGAGCAAAGCAAGTTTGTCAATGCGGCACTCGACGTAACCGTTTAACTCAAACAGACAAGGCCTTAACTGAAGGACGAAACTGGAATGACCATAGAAATAAAAGCGCCAACTTTCCCGGAATCTGTACAAGATGGCACCGTGGCCACCTGGCACAAAAAACCCGGCGACGCGGTTTCACGCGATGAGCTATTGGTTGATATCGAAACTGACAAAGTGGTCTTGGAAGTTGTCGCTCCGGCAGATGGCACCTTGTCCGAAGTATTGAAAGGCGAAGGCGACGTTGTTTTGAGCAACGAGGTTATTGCTCAAATCACGCCGGGTGATGCACCGCAGGACGCCAATCGCCAGGGCGTATCCAACCCGGGCAAGACAGAGTCTGCATCACAGCAGGAGTCCAAGGCATCTGCGGACGCAAGCTCGCTGGTGAATCCGGCTGCCAAGAAACTTGCCGATGAAAAAGGCATTGACCTGAATCGTGTGCAGGGCTCCGGCAAAGACGGCCGTATCACCAAAGAAGATGTGCTCAATTTTGGCAAGTCAGCGCCTGCGTCTCCCGCGGCTGCACCCAAGCCTGCCGCCAGTGCGGCGGTTGCATTGCCTGCAGCAGAAGGCCAGCGGGTAGAAAAACGCGTGCCAATGACGCGTCTGCGTGCGCGCATTGCCGAGCGCCTGCTCAATGCCAGCCAAAGCACCGCCATGTTGACCACCTTCAACGAGGTGAACATGGGCCCGGTCATGGAGCTGCGCAAGAAGTACAAGGACCAGTTTGAAAAAGCCCACAACGGCACCAAGTTGGGCTTTATGGGTTTCTTTGTGAAAGCGTCCGTAGAAGCCCTGCGCCGCATTCCTGCAGTAAATACCTCCCTGGACGGCACCGACATCGTCTATCACGGCTACCAGGATATTGGGGTTGCAGTATCTACTGAAAAAGGGCTGGTGGTGCCGGTGCTGCGCAATGCAGAACACATGGGCCTGGCTCAGGTGGAAAACGCCGTTCGCGACTTTGGAATGCGTGCCCGTGACGGCAAATTGGGTATTGAGGAGATGACCGGCGGCACCTTCACCATTACCAACGGCGGTGTGTTTGGCTCGTTGATGTCCACGCCTATTCTGAACCCGCCGCAGGCGGCTATTCTGGGCATGCACAAAATTCAGGACCGGCCCATGGCCGTGAATGGCAAGGTTGAGATTCTGCCCATGATGTACCTGGCGCTGTCCTACGATCACCGTTTAATTGACGGCAAAGAGGCGGTGCAATTCCTGGTGGCCATCAAGGAGATGATTGAAGACCCGGCTCGCATCCTGCTGGAAATCTGACCTCTCGACCACGGCTTCGATTGAAGGGGGTCGTCGACCCCCAGTCATCAAACACACAATATATCTGGGTTATATTATGTCCACTAAGTACGACGTCATCGTCATCGGTTCCGGTCCCGCAGGCTATGTAGCCGCCATCCGCGCCGCCCAACTTGGTTTAAAAACAGCCTGCATAGAGAAGTGGCGCAACGAAGAAGGCAAGGGCGTCAACGGCGGTACCTGCCTCAACGTAGGTTGCATTCCATCCAAAGCGCTGCTGGACAGCTCCCACAAATTCTACGAAGCCCGCGACCATTTTGGCGTGCACGGCATATCGCTGGATAACCTTGCCATAGATGTGCCGGCTATGATCCAGCGCAAAAACGCGGTGGTGAAACAGCTCACCGGTGGTGTCGCCGGTCTGTTTATGGCCAACAAGGTCACTTCCCTGTTTGGCACCGGCAAGCTGCTGGCCAACAAGCGGGTGCAGTACGTCAGCCTGGATGGCAAAGAAGAAATACTCGAAGCTGAAAACGTTATTCTGGCCTCCGGCTCCACTCCGGTTTCAATCGGCGTGGCACCCACCGACAACGAAACCATCGTCGACTCAACCGGTGGTCTGAACTTCCAAACAGTACCTAAACGCCTTGGCGTCATTGGCGCGGGCGTGATTGGCCTTGAGCTGGGCTCCGTGTGGACCCGCCTGGGCAGCAAAGTAGTTTGCCTGGAGGCGATGGACAAATTCCTCGCAGTGATGGACCAGCAGATCGCCAAAGAAACGCAGAAAATCCTCACCAAACAAGGGTTGGACATCCGCCTGCACTGCCGAGTCACCGGTAGTGAAGTTAGAGGCGAAGGCGACAACAAAGAAGTAGTCGTGACCTACACCGACCAGGACGGCAATGAACAGCAGGAAACTTTTGACAAGCTGATCGTGTGCGTGGGTCGTCGCCCCTTCACCGACGGCCTGTTGGCAGAAGACAGCGGCGTCAAGCTGGATGAGCGCGGCTCTGTTTATGTCAATGATCTGTGCTCCACCAGCGCGCCGGGCGTTTGGGCCATTGGCGATGTGGTGCGTGGCCCAATGCTGGCGCACAAGGGGTCGGAAGAGGGGATCATGGTGGCCGAGCGCATTGCCGGCCACAAAACCGTGATGAACTACGACATCATTCCCAACGTTATCTACACTCACCCTGAAGTTGCTTCTGTTGGCAAGACAGAAGAGCAGCTGAAGGCCGAGGGCGAAAGCTACAAAATTGGCGTTTTCCCCTTTGCCGCCAGCGGGCGCGCACTGGCGGCCAATGACAAAGACGGCATGGTCAAAATCATTGCCCACGCCGAAACTGACCGTATCCTTGGCTGCCACATTGTGGGGCCCAGCGCTGCGGATCTGGTGCAGCAAATTGCCATTGCCATGGAGTTTGGCTCCAGTGCAGAAGATATTGGCATGACGGTCTTTGGGCACCCAACCCTGTCCGAAGCCGTGCATGAAGCGGCGCTGGCGGTTAACGGCCACGCCATTCATATTGCCAACCGCAAAAAGAAGTAAGCAAAACGGCCGACTGGGGCCGTTTTCTGCTTAAAGAGGGGCCGGTCACCAGCGCCGGCACCCTGCGCAGATGGCACCTGGTCTCCTGTGTCTACTGCTCATAGATCGCGAGAGCCCGTGGCTTCAACCGGGTTCTAGTTGTTTAACCGGCGTGTACTACACACGCAAACCAACGGACAGAAACCATGAATTTGCATGAATATCAGGGCAAGCAGCTCTTTGCTGAGTACGGGTTGCCGGTATCCAAAGGGGTTGCCGCAGAAACTCCCAAAGAGGCCGCGAGTGCAGCCGACATGATTGGCGGCGACAAGTGGGTAGTGAAGGCCCAGGTACACGCGGGCGGCCGGGGAAAGGCCGGTGGCGTCAAGCTGGTTTCATCCAAGGCGGAAATTGAAGAGTTCGCCATGAAGTGGTTGGGCAACAATCTGGTGACCTACCAGACAGACGAAAAAGGCCAGCCCGTCAGCCGCATCCTGGTGGAAGCCTGCACAGATATCGCCCAGGAGCTGTACCTGGGTGCCGTGGTTGACCGCTCCACCCGGCGCATTATTTTCATGGCCTCCACCGAAGGCGGCGTGGAGATAGAAAAAGTAGCCCACGATACCCCGGAAAAAATACTCAAAGCCACCATTGACCCCTTGACCGGTGCCCAGCCATATCAGGCGCGGGAACTGGGCTTTAAGCTGGGCCTGAATGGCGAGCAGATCAAGCAGTTCACCAAGATCTTTCTGGGCCTGGCCAAAATGTTCAAGGAGTGCGATTTGGCACTGCTTGAGATCAACCCCCTGGTCATTACCACCGAGGGTAACCTGCACTGCCTGGATGCCAAAATCAGTATTGACGGCAACGCACTCTACCGCCAGCCAAAAATTCGTGAGATGCATGACCCCTCCCAGGACGACGAGCGCGAAGCGCACGCGGCCAAGTGGGAGCTGAACTACGTGGCCCTGGATGGCAACATTGGCTGCATGGTCAACGGCGCCGGTCTGGCCATGGGCACCATGGATATCGTCAAATTGCACGGCGGCCAGCCGGCCAACTTCCTTGACGTTGGCGGCGGTGCCACCAAAGAACGCGTTATCGAAGCCTTCAAAATCATCCTCTCCGATGACAAGGTCAAAGCCGTCCTTATCAACATATTTGGTGGAATTGTCCGCTGCGACCTGATTGCCGAAGGCGTTATTGGCGCGGTAGACGAAGTGGGCGTAAAAATACCGGTGATTGTGAGATTGGAAGGTAACAATGCGGAGCTGGGCGCCAAGGTACTTGCCGACAGCGGTCTGAACATCATCCCTGCATCCAGTTTGACCGATGCAGCCGAGCGAGTGGTAAAAGCGGCGGAGGAGCAGTAATGAGCATTTTGATCAATAAAGACACCAAAGTATTGTGTCAGGGTTTCACCGGTGCTCAAGGTACCTTCCACTCTGAACAAGCCATTGCCTATGGCACCAAGATGGTTGGCGGCGTAACGCCGGGCAAGGGCGGGCAGCAACATCTGGGCCTGCCGGTTTTCAACTCCATGGCCGAAGCCGTGGATGCCACCGCCGCCGATGCTTCAGTGATCTACGTGCCGGCACCTTTCTGCAAGGACTCTATCCTTGAAGCGGCACACAGCGGCGTAAAACTGGTGGTGTGCATCACCGAGGGCATACCTACGCTGGACATGCTGGAGTGCAAAATAATTTGCGACCAGTTGGGCGTGCGTTTAATTGGCCCCAACTGCCCGGGTGTAATCACTCCGGGCGAATGCAAAATTGGCATCATGCCCGGCCACATTCACAAGCCGGGCCGCGTGGGCATTGTCTCCCGCTCGGGTACCTTGACCTACGAAGCAGTCAAGCAAACCACGGATTACGGCTTTGGCCAGTCAACGTGTGTGGGTATTGGTGGCGACCCCATTCCCGGCTCCAACTTCATTGATATTCTTGCCTTGTTCCAGCAGGATGAAAAAACTGAAGCCATCGTCATGATCGGCGAAATTGGTGGCAGTGCCGAAGAAGAAGCCGCAGCCTTCATCAAAGCCAATGTCAGCAAGCCCGTGGTTTCCTATATTGCCGGCGTCACGGCACCTGCCGGCAAACGCATGGGCCACGCCGGTGCTATTATCTCCGGCGGCAAGGGCACAGCGGACGAAAAATTTGCCGCACTGCAGGACGCCGGCGTAAAGACTGTGCGCAGCCTGGCCGAGATTGGCAGTGCCTTGAAAGAATTAACAGGCTGGTAAGCAGAACCTGCAGATGTTCAAAGGCGGCCATTGGCCGCCTTTTTTTTGAATCGCTTAGCGGCATGCATTAGGCTGTAGCCCTTTTCCGGGGCTAGAGCGCCACGCGATCGTCGCGGTTCTCAGATAACGGCAAGAGTAAACGTTACATTATGATTCAGCTACAGTCCTTGAATGTACAGCGCGGCGCAAAGGTCCTGTTGGACGCGGCCGACCTGACGGTTTACCCCGGCCACAAGTGGGGCATTATCGGCCCCAATGGCAGCGGAAAGTCCAGCCTGTTTCAGGTGTTGTTGGGCAAGCTGGTGCCGGACGGCGGCAGCTGGCAGCTGCCACAGGGCTGGCAAATTGCCCACATGGCGCAGGAGACCGATGCCAGCAGCCGCACCGCCATCAACTACGTTTTGGACGGCGACGCAGAGCTGCGCGAGCTGGAGCAAGCCATAGAGCGGTCCCAGGACAAGGGTGAATTACTGGCCAAACTCTACGATCAGTATGATGTGATTGGCGGTTACCAGGCGCGCAGCCGCGCCGAGCGGTTGCTGCACGGCCTGGGCTTCAAGCCCGGGGATACCGGCCGCCCGGTTACCGAATTCTCCGGTGGCTGGCGCATCCGCCTCAACCTGGCGCAGGCGTTGATGTGTCGCTCTGACCTG
Organism: uncultured Cellvibrionaceae bacterium; assembly: GCA_964399955.1. Lineage (GTDB taxonomy): Bacteria > Pseudomonadota > Gammaproteobacteria > Pseudomonadales > Cellvibrionaceae > CAYNST01. Next base: position 8,551 of record CAYNST010000021.1, on the reverse strand, counting down.
TTGCTGCTGGATGAACCCACCAACCACCTGGACCTGGACGCAACCCTGTGGCTGGAGGCGTATTTGCAGTCGTTTTCCGGAACCCTGCTGATCATCTCCCATGACCGGGATTTTCTCGACAACGTCGTTGACGGCATTATCAGCTTTGAAGGCACTAAGCTGTTTCAGTATCGCGGCAACTACTCCGCCTTTGAACGGCAAAAGGCCGAGCGACTGGCCCAGCAGGCGGCGGCTTTCAGTCAGCAGCAGGCACGTATGTCTGAGATAGAAGCCTTCGTCCGCCGCTTCCGCGCCAAAGCCTCCAAGGCCAAACAGGCCCAAAGCCGACTGAAAGAGCTGGAGCGCATGGAGACCATTGCGCCTGCGCATGTGGATTCACCTTTCTCCTTCAAATTCAGCATGCCCGAAAAAACTTCCGAGCAGCTTATCACCCTGACGGAAGCGGCCATTGGTTACGGCGCCACACCGCTGATTGCCAAAGCCGAGCTCAACCTGTTGAGCACCAGCAGAATAGGGCTGCTTGGCCCCAACGGCGCGGGCAAGTCAACCCTGCTGAAAACCCTTGCCGGCAAGGTGCCCATGCTGGCCGGCAAGCGCAGCGAGGGCACCCACCTGCGGGTGGGTTATTTTGCTCAGCACCAATTGGAAGAGCTGGATCTCAACGCCTCCTGCGCCCTGCACTTGCAGCGTTTGCGCCCGCAGGCCAGCGAGCAGGAAATCCGCAATTATTTGGGTGGCTTTGCTTTCAGAGGCGACAGAGCCTTCGAAAACATCACCCACTTCTCCGGTGGTGAAAAAGCCCGCCTGGCGCTGGCCATACTGGCTTGGCAAAAACCCAATCTACTGCTGCTGGATGAGCCCTCCAACCACCTGGACCTGGAAATGCGCCACGCGCTCAGCCTGGCGCTGCAGACCTTCGAGGGCGCCATCGTAGTGGTCTCGCACGACCGACACCTGCTGCGCAACACCGTTGACGAGTTCCTGCTGGTGGACAGCGGCAAGGTGGCCACCTACGAGGGCGACATGGCAGACTATCAAGCCTGGTTGCTGCAAAGTCAGAAGGAATCGCCAGTTGCAACCGGGGCCGACAGCGCCGCCAAAATAGACAAAAAAGGCGACCGTCAGGCGGCCGCTGCACTGCGTGAGCAGTTGAAGCCGTATACCAAGGCGATTGCCCGGTTGGAGCAACAAATGGAGAAGCACCAGAGCGCGTTAAAGCGCATAGAAAGCCAGTTGCTGGAGCCGGCATTGTATGAAAGCGGCAACAGCCGCCTGGCCGAGCTGCTGAAAGAACAGGGCGCCATCAAGCAGCAGTTGGAAGAAGTGGAAATGGACTGGCTGGAAAAAAGCGAGCATCTGGAAGCCCTCAAGGCCGCACTATAACCCTGCTCGGCTTCAGCGGCGGGGCAGTCACCGCGCACCCGCATTTTAATGCGGGCTATAGTGCGCTCTTGTGGAAGAACTATGGCAGAAGCCGCGACGGCCATGCACAATAGCGGGTGTCGCGGCTGGCGTGTATGCCAGCGGCAGGCCTGGGCTGCAAGCAGTTCCTGACAGCGGGTAATTGTCCAGCTCAGCCCGCAAGGGTTAAGGTTGGCGGGCCTGCAGAACCGACAGAGGCCGTGCGCTGTCTATGATGGGCTTAAACCTTGGATACCGTATTTTGATAAGTCTTAGAGGATGAATAGCTTGACACAATTACGATGGTATTGGCGGCTGATGATTATGACTTTGGCGCTATCTCTGGCCGCCATTGCCCATGCGGAGGAGGACCTAAAGATCCGCGGGCAGTGGAAGCAAGGCGGTCTATTGTTTGGTGAGGTGCCGCGCGGCAGTATCGTCAAGGTCAATGAGCGCATAGTCCGGGTGTCGCCGGAGGGCCACTTTGTTTTTGGTGTGGGCCGCGACGCCCCTGCGCAAGCCTCCGTCAGTGTGACCATGCCCACGGGCAAGACGCTGGAGCAAAATTTTAGCGTCGCCAAACGCGAATACAACATTCAGCGCGTGGACGGCGTTGAGCAAAAACACGTAACGCCTCCCACCGAGGTGCTGGACCGTATAGCCGAAGAAGCCGCCCTGATGCAGCAGGTTCGCACCGTGGATGATCCGCGCACAGACTTTTTGCAACCCTTTAAGTGGCCACTGGCGGGCCGGATCACCGGCGTGTACGGCAGCCAGCGGGTTTACAATGGCGTTCCCAGATCGCCCCATTACGGCTTGGATATTGCGGGGCCAGTGGGTGCCGAGGTGGTGGCCCCGGCGGCCGGGCTGGTAACTCTGGTTGAGCCAGACCTTTACTACTCCGGCGGCACCCTGGTGCTGGACCACGGGCACGGGCTGTCGTCCACGTTCATACACCTCAGCAAAATACTGGTCAAGGTTGGCGAGCGGATCACCCAGGGGCAGCCCATTGCCCTGGTGGGGGCTACCGGGCGCGCCACCGGCCCGCATCTGGACTGGCGGATGAACTGGTTTGATCAGCGCCTGGACCCCCAACTGCTTATGGACGGCATTCCCATGCCCGGCACAAGCAAACCCGAACCAGCCAAGGCGGCCGAGGCGAAGCCCGCCGCGGCCGCACCCTGATTTTTTTGCGGTGGACCCACACATGATTGATAAAAAACTACTCAGCATCCTGGTATGCCCGGTCAGCAAGGCGCCGCTGATTTTTGACAAGGAGCACAATGAACTGGTGTGCGTGGTCAGCGGCCTGGCCTACCCCCTGCGAGACGGGATCCCGGTGATGCTGGAGTCAGAAGCCCGGCAAATATCGCTGGATGAAAAAGAAAAATTTTCCAGAAAATAACGCACTCACCCGGAGCAGGGAATACTCATGGCTGATAAAAGCATTTTCAGTAAAATCATCAACGGTGACATTCCCACAGATTTCATCTATCAAGACGATCTTTGTGTCTGCATAAAGGATATTTCGCCGCAGGCGCCAACCCACCTGTTGCTGATCCCCAAAAAGCCGCTGCCCCGCCTGGTTGATGCCGGCGCAGAGGATCAGGCGCTGCTTGGGCATTTATTGCTGGTTGCCGGTAAAATTGCCCGCCAGCTAGGTTTTGCAGAAGCCTTTCGGCTGATAATCAATAACGGCAAAGACGCCGGCCAAACGGTCTTTCATCTGCACCTTCATCTGCTGGCGGACAAAAAATTTGCCGAAGCATCCCTCAGCCACTAGATAAGCCGCAAGGGCGCCGGGCCCCACTATGCCCGCAGCCGGCTAGCCCTTATACTGTGCGCCTTTTGCCTGACCCACCAACGCCTGCCGTTTCCCGCGCGGGCGCTTACGTATCGATCGGAACAGACTTATGAAAAGCGCTGACATTCGCAATGCGTTCTTGTCTTATTTTGAGAACAACGGTCACACCCTGGTTGCCAGCAGCTCACTGGTGCCGGGCAATGATCCGACGCTGTTGTTTACCAACGCGGGCATGGTGCAGTTCAAAGACGTTTTTCTTGGAGCCGACAAACGCGCCTACACTCGCGCAGCCAGCTCCCAGCGCTGTGTACGTGCCGGCGGCAAGCATAACGATCTGGAAAACGTGGGTTACACGGCAAGGCACCACACTTTTTTTGAGATGCTGGGCAATTTTAGCTTTGGCGACTATTTCAAACGTGAAGCCATACAGTTTGCCTGGGGCTTTTTGACCCAGGTTCTTGGGCTGCCGCCCGAGCGGCTATGGGTTACCGTACATATCAGCGACGACGAAGCCGCAGACATCTGGCTGAAGGAGATTGGCGTGAGCCAAACCCGGTTTTCCCGCCTGGACGAGGACAACTTCTGGCAGATGGGCGACACCGGCCCCTGTGGCCCCAGCTCGGAAATCTTCTACGATCACGGGCCGGACGTACCCGGCGGCCCGCCCGGCAGCCCGGACGACAATCTGGACCGCTACATCGAGGTCTGGAACCTGGTGTTCATGCAGTACGAGCGGCAAACCGGCGGCGAGCTGGTACCACTGCCCAAACCCTCTGTGGATACCGGCATGGGCCTGGAGCGCATTGCTGCGGTGATGCAGGGCGTACACAGCAACTACGAGATAGACCTGTTTCAGGCGCTGTTGCAAGGGGCCGCACGAGCCACCGGAGCCAGTGACCTGAGCCACAAATCCTTAAGGGTTATCGCCGATCACATCCGCTCCTGCTCCTTTCTGATTGCCGACGGCGTGCTGCCCTCCAATGAGGGCCGGGGTTACGTGCTTCGCCGCATCATTCGCCGCGCCATTAGGCACGGCAACAAACTGGGCCAGCAGCAGCCGTTTTTTCATACGCTGGTGGCGGACCTTGCCGCGCAAATGGGCGAGGCCTACCCGGAGCTGGTTGCCAAGCAGGCCCAAATTGCCAAAGTACTCCTGGCGGAAGAAGAGCAATTTGCCAAGACCCTGGACAAAGGCCTGGCCGTTTTGGCAGACAAACTGGCAGGCCTGGCCGGCGGCCAAATTCCAGGGGAGGTGGTTTTCACCCTCTACGACACCTACGGCTTCCCGGTAGACCTCACCAACGACATAGCGCGGGAGCGCGGACTGTCACTGGACATGGACACCTACGAGCGCCTGATGGCGGCCCAGCGAGAGCGCGCCCGGTCAAGCGGCGCCTTCAAGAACGACTATACCGCCAATTTTGCCCTGGACGGCGAAACCCTGTTTCACGGCTATGAAGACCTGCTGGTCTCGGCCAAGGTCACCGCACTGCTGCGCAACGGCGAGGCCTGCGACCTGCTCAAAGAGGGGGAGGACGGCGTACTGGTGCTGGATGCCACGCCCTTTTACGCCGAATCCGGCGGCCAGGCCGGAGACAGCGGCTATATCGACACCGCCGACGGCCGCTTTGAGGTGCGCGACTGTCAAAAGGAAGGCGGGCACCACCTGCACATTGGCCGCGTACTGCACGGTGAATTTCGCAACGGCCAGGCGGTGACCGCCCAGGTTGATGACCGAGTCCGGCAGGCCACGGCACACAATCACTCCGCCACCCACCTCCTGCACGCGGCACTTCGCCAGGTGCTGGGGGAGCACGTCAGCCAGAAGGGCTCGCTGGTGGATTCAGAGCGCTTGAGATTCGACTTTTCCCATTTTGAGGCGCTGTCGGCCCAGCAGTTGGCTCAGATTGAACAACTGGTCAACGAACAGATCTGGCGCAATACCCCGGTTGAGATTCAGTTGATGGACATGGACTCCGCCCGACAGGCAGGTGCCATGGCCTTGTTTGGCGAAAAATACGGCGACACCGTCAGAGTGCTTACAATGGGTAGCGGGTTCTCTGTAGAGCTGTGTGGCGGCACGCATGTTCGGCGCACGGGCGATATTGGCCTGCTGCGCATTGTGTCGGAATCCGGCATTGCATCCGGCGTGCGACGCATTGAAGCCGTGACCGGCGCGCGCGCCTTTGCCTACCTTGACGACGCCCAAAAAGCCCTGCAGGCGGCGGCTCAGGTGCTTAAATCCTCCCCCGACAAGGTATTGGAAAAGCTCAACGCCCTGCTGCAGCAGTCCAAATCGCTGGAAAAAGAGCTTGCCGCCGCAAAAAACCGGCTGGCCGCATCCTCTATAGATGACTGGTTGGCCGAGGCCAGCACGGTCAACGGCGTGAAACTGTTGACGCGAATTGTGGACGGCGGTGACGCCAAAATGCTGCGCGACCTGGTGGACAAACTCAAAGACAAGCTGGGGCGCTCCGCCGTGCTGCTGGCCGGCCGCGAAAACAACAAGGTTGCCCTGGTGGCCGGCGTCAGCAAAGACGCGGTGGATGCGGTGAAGGCGGGCGACCTGGTGCGCCATGTAGCCGAGCGTATTGGCGGCAAGGGTGGCGGTCGGGCGGATATGGCGCAAGGTGGCGGGCCAGACAGTGAACTGCTGCCGCAGGCCATGAGCGAACTTGCCCGGCTGATCGGCAACGGCTAGCCCAATTGTCGGCATTTTTAAGAATTTTAGCGGCCTGGTGTTAACAAATCGCAAATATTGGTGTTTAATTGCCGGCCTTTTCAGCAATGGCCGCACATGGCAAACAAACATCTGAAACCGGTCGAAGACGGCAACCATTGGCGTTGCGACAGCTGACAATCAAATAGGGTTAGGCGCAGAATGAGTCTGATTGTACAAAAATTCGGCGGTACTTCGGTGGGTACAACCGAGCGTATCAAAGCTGTAGCGGACAAAGTCATCAAGTTCCGCCAGCAGGGCCACGACATTGTGGTGGTGGTTTCCGCCATGAGTGGCGAGACCAACCGCCTTATTGCGCTGGCCAAAGAAATACAGGAGTTGCCCGACGCCCGCGAGCTGGACGTTCTGGTGTCAACCGGAGAACAGGTCACCATCGCCCTGCTGTGCATGGCGCTGAAAGAGCGCGGGCAGGATGCCAGGTCCTACACCGGCGGCCAGGTTCGTATTCTGACGGATAACGCCCACACCAAGGCGCGTATCCAGAAAATTGACGACCAGCGCATGCGCGCCGACCTTGCAAAGGGCCGGGTAGTGGTGGTGGCGGGTTTTCAGGGTGAAGACGAAGACGGCAACATCACCACGCTTGGCCGTGGCGGGTCAGACACCACCGGCGTGGCTTTGGCGGCGGCCTTGCAGGCGGACGAATGCCAGATCTACACCGACGTAGACGGCGTCTATACCACAGACCCGCGCGTGGCGGACAAGGCACGCCGACTGGATCGCGTCACCTTTGAAGAAATGCTGGAGATGGCCAGCCTCGGCTCCAAGGTCTTGCAAATACGCGCTGTAGAATTTGCCGGAAAATACAACGTACCCCTGCGTGTGCTGTCTACCTTTGAGGAAGGGCCGGGCACGCTCATATCAATCGATGAGGAATTCTCGGCTGTGGAACAACCAATAGTCTCCGGTATCGCCTTCAATCGTGACGAAGCCAAACTGTCTATCCGGGGCGTACCCGACCAACCCGGGGTTGCATCGCGTATACTGGCACCCATTGGGGAAGCCAATATCGAAGTGGATGTGATTGTACAGAACGCTGCTGCTGATCAAAGCAACGACCTTACTTTCACTGTGCACCGCAATGATATGAAAAAGGCCCAGGCCATATTGCAAGCGGTTGCAGATGAACTGGGCGCCAGAGAGGTTCGGGCCGATGATAATGTGGTCAAAGTCTCTGTTGTAGGTGTGGGCATGCGCTCACACGCCGGCGTTGCCTCAACCATGTTCAAGGCCTTGGCAGCAGAAGGCATCAACATTCAGATGATCACCACTTCGGAAATAAAAATTTCCGTTATCATCGACGAAAAATACATGGAGCTTGCGGTCCGTGCGCTGCACACTGCATTTGGACTGGATAAAGAACAGAGTTGACGATATGATGATTAGTGCGTCAAACGCAGTGGTCTTCAGCTTCTACCAACTCGTATTACATTCACCGTGTTTCAACAGGTCCCGCAAAATTCCCTGGTGAATCTTTGCAAAACAAAAATCATGTTGGGGCGGCCCTGAACGCCGCCGTCGGCCAGTAGTGCAAATAACTGGTCGCCGTTACCGCAGGATGAAAAAGGAGAGTAATTAAATGTTGATTTTAACCCGCCGTATTGGCGAAACCCTGATGGTAGGCGACGAAGTCACTGTGACCGTGCTGGGAGTCAAAGGCAACCAAGTCCGTATTGGCGTTAATGCGCCCAAAGAAATTGCCGTGCACCGCGAAGAAATTTATCAGCGCATCCAACGGGAAAAACAACAAAAGCAGCCCGGCGAAGAAGTAGACGCAGACGACATAGAAATTGGCAACAGCTGAGCGCCCTGAACGCCAGCGCACTGTGTACACCGTGCCTGGCAGCAACCTGGGGCGTGGGCATAAGCCGGGAGCAAATACCGGAACCGTTCAGTTCACGCCCGCACTTGCCCATAGCGGCTTAAACAATGGCCCCAACAGGTTATAGCGGCTGTAAAAGCAGACCAAAAGGGGGCAGCACAGGAAGTGCGCATTTTTTTCTGTGTAAACTCCCGGTTTTTGCCCGGCGCTGCGCAAGTTCAGACGCAAGCTGAACAGCCACCGGCCAAGCTGAATAGTTACAATATCTTTTGCAAAACAATTGACATTAACTGAAGTATTGGTATCATGCCGCACCTCTGTTGTTGAGTCTTTATAGTTACCCATATCCAACAGCAGACCAGTATCCGGAGAGATGGCCGAGTGGTCGAAGGCGCTCCCCTGCTAAGGGAGTATACCCTTACCGGTATCGAGGGTTCGAATCCCTCTCTCTCCGCCATTTATACAACACAAAGCCCCATAATTTGGGGCTTTGTTGTTTCTGGGGTTTGAGGTCAATCCGCTTGCCTGAAATGGCTTCAGCTTTGCCGCCCAGGCTGAGCTGTCGCTTCTGCATGAACCGTGTGATCAGGTTTACGCATCAGTGGCCTTTTGCCGCCCCTATGGGATCAAATACTCTTTTTCAGCGCGCGGGCAGTTGCGTTCCTACCCTTGCATTTCCTCATCACAAGCTTCTTCGCTCCGGCGTCCCGGCGGCCGGCGCTCCGGCGGCCGCCGACCCTCAGATGCTCCTATTGCGCCGGCGTGTGATGGCCAATTCACTTAC
>CAYNST010000020.1:0-41180 GCA_964399955.1 uncultured Cellvibrionaceae bacterium | reverse complement strand
CTAAGCAAAAGTCTTACCTAGCCCGGCGAAAATCTCCATAATAGGCAAGGTCAGACTTCATTAACGAATAAGAGCCAACCCATGGGAAGAACCTTTGAAAACCGCAAGGCCGCCATGGCCAAAACTGCGGGCATGAAGACCAAGCTGTATTCCAAATACGGTAAAGAAATCTATGTCTGCGCAAAAAATGGCGGGATAGACCCGGGCGCCAATCTCAGCCTGCGCCGCTTGATCGAGAAGGCCAAAAAAGACCAGGTACCCGGCCATATTATTGAAAAAGCCATAGACAAGGCCAAGGGGGGGGGAGGCGAGGACTACGTGGTGGTGCGCTTTGAAGGTTTTGGTCCGGGTAACTGCATGGTGATTGTCGATTGTTTAACGGACAACAACAATCGCACCTTCGGTGATGTGCGCACCTGCTTCAACAAGGCCAAGGCCAAATTGGGCGCGCCCGGGTCCGTGGCCCACATGTTTGACCATCGGGCGGTCTTTGCTTTCAGGCACGCCGATGAAGACGAGGTATTGGATGCCTTGATGGAGCACGATGTGGATGTGGCGGAAATCGAAAACGAAGACGGCATGATCACCGTGCTCGCGCCGCAAACGGAGTTCGCCAAGACCAAAGCCGCACTAACTGAAGCGTTTGGCGACGTCAGTTTTGAGATAGAAGAGATTACCTTCATACCTCAAACGCAAACGGCAATCAGCGGAGAGGATGTCGAACTGTTTGAAAAATTGCTGGATCTGCTCAACGACTGCGACGATGTGCAAGAGGTGTATCACAACGCCGAGCTTCAATAGCTGATCCGCTGCGCAATTGTGCTATCGGACGATGCCATGGGCACCCGGGCGCCAGGCAAAGGCGGTCCAGGATTGGAGGGTGTGCCCGCATTCGTTCAGCCGCACTTGCTGCAGCCCTTCGACGGTGAAGACCAAGGCAGTTCCAGGCAGTGGATCGCTGCGTCGGGCTGCCGCAGGACTTTCACGCGGTTGCACGCCGGGTTGATCAAGGCTTGTCGAGCGGAGGCGGTCTGGGAGACCAAATCCGGCTGAGAGCTGCCTCCTCGTGATGTTTCGCAGGCGGACTATACTCTGAGAATATTCTCAGCTGGAGCCGGGTCTCCCCATGGACGCGTACATCGCATGAATGCACTCGGTAGCGCTGCCGCCGGGCGGGTTCTCATCTGGTTGTTGTGGTGCACAGTTGGTCTGCTCGCCCTCCAACTAAGCCCTGCTGCCGGGGCCGAGGGCGCGGACCTCCGCTTTGAACGGTTGTTCACTGACGCAGAAGCGGCGGGTCAGGGCGTCGGCGCCATCCGCGCCATAGTGCAGGATAAGCTGGGCTTTATCTGGCTGGGTGGCGAGAACGGCTTGGCGCGCTATGATGGTGTGCGCTTGAAGCGCTACCTAAGCGACCCGCGCGTGGGAAACACCCTCACCAGCAGTTATGTGCGCGATCTGGTCATTGATGCCGATGGCGTTATGTGGGTAGCCACAGACCTTGGGCTGTGTCGCTACAACGCGACCACTGACGATTTCACCGCCTTTGTCCAAGGCGAAGCCCCCGGTTATATCAGCCACAATGTGGTGACATCCCTGGCAGTGGACGGCGATAATCGCCTGTATCTGGGTACGGGTGACGGCCTGACTGTACTGGACCCACCGCGCCAGCGGTTCAGTCACTATGCTCCTCAACCGTCACCGGACGAGGAGACCGGCGTATTCAGCGTACAGGCGGTGTATATTGACCGACGCAATCGCGTCTGGCTGGGTACTGCAGAGCAGGGCCTGGCCCTGTTTGACCCGCAGAGCCAGCACTTCCAGATTTTTCAGCACAATCCCAGGGACCCAACCAGCGTTATCGCCGACAGCGTTCTTTCCATTCACGAAGATCGGCGCGGCCGCTTATGGGTAGGGACCTACGGTGGCGGCTTGAGCCGAATGAACGCCGACGGTAGAAGCTTCACCAACTACACCCACAGTGCCCATGATTCCAGTAGCATTGGCGCCAGTACTATCTGGGATATCTATGAGGACAGCGCCGGAGATATCTGGTTTGCAACCGATCCCGGCGGCCTGGGACGCTACGACGAATCTGCCGATGCTTTTGTGCGCTATCGTCACAAGCCCTATAACCGGGATAGTATCAGCTCCAATGCAGTTCGTACCGTGTTCGAGGACGCCAGCGGTGACCTCTGGATTGGGGCCTTCCCATCGGGGGTGAACTTCTACAACCGCGGCATTAGCCAGTTTCGCAATTTTACGCACACGCCCGACGACGCCAATAGTCTTAGCCATAGTGCGGTGCTGGCCTTTATTGAGGACCGTCAAGGCCTGGTGTGGATTGGTAGTGAAGGCGGTTTGGATGCATTTGACAAAGCCACTCAAACCTTCACCCGCCACAATCTGCGCCCTGGCGAGGCAGGCGGCCTGCGAGCCAACGCGGTCTTATCCATTGCAGAGGATGCAACCGAAGATCTCTGGCTGGGAACCTGGTCTGGTGGCCTGCACCGATACAACCGGCGAACCGGGATCTTCAAAAATTACTTCCCCGATAAAAACAAACCCGGCAGCATCAACAGCGGATTCATTTGGGCGTTGCACCGGGACCGGGACAACAACCTGTGGATAGGAACAGAAACCGGCGGGCTCAACCTGTACGACCGAGCCACCGACAGTTTCACCGCATTCGTGCACGATCCTGCCAACAAACAGTCTATCAGCGGCAACTTCGTCTGGGCCATCCTTGAGGACCGCCAGGGCTACCTGTGGGTTGGCACCACCAACGGTCTGGATCGTTTGGACAGACGCACGCGGACATTCAGGCGCTATACCGAAGGCGCGTCAGACCCACAAGTCGCGCATCAAATCATTCGCGTTCGAGCACTCGCGGAAGACAGTCAAGGGCGCATCTGGATTGGCACCCAAGACAATGGTGCCTTCATCTACGATCCGGATAAGGACATATACAGTCGCATTGACGAAAAGGCAGGCCTGCCGTCTCCTTTCGTGTCGAGCATGGTGGAAGATGGTCTGGGCAATATGTGGCTGACCACCGGCATCGGTGTTGCCAGGGTGGCACTGGATACCCTAGCTGTCACTGCGTACCGCCGCGGTCACGGTCTGGTCGGCAATAATTTCAACCGCAATGCAAGCTTGAAGGACCGGGACGGGCACCTCTACTTTGGTAGTGCAGAAGGGTTCAGTCTGCTGGATCCCGGGCAATTGACGGAGCCCGTTGCTGAGTTCCCGGTTTGGGTGACCGATTTCCGAATCTTCGGGCGGTCAGTCAGTATGGGCGCTCCGGACTCGCCACTGCAGAGTTCAATCCTGACCGCGCCGGTAATCACCCTGGACCATACCCACTCCATGTTTTCGTTTGAGTTTGCGGCGCTCAGCTACCGCTTCTCTGCCCGCAACCACTACGCCTACATGCTGGAAGGGTTCGACAAGGGCTGGAACTACACCGGCACCGACAACAGTGCAACCTACACCAACCTGGGGCCCGGCAAGTACCTGTTCAAAGCTCGTGGCGCCAATGGTGATGGAACCTGGAGCGAGCAAATTGCCAGCAAGCGGTTGATCATCAATCCGCCACCGTGGAAGACTTGGTGGGCCTATCTTATATACGCCGCCGCCCTGGTGTCTTTGGCCGCCGGCGCCTGGAAAATCAAAGCCCGGCAGATGGAGTACACCCATCAGCGAGCGCTGAACAATGAACTGGTGCGGGTCAACGAAATCAAAGATACCTTTCTCGCCAATACCTCGCACGAATTGCGGACGCCGCTGAACGGAATCATCGGCATTGCCGAGTCCCTGGCGGACAACCCCTTGGTTCGCGCCCACGATGACCTGTTTCATCGTTTGAACCTGATTGTTTTCAGCGGCAAACGGCTTTCATCGCTGATCAATGACATTCTGGACTACTCCAAATTGTCCGAGCGGCAGCTAAAGATCTATCCCCGCCCCGTCGATTTCCGGCAGCTCACTGAACATGTGTTTCAACTGCTGGCACCGCTCGCAGAGGCCAAACAGATTGAGCTGGTGAATCTAGTGGACCCCTCGATGCCGGCTGTTCACGCGGATGAAAATCGATTGCAGCAGATTATGATCAATCTGGTGGGCAACGGCATAAAATACTCCAGTGCCGGCAGCGTAACCGTAGCCTGTAAAGACCGCGTCCAGTTCGCAGAAGTAGTGGTTGCTGATACCGGCACGGGCATACCCGCCAATCAGTTTGACAACGTTTTCAAAGCTTTTTTTCAACTGGAAGGCTCTGACAGTCGGCGTCACGGTGGAACAGGACTGGGGTTGTCCGTCACCCGTCAACTGGTTGAACTGCACGGCGGCAGCATTCGTCTGGAGTCAGAAGAAGGGGCTGGATCTAAATTTATATTCACGCTGCACTATAGTCCAGAGCGCCAGGCGCAGCCGCCCGATACAGAGCCGAATACAACCTTGGCCGCGACTGGAGCACTGCGGAAACGGGCGGTGGGCAGCAAGCGAGGCCCGCGCAGCGCATTGGCCTCGGTGGATGATCTGGAGCTATCTCCGCCGCCTGCCAATGCCGCCAGCTTTACTCTGCTCATTGTCGATGATGACCCCGTTAATCGGATGGTGCTTTCAGGGATTCTGCAACTACACAACTATGCTGTACTGGAAGCCGCAAGCGGTGCTGAGGCACTGCAGTTGCTGGCGTCTGCCGCAGGCGTCGATCTGGTGGTGCTGGATGTGATGATGCCGGAGATGAACGGCTATGAAACCTGCCGCTGCATTCGTCAAACCTATGACCTGCATCAACTGCCGGTCATTTTTCTTACAGCCAAAAAAGTCGATGCAGACATTGCCAGGGCCTTCGCCGCCGGCGGCACTGAAATTCTTACAAAACCCGTGTCGAAATACGAAATATTACCGCGTGTCGCCAACCAGTTGCGGTTGCTGGAAATTGTCCGGGAGTCACGCGGGCCGGCAGCAGGCCCGGCAAGCAAGCACTGAAAAGCCACTTGGACCGGAAGACCCAAGTGGCTTCAGGTGGGAGCCAGGTTGCCCCCTGACCTGGAAGAATAGCTAAACGGTTCTGGCTGTGGCTCTTCTGGTCTCGACGTAGGCACTTCTATAATCTGTTAAGAAAGCTACCAGTAACAGGCCCAGGCCGGCCACAATGAAGAAGTTGCGGGCGGCGGCATCGGCAGAGAAACCGAAAATCCAGGGCAGAACCAACCAGCTTGCCGCCATTATGGATTCCAGCACACCATGAGTGGGGAAAGGGATAAGCTTGATGGCGCCCAGAGGGTATTTGGTCAGCAAAGCCGCACCAATATAAACTACCCCTATTACATAGGATACTGTGGCTGCGGTCTGGCTGAAGTTAAAAAGCATGGGTGCCAGCAGAAAAAGTGCTGCAAGACCATAATCGAGGATACCGTGAATTTTTGCATCAAGTACTTTTTTCATGGGAATCTCCAAATTGTGTTAATCAAATCGCGAAGGCCGCTGTTCACACTTAAGCAAGCTATGTGCCAGGGCAAGCTATGTGCCAGCAAGAGCAGCAAGCCATGCGCCAGCAAGCTACGCGCCACACCTTCATCCATCCCCTTACACATCTGTCCCCGCCCCCTTCGCCCTGGTCAGACGGCTGTGCAGTTGATGAGCGGGTAAAGCGGCAGCCGGGGTGAATTGGGGATCCGCCCCAGGTATTGCACTGCTGCATTGAGTGCGGTATACCATCCTGTCTGTTCAAGGTTTCGCTTCGGCGCCAAGGCCCGGGCTATCTTCTACCGTCACGACCAAAACCCGCCTGACGCGCAGGGGGTTGAGCTTGCCGACCTGATTAGGCTAGGAGTTGCACAGGTGAAAACCTTGGAGCAGTTGCAGGGTGGTCGTATTGCAGCGGTGGGTGGCTCTGTTTCGCAGGCAGTAGAATACGGAAACACTCAAAACTAAGCACCGCCGGGATGTTTTGCACGTATGCATTAGATCGGTGTTTGGTTCTCTTTGAAAGTTGCGCCCGGGGCAGCGGGGTCTGCCACTGACACCACTTGAACAGGGAAAAGCCGCATGCACCCGTGGCCGAGCGCTGCGACGAATTGTCGGTGAAATCCAGCAGTGTTGAAGATAAAGACGGTGGAACAATGAGAACCGAAGAGGACAAGCGTCAGCGCAGTTTTGCCAGACGCCATGAAAAGGACCACTTGAAGGCAGGCAATAAACCCGAGCAGGCTCTGATGCAGACGCAGGAAGCCCTGCGCGCGGCGGCTGAGCGTTTGCAACTGACCTTGGCGGCAAGCCAGTTGGGTGATTGGAGTTTTGACATCAGCACCAGTCTGGTGACCTTGGGCGCCCGCGCCGCCGAAATTTTTGGCCTGCCGTTGGCCACCAGCCTGCCGCAATCCGAGATGGACCGGCTGGTTTTTGAAGAGGATCGGGATCTGGTGCGAAGCCGCATGGACCATGCCGTTCGTTCACGCCAGGACCTTGAGCTGAAGCACCGCATCCTGACGCCCACCGGCCAAAAACGTTGGGTGGCTTGCCGTGCCTGCTGCAACTACGACAAGGACGGCCGTTTGCTGGGCCTGATTGGTGTTGTGCAGGATATCAGCGCTCGCCGGGAAGCGGACGAGGCCGTGCGCCAAAGTGAGGCTCGTTTCCGCCAGCTTGCCGACTCCATGCCTCAGATCGTCTGGACGGCCGGCCCTGACGGTGTCATGGACTATTTCAATCAGCGCTGGTACGAATCAACATCGGGCCCGGGGGCGTCAGCGGGAGCCGGCGCCTGGAAGGTTTTTGTTCATCCGGACGATGTCAAAAAATGCCGAACCCTGTGGTTTGAAGCGGTGCGCACCGGTAAGCGGTTCGAAAACGAGTACCGATTCAAAGATAAAAGCGGTTGCTACCGCTGGCATCTGGGGCGGGCATTGCCGGTACGGGACGAAGACGGGGCCGTGGTGCGGTGGTTTGGTACATCAACCGATATCCACGATCAGAAGTGTGCAGAAGAACAGATCCGCGAGGAGACCCGCA
The DNA here is from genome assembly GCA_964399955.1 of uncultured Cellvibrionaceae bacterium. GTDB lineage: Bacteria > Pseudomonadota > Gammaproteobacteria > Pseudomonadales > Cellvibrionaceae > CAYNST01. The sequence continues at coordinate 34,160 of CAYNST010000020.1, read as the reverse complement.
TACTGGAGCTGCTGAATAAAACCGGCAGCGTCATTGCCTCTACGCTTGATTTGGAGTCCCTGATGCAGACGGTCACCGATGCGGCGACGGAAATCACCGGCGCCAGAATTGGTGCCTTCTACTATAACCGTGCGGACAGACATGGCAGCTCGATGTCGCTCTACACCCTGTCCGGGTCCCAGGAAGCCGCGCTGCAGGCATTGGCGCGTATTCGCAGCGCCGGCCATTTCGACGAGATATTCAGAGGCGGGGCGCCGATTCTCCGCGCGGATCTGGACGATCACGGCGAGCTTGACGCTCACACCGCTGATCAGCACCCTGCAGCCATTCGAAGCTTTCTTGCGGTTCCGGTGGTGTCGCGCCTGGGCGGGGTTTTGGGCGGCCTGTTTTTTGGACATCCCGAGCCAGACATATTCATTGAGCGCAGCGAAAGGTTGGCCCTGGGTGTGGCAGGGCAGGCTGCGGTGGCTTTGGACAACGCACGGCTGTATGAAGATGTGAAGTTTGCCGCAGAAGAGCGCGAAAAATTGCTGGACGCTGAGCGCAGCGCCCGCCTGGAGGCGGAAAAAGCCAGCGGCATGAAAGACGATTTTCTAGCCACTTTATCTCATGAACTGAGAACGCCCCTGACCGCTATCCTCGGTTGGGCACAGATCCTCGCCAGCGGCACCACTGACCCGGCCAGGCTCAAAAAGGGCATTGAGACCATCGGCCGCAACGCGCGGGCGCAGACGCAGCTGATTGAAGACTTGCTGGACATGAACCGAATTACCTCCGGCAAGCTGCAGTTGCACACTCAACCGGTGAGCATGGTTGAGGTCATCAATGCGGCGATCGAGTCTGTGCGACTGTCTCTTGAGGCCAAGGACTTAAGGCTGCGCACTTTATTGGACCCCAACAGCGGTCAAATTCACGGCGATCCCAGCCGACTTCAGCAGATCTGCTGGAATTTATTGAGCAACGCGGTCAAGTTCACGCCGGCGGGCGGGCGCATAGAAGTGCTGCTGGAGACGGTCGGCACGCAGCTGGAGTTCACCGTGGACGATTCTGGCAAAGGGATCAGCGCCGATCTCCTGCCGCACATCTTTGAGCGCTTTCGCCAGGGGGATTCGTCCTCCACCCGGGCGCATGGGGGCCTGGGCCTGGGCCTGGCCATTGTGAAACATTTGGTAGAACTGCACGGCGGCACCGTGCGGGTGCGCAGTCCGGGCGAAGGATTGGGCGCCACTTTCACCATCGCGTTACCTTTGCCCATTATTCGGCTGGAGTCCGGCGACGAAGGCCCCGCCGCTTGGAGTGCGCTTTCGGCCTCTGCCGATTGCGGTCTGCAGGGGGTGAAGGTTCTGGTTGTCGACGATGTGGGCGACACCCGTGAGCTGGTAGAGTCCATTTTGGTTCAGGCCGGCGCGGGGGTGGAAACGGCCGTCAGTGCTGACGACGCCTTGGCTCGAATATCCGCAGCGCAGCCGGATGTGCTGGTTAGCGATATTGGCATGGCAGACAAAGACGGTTATCAGTTTTTGCAGGAAGTGCGACGCTTGTCCTCGGCTCAGGGGGGGCAGGTGCCTGCCGTGGCCCTGACGGGGTTTGCGCGTGCGGAAGACCGTGTCAAAGCCTTGACCGCAGGCTTCCAACGGCATGTATCAAAACCCATTGAACCCCAGGAGCTGATCGCAATTATTTGCGAACTTACCCGTCCACTGCGCTGACACCCTCAGTCAGTTGCCACCTGAGCGGCCCGTTGCGTATCCACGATCAAAGCGTTATCCTTTGTTCTGATTAATAATCATTATCATTAAGTGCGGGAGGATGGATGAAAAATAGTGTAAAGAGTGCGCTGTTTGCGGCTGCTTTGCTTGGTTCGGGCGCCGTCTCGGCAGGGGAGGTCAATCATTTCAAAGGGCTGCCCGCAGAAAACCTGGAGCAGGCAGTGACGAACTTCTCGGAATACAACCATAGGCTGGAGCTGTTGCTGGCGGGCGAGTTGGGCCCCAAACAGCTGGGGGAAGTGCACGAGCTTACCTACACCCTGGAAAATGCTTTGGCCAAGATGAACGACGAGTTAAAGCAACTGGCCGAAACCCTGGAAGCGGTGCACAAGGCGTCCGAAACGGCAGACGCAAAAACCGTGTACGAGCAAGGCAAGCAGTATTTGGCCACCGCCAAAAAGGTGGTGGACTGATGGCTACATGTTATTAATTGGTGTTTTATACCAGACCTGACGTTGGCGTCCGGCATACATTCCCACTCGTCGAGCGGCACCTGCCGCCAAAGCAGGGGTCTGTATGTTCCGGTTGATGCTTCGGTAGGTGACCGCTAAAGCGGTGGGGCGCGCCGCCAGGCTGTTTTTGTCAAGACTCGGTAGCAGGCGCCTCAAGCGGTATGGGCAAGCAGATGCGCATGCACAAGCCGCCCTCTGGGCGGTTCTCTGCAGATATGGTGCCGCCGTGACTCTCTACGGCTCTTTTGGCTATCGCCAGCCCCAACCCTATGCCGCCTTGACCGCTGGGACTGGGGCCGCCAGACTGAAATGCATCAAAGATTGCCGCAAGGCTTTCCTGGCTTACCCCCGGACCCTGATCCTCAACAGCAATTACCGCCCAGGCTTGCTGTTTGCCAACGGATACATTGACTGCGGTATGTTCCGGCGTGTGCGCCACGGCATTGCGCACAACGTTTTCCATTGCGCGGTACAGCAGCTCGCCGTGTCCACGCATAATCAAGGCGCCGTCAGTACGCCGTGCAAAAACCACTTTGCGCTGCAGTGCCTGAGCCTCGTACTGGGTCGCATCTATCACCGCTTCCAGCAGCTCTACCAAGTCCAGGTACTCGTCGCTGGTGTTGGCCACGCCGGCCTCCAGGCGTGACAGCGTTAGAATCTCGCCTACCAACTGGTCCAGACGAGCGACCTCCTGCTCAATGCGATCCAAACTGGAGGTGGTTTTTTCGGGTTGTTGCCGTGCCAGCCCAATGCTCATGGTGAGCCGTGCCAAAGGCGAACGCAGCTCATGGGAAACATCGTGCAACAGTAGTCGTTGCGACTCCATCAAACGTTGCAGCTGAGCCGCCGTATGATCAAAATCGCGGGCCAGGTCTGCCAGCTCGTCACGGCGGCGCCCCATTGCCCGGCCAATGCGTCGTGACAAGTCTCCTGCTGCCAAACCTCCAAGAGCGCTGCGCAACAGGCGTAGTGGGCGCGCAAAGTACCAGGCCAGCAGAGCGCTTGAGACAAAACTCACCAGCAGACCACTGAACAGCAGTACCTGTCCGGATCGTTGCGGCGGTGGCCGCCGGCCGCCCCGGCCAGAAGCCGGTGTTTGCTCGGGCCGGGGGACAAAGAGCAGGAATTCCACTGTACCAGTGCTGACCCTGCGCACCGCTTGCGGCGCTGGGAGGTCCTGAGTCAGCAATCGTGCCCGGGCCAGTGCGGAGTCGCCAACCGGTCGGCCCAACAGCTCCTGGCCGGCGCTATCCACGGCGTAGACGCGTAACGGGGCAGGACCATGTTCAAGTTGGTCTTGAAGCAATTCCGCAAGGGCCGCCACACCGCCAAAGCGCAGCGTACTTGCGGCTGATTGCACGGCAAGTGACGCGCCGGGGCGCAGCATCAAATCGTCATCCGACCGTGGACCGTCCCGTTGATGCAGCCATACGGTCAGCCCGGCCGTGATACCGGCTATCAGCAGCGTCAGCCAGAAGGTGAGCAATATCTTCCAGAAAATGCGACCCATCATCATTCCCAGATCAACTGGTAGCCAAGACCGCGAACCGTCTGAATACAGGAGCGGCCGCAGTCGAGCTGTCCTAGCTTCTGGCGAATACTGCTCATGTGTACATCGATACTGCGGTCGTAGCGGGTCAGAGCGCGGCCGCGGGCAAGCATTGACAGCTCGTCTTTACTGACGACCTTGCCCGCGTGCTGCGCCAGGACCTCCAGCAAGCTGAACTCTGTACTGGTCAGCTCCAGCGGCTGCCCACGCCATTGCGCCTGTCGTCGTTCAGGCCATAGCTTGAGCTCTCCCACCTGCACCGGGCGGCAGACATCTGCGGAGGCCTCATTGCGTGAACGTCGCAGGATTGCTCTTATACGCGCCACCAACTCGCGGGGCAGGCAAGGTTTTGGAACATAATCGTCAGCACCCAACTCAAGACCGATGATGCGGTCCACATCATCGCCGCGGGCGGTCAACATCAACACCGGTATCTGACTCTGCAGTCGTATGCGTCCCAAGGCCTCTATGCCGTTGACTCCGGGCATCATCACATCAAGTATCACCAGGTCGTAATCTTGCGCAGCAACGCGCTGCACGCCTTCCTCGCCGTCGTAAGCGGTGTCGACGCTGAAACCTTCGCGTTGCAGGAACTCTTTGAGCATGCTGCTGAGTTCACGATCGTCGTCGACCAGAAGTAGCTTGCGCAAAGTATCGGTCATGGTTTGATTGCACCCTGTTCCAAAGCATGAAATTGGCGGATCCGGCATGCATACTCTAACAAACCCGGCGCGCAGAATAACGTTTGCTGACATGAACTTTACTCAACTTTACACCGGCTTTACCCAAGTTGACCTCAGGCTGGCGGATACTGACTGCGTGGATCAACACATCAATCATCCCCACGAGGCACGCCAATGAACAAATTATTGATCTCTGCAATGACGGCAAGCATTCTATTGGGCAGCACCAGTGTAATGGCCGGTGAAGACGGCAAGCACCACGCGCGACAGCACCGGGGCGACGGCGTCTATCATGCGGCAAGGCTGGAGCAGAAGTTGAATCTCAGCGCCGAGCAGCAAACTCAGATCTCAGACATTCGGGAATCCATCAAACAGTCGCGCCAGGCGCAACGGCGAGCCGCTGGTGTTCAACAGTTGTGGCGTCTTGACCCGGAGTCAGAGGCTTACCAGCAAACCGTTGCACAACTGGCGCGACAACGGGGGGAGCAAGCCGAGCAGGCGTTTATCCAACACGCGAAAGCGCACGCCGAAATCCATGCCGTGTTGACGCCAGAGCAGCGGGAGCAGCTAAAAGCCATGCGAGCAAATAAGAAATCAAAACGCTCCACATTTAATCAGTAAAAATCATTGGGCTGGCGGGTACGCGCCTTGGCCTGTGCCTGCCGCATTTGATGTGCCAGGGCTGCGCATCCGCCGACCGGCGCCGATCTAACTCGCGCCCGGCTTTTTTCCTGCCAGCATTGAGCACTGTGCTCATTTTGTGCGTATGCTAGACCTTCAATTGGCAAGAAGGTCCTCGAACTGATGAAGATCCAGCTGCAATTGCCGTATCTCGGCCGCTTTCCGGGAGAGCTTTCTGCTGACCTGCGTCTGCAGATGTTGATGCGCGGTCTAGAAGGAGGAGCGAATGTTCAGCGAACTTGACGCTCTGTTTCTCGCTCGTATCCAATTCGCCTTCACTGTAGCTTTTCACTTCATCTTTCCCGCCTTCTCCATTGGACTGGCCAGTTACCTCGCGGTCTTGAATGCGCTGTACTTGAAGACACGGCAGGAAGTTTACATCCGGCTGTTCAAGTTCTGGATAAAGATTTTTGCCATTGTATTCGCCATGGGTGTGGTTTCGGGGATAACCATGTCCTATCAATTTGGCACAAATTGGTCGGTGTTTTCGGATATTGCCGGGCCGGTAATCGGGCCGCTGATGGCTTATGAGGTCTTGACGGCTTTTTTTCTGGAGGCGGGCTTCCTGGGTATCATGCTGTTTGGCCGGGAAAGGGTGGGGCCTGGTCTGCACATGTTTGCCTGCGCAATGGTCGCCTTTGGTACCGCGCTCAGCGCCACCTGGATATTGTCTGTGAACTCATGGATGCACACGCCGCAGGGCTATGTGGTTGGCGAAAACGGGCAATTTCTGCCCGATGACTGGCTAAAGATTATTTTCAACCCCTCTTTCCCCTACCGCCTGGCGCACACTTTGACTGCAGCCTATCTCACTACTGCCTTCATTGTGGGTGGGGTAGCAGCCTGGCACCTGCTGCGCGGCAAACGCAGTAACAAGGGCGTCCGCAAGATGTTTTCCATGGCCATGTGGATGGCGGCCATTGTGGCGCCGATTCAGGTGGTATTGGGCGATCTGCACGGGTTGAATACCCTTGAGTATCAACCGCAAAAAGTCATGGCCATGGAGGGGCATTATCAAAGTTATCCCGAGGGTGCTCCACTCTATCTGTTTGGGATTCCAAACGACAAGGAGCAACGCCTGGATTACGCTGTGGGTATCCCCAAATTATCCTCTTTGATCCTTCGGCACTCCTGGAATGAGCCGATGGACGGTCTGGATACCATCGCCGACGATGAGCAGCCGCCGGTTGCAGTGGTGTTCTGGTCGTTCAGAATAATGGTGATTCTGGGTCTTTTGATGGTGGTGATAGGTTGCTGGAGTCTCTGGGCACGCTACCGCGGAACCCTGTACCGAGACCGCCGGCTTCACCACATCGCGCTTTGGATGGGGCCTTCTGGTCTGGTAGCAGTCATTGCCGGCTGGATCACCACTGAAGTCGGACGCCAGCCCTATACCGTGTACGGCCTGCTGCGTACCGCCGATTCGGTCTCTCCACTGGCTGCGCCGGCGGTGGCCACATCACTGACCATGTTTGTACTGGTGTACTTTGTTATTTTTGGCGCGGGTGTTTTCTACATCCTGCGTTTGATGGGCCACGCCCCTGCGCTGGGAGAACCGGGTATCAGTGCTGCGGGCGGACCCATTCGAACCTCCGGCATTACGCCGGCGCCGCAGTTGGACTTCAAGTCGATTATTCGGGGTGAAGGCATCAGGACGGTGTCTGCAAGTGCTGGAGGCCGCAATGGAAATTAGCTTTGACTTGACCGTGGCCTGGGCTGCGCTGCTGGTCCTGGCCGTTTACATTTATGTAGTGCTGGATGGCTTTGATCTGGGCATCGGGTTGCTGTTTGCGCTTTACCCGGAGCGTGCAGACCGCGATGTGTTGATGAACACGGTGGCTCCGGTATGGGACGGCAATGAAACCTGGTTGATACTGGGGGGCGGTGGGCTGTTTGCAGCCTTTCCCATGGCCTACGCCATCATCATGCCGGCCGTATATGCCCCGATCATTGCCATGCTCCTGGCGTTGATTCTGCGTGGAGTGGCCTTTGAATTCCGCTGGCGGACGGAGCGCTGGAAAAAGTGGTGGGATTTGGCTTTCATCTGCGGGTCTGCGCTGACAGCCTTCTCTCAAGGTGTGATCCTGGGGGCTATCCTGCAGGGTATCGAGGTGGACGGCAGGGCCTACGGTGGCGGTTGGTGGGACTGGTTCTCGCCATTTTCTTTTCTGACAGGTGTGGCTTTGACCGTGGGTTATGGCTTGCTGGGCGCAACCTGGCTGGTAATGAAAACCAGCGGCAATATTCAGGAGCGTGCGCGGCGATTGGCGTGGGGGTTTGGCCTGGGCACCCTTGGGTGCATCGCCGTCGTCAGCCTTTTTACGCCGTATTTGGAGGCGGCCTATTATGAGCGTTGGTTTGCTCTGCCCACCGTGTTTTTTGTGGCGCCGGTTCCCATCGCCGTTGTGGCCATTGCGGTACTGATGTTTCGTTCGCTCAATATTCACAACCACGAATACCGGCCGTTTATCCTGGCGCTGGTTTTGTTTGCCCTTTGTTTCATTGGGCTTGGCATTTCCGTCTGGCCTTACATCATCCCGACCGAGGTAAGCATCTGGGATGCAGCTGCGCCCTATAAGTCGCAGATATTCATGTTTGTTGGTGCTGTGGTCTTGATCCCTATCATCCTTGCTTACACCGCCTATGCCTACTGGGTTTTTCGCGGCAAAATCGAGCCGGGGGAGGGGTATCACTGATGGTGAAGCAAAAACCACCCATTGGCCTGCGGTTGTGCTGGTTTGCGGCGCTTTGGCTTGCCGGCGTGGCCTGCGTGACTTTGCTGGCCTGGTTCATCCGCCTCTGGATCGCTTGAGCTGGGCACCGCTACGCCAGCCCGTTCAGCTGAGTGGGCCGCTGCCACGCGTCCCGCTGAATGGACTAGACTTTGAAAAAGTCCATTCATCCGCAGGTAAGGCAGGATTCTCTTCATGGCAGCACGAGGACTTGATCACTGGTTGAATAAGCTCAGCAAACACAACATGCCGGTTGCGGGGCAGGTGATTGCCGAGCTCAATTCGCTCACCGGCAATGACGATACGGAGATCAACCAGTTGGCGGAAGTCATCCTGCGGGACCCGCATCTGACCTCTCACGTGTTGCGAATCTCCAACAGCGTGCACTACAACCATTCGGGCTTCCCGATCAACACGGTCAGCCGTGCAGTTGTGCTGATTGGCCTCAAGGGCATGCGTGCCATCTGTATTTCGCTGTTATTGATTGACACCCTGCTGGGTCGAGCTCCCAAAGAGCAGCTTTTGAAGCTCATTGCGCAGGCGTTGCACGCAGCAACCCAGGCAAGGGATCTGATTGAAGTGCACCAGGATGACGCCGGCGAAGAGGTTTTTATCGCAGCCTTGCTTTTCCATCTCGGCGAGATGGCGTTTTTGGCCAGCGAAACACAATTCAATCAAGATTTGTTTGAAGGCGGGGCTCACATTCGCAGAGAAGCGATGGAAAGCACACTTGGTACATCATTCAAGGCCATCACCCGGGGGCTTGCCCAGCATTGGCGCCTGGGTGAAACGCTCGAACGCGCCCTCTACCCTCAGCCCGGACGCGACAAAAAGGTCGCTGCGGTGATACTGGGTGAACGCATGAGCCGGGCGGCATTGAAAGGTTGGGGGTCCGAGGCGGTAAGCAAAGTGGTGGCCGAAGTCAGTCAGTTTGCTGGCTGGGACAGCGACATCAGTCGAGCTTTTGTCATGGGTTCGGCTGAACGTGCAACCGAAGTGGCACTTCAATATGGGGCACCTCAGGTCTGTCCACTGATACCCACCGTGAAGTTGCCCGTCGACTCTGAGCTTTCCGATGCCGAAGGCAAGCCCAGCAAGATTATGCGTCCCAACGCCCAGTTGCAGCTGAGTATTCTTCGTGAACTGGCAACGGCAGCCTCAGAAAAGATAGATATCAACACCTTGTTTCAGATGGTTGTGGAAGGCATGCACCGAGGCATAGGACTGGAGCGGGTGGTGGTGGCATTCATCCAGAACCACCGTGTTCAGGCGCGCTACATGTTGGGCGAAGGAACGAGCCAATGGCGAACCGAGTTTGACTTTGACATGGGTGGAGGAGCGGACAATATGTTCACCCAAGCCGTTGCAGCAGGCGCTACAACCTGGGTTGACGCCGCCTACCTGCGAGGCTACGCCCATTTGATGGGCGGCAAAATCGAGAAGGTGCTGGGGAGGCAGCCGGCGCTGATCCACGTTGTCAACATAGGCCCGCGGCCTGCGGCACTGTTCTATGCAGACCGGCATGACTTTGGCGGTATCATCAGCCGAGACCAGTTTGAAAGCTTTCGCCACTTTGGCCTGCAAATACAAGCCGGCCTGAATCTTTTAACCCAGTCACCCAAGGGCACGGCACATAAACCCGCTGCTTCGCCTGTTCGCGCTGTGGGCAAGCCGAGCGTTTAGCCGCCAGAGTCAGGTATCAACGTTGTGTGTTGGTGACGTCCACAAAGATGGTTAATAATTCGCCGGGCTGTAGATAGCTGCGGGGGTTGACCTGGTTCCAGGCAACGATATCCGCAACCTTGACGTTATACTTGCCGGCAATCCGGGTTAAGGAATCGCCTTTGCGAACCTTGTAGGCCAGCTTCTGCACTTTGGCCGAAGACATGTCCCCGTGCTGAGTGTTGCCCTGCCACACCGTCAGGGACTGGCCCGGAAAGATTGCATCATTCCTGCCCAGTTTGTTCCATTGCGCCAGTTGTTGCGGAGTAACGTTGAACCGTTTTCCAATGCCCCACAGGCTATCCCCCTGCTGAACCTTGTACTGGAACTTCTGTTCGGAGACAGTCGCCTTGGGGGTCGCTGCCTGCGCAAGCAGAGCCGGCGAGGCGACCTGCCTGGCGGTCTCCAGCGGCACAAGCAAGGTGCTCCCCACGCGAATATTATGATTTTTCAGACGGTTGGCCCGCTGTAGTGTCTCGACACTGGTGCCATAGCTGCGAGCAATTTTACCCAGAGTGTCGCCCTTGCGCACCTGATAGCGGTCCCAGACCATGCGCTCATCAGGGGATAGCGCCGCTATTTTCTGGCGAAACTCCTCAGATTTCTCTGCCGGCACCAGCAGAATATGCGGGCCGTCCGGGTCGGTCGCCCAGCGGTTGAAACCGGGATTCAGGGCATGGAATTCATCCATATCCAGGCCTGCCAGTTCCGCAGCCCTGGTCAGGTCAATCTGAGAGCCGATGTCAATGGTTTCAAAGAAAGGCAAGTTGGGTATGGGGGCAAGGGCCAGTCCGTACCGCTCGGGCGTGTTGATCAGGGTCTTGATGGCCAGCAGTTTGGGGACGTACTGCTGAGTCTCCCGCGGCAGTGGCAAGGACCAGTAGTCCGTAGGCAGGCCCAGGCTCTTGTTCTTGCGGATAGCTCTGGAAACCGTGCCCTGACCGGCATTGTAGGCGGCCAGGGTAATCAGCCAATCGCCATCAAAGCGACGATTCAACTGCTCCAGGTAGTTCAAGGCCGCGTCGGTTGATGCTAAAACGTCCCTGCGGCCGTCATACCACCAGTTTTGCTTCAGCCCCAGGGCCTCCCCGGTATTGGGGACCACCTGCCACATCCCGGATGCGCGGCCATGGGAGTAGGCAAAGGGGTCGAAGGCGCTTTCCACAATGGGCAGCAGGGCGAGTTCCAAGGGTAAGTTGCGTTGGTGCAATGCCTCTACAATATGAAACAGATACTTGCTGGCTCGCAGAGAAATCTGGTTGAGATGATTGGGGCGGTCCACCAACCACTGCACCTGAGGGCCGACGCGCTGATGGTCCTCGGCAGGCAGAGAAAAGCCCTCGCGGATGCGGTCCCACAAGTCAACCCTGCGCGGGAGCTCAAAGGAATCAAGCTGATCGACGGATTTGATGTGGCAAAGCGTGAGTGACTCATAGTGCCAATTGGAGAAGTCCTTGGTTTTGGCCGGTTTGGACAGGTAAAAAAGCGAAAACAGCGAGCCGGTATTGCGCGAGTCGTCGGTGGTGCGCACGGAAGCGCAGGCGGTAAATAAAAGACAGGCTATGAGGCCGGTGGCAAGTTTTAGCATTGAGTCACAATTGTCGTCTGTACAAGGTTGTTCGGGGCCGCGCAATTCTATCGAACCGGCGCGAGTCTGCAACAGCTGCCGCATTGGTAAAGGGTGAACTAATAGTGATTTTTCCACTGTCGCAGCGCAGCAAAGATGCCGCAAGGGTTGTTTGGCTCGCACAAATGCCGCTTGAGCACGGATCGTTGAACGCCAGGTTCTCGAACACGCAGAAACGGGTTGACCCGCAATTCAACGTCCAGCCGAGACGGCAAAGTCGGCAGAGACTGCCTGCGCAGCGCCCGCATTTGCTCCATCTGCTCGATAAGCGCCTTATTGTCTGGCTCGACCTCCAGGGCAAACTTCAGGTTGGCCACAGTGTATTCATGCGTACAGTAGATGCGCGTGCTGGCAGGCAGGGCGGCAATGCGTTGAAGTGAGTGGTAGAGCTGCTCGACCGACCCATCAAAGACGCGGCCGCAACCGCCGGCAAACAGGGTGTCCCCACAAAAAAGCGCATCAACCTCAGGGAAATAGAAGGAGACGTGGTCTCGCGTATGCCCCGGCGTTTCCCAGACCTGGGCCTTGACCGCGCCTACCGCTATACTGTCGCCCTCCACCACTACCCTGGAGATCTCTGCCAAACCTGTATCGCCCGGCCCGTATACAGGCAGGTCGTAACGTTTCAGCAGTGACTTAAGGCCCGTTACGTGGTCCCAATGCTTGTGGGTGATCAGAATTCCACAAGGGTCGACCCCGAGCTTGTCGAAGTAGTCAAGTACAGGTGCTGCATCACCGGGGTCAACGATCCAGTGCTCGGCAGCAGACTTCAGGACCCAGACGTAATTATCCTGGTAGATGGCAATTGGGGTCGCAGTAAACATAGTATGGCTTGTCGTTGTCAGCAGGCTCACTGATAATGTTTAGGTTTCACCCGACCGAGGAGGCGCAGGCATGACTTTCATACGCAAAGGTTTCATGCATATTCGCAACAAACAACAGATCCCCAGTCTGGAGACGTCTGTGTCCGCTCTTGAGAGCTGGTTTGACCTGCCCCTCGGCCGGCAGCTGCTCGAAGAAGAGCAGCGCATTCTGGATGAGGAGCTAAGCAACCTGTTTGGCTATCACCTGATGCAGCTAAGCATTAATCGGCGGGTCCGTCTGCACGACAACAGCCGCATCTGTCATTGTTTTGCTGTGGGTGCCGGGGCGCCCGATGACTCTGCGCAGGTAGGCATGTACAGCTCGTTCGATGCACTTCCACTGGAAGATGAAAGTGTGGACGTTACCGTGCTGCACCACGTGCTTGAGTACTCATCCAACCCACATCAGGTCTTGCGCGAGGCCAGTCGGGTCACCATCGCCCGGGGCTACGTGATCGTGTTCGGTTTTAATCCAGTCAGCCTTATGGGCGCGATCAAACCCTTCGCCCAGATATTCAGCGGCAGCCCTATCTGGCGGCGCCACAGTTTACGCAAAGCCCGTATCATCGACTGGCTGCAGTTTCTCGATTGCAACACTGTGCGCAGCCATAATGGCTCCTACAAATGGCCGGTGCAAAACAAGTCCTACTTAGAGAACTTTAGCGGACTGAGCCCCTTGTTGCACAGATTCCGCTTTCCGTTTGGCAACTTCTATTGTTTGGTCGCGCGCAAAGACCGGGCGTGCATCACCCCCATCCGGCCCAGCTGGGGCAGTGATATCCCCCTGCGCGTGGCCCCTAAGCCTGCGGTGTCTGCGCGCTCCGCAGCGCGATTGGCATTGGTGAGGGGGGGGCGTTCACAGTCGGCGCCCAAGCGCTTGCCATGATCAAACCCATCAAGCCAGTAGAAATCTTTACCGACGGCGCCTGCAAAGGCAACCCCGGGCCCGGTGGATGGGGGGCGTTGCTGCGCTATGGAACAGTGGAAAAGAGCCTGCACGGCGGTGAGCTGGCCACCACCAATAACCGCATGGAGCTGATGGGGGCCATTGGCGCCCTGCGCTCACTGCGAAAGCCCTGCGATGTTGTCATCACCACCGACTCCCAGTATGTTCGCAAGGGTATCACCGAATGGCTACCAAAATGGAAGCAGAATGGCTGGAAAACCGCCGCCAGGAAGCCGGTGAAAAATGATGACTTGTGGCGCAGCCTGGACGAACTGACGCAACAACACCGCGTGACCTGGAAGTGGGTCAAAGGCCACAGCGGCCACCGTGAGAATGAAATGGCCGACCAGTTGGCCAACCTAGGGGTGCAAGAGGTCAGCAAGCGCGCATGAGACAAGTCGTTTTGGACACGGAAACCACCGGTCTGGAGCCCGAACAGGGCCACCGGATCATTGAGATCGGCTGCGTGGAGCTGGTCAATCGCCGCCTTACCGGGCGCCACTACCATCAATACATCAACCCGGAGCGTGAGATTGACCAGGGTGCAATGGAGGTGCACGGCATAACCAACGAGTTTCTCACCGATAAACCGGTGTTTGCCACTATAGCCAACGATTTCCTGCAGTTTGTGCAAGGTGCGGAGCTGGTCATTCACAATGCACCCTTCGACATAGGCTTCATCAATAGCGAGTTGCGAAGGCTCAGGCGGCCGCCGGTTGAACAGATTTGCGGCGTGTTGGACAGCCTGGTATTGGCGCGTCAAAAGCATCCAGGGCAGCGCAACAGCCTGGACGCACTATGCAAGCGATACGGCGTCGACAACTCGCAGCGGGATCTCCACGGCGCCCTGCTGGATGCCGAGATCCTGGCCGACGTCTATTTGACCATGACCGGTGGTCAAACCGCTCTGGATCTTGCGGCAGACTCGGGCAATACCCAAGCCGCGCTCAATGGGCTGACGGAAGAGGGGCTGCGCATACTCGCTGAACGGCCCGGCCTGCGGGTGATCCGCGCCAGCGCAGACGAGCAGGCCGCGCACCGACAAAAACTGGAAGATATCGACAAGGCGACCGCTGGCGCTTGTTTGTGGCTCAAGCTGGACTCGACTACAGGACAAAGCTGAGGCCGATGCCATCTGAGCGGCATAGTCACAGAGGGTTGAGGGCGCGATGGGTGTGGGGCGGGTTGCAGCGCCCAAACGCACAGCTCCCCGAGCAAGGCGATGCCTGCTTTACCAAAACCCTACCTTTAGGCCACCCTTATCAACCCTCGCGTTATACCGAAGCCGGGTTTCATTCGTAGTTTATGCCTAAAAAGTCTCAAAGCCTGCCTATACTGAGGTAAACCGAGCCGCAGTGGCCGCCGGCCCTGGTCGGCACGCCCTAGGCGGAACCGGTGAATTGCGTCGCACTGCGACACCACAAGCGGGCGGGATCGGTGACAAGGCCTCCAGTTCTACTTAAGATGCGGCCATAAGTTCAAGAAACTAAAAGGGTTTTTGGCCGTCAGTAGTAAGTGATCACGGGGCCCGGCAATGGTGCCGCCTCGCTTTGCTGTGCTGTTATGATGTGGCGGACATGCTTTCCGAGAGGAAATAAAGCCTGGTGCGAAATAGGAATCTCAGCGTGAAAACGGCGGAATCAGCCAGCTTCAAATCTCTTTATATGGTGCGCGATGAACTTGTCGCGACCATTGATCAGGCTGCTCGTGATCTAGAGTTGTACCTCACAGCCCCGGACGAGCTCCAGAGCCTGCACGCGAGCGTAGACGGCATCCAGCAGGTTCGCGGCATTATGCAACTGCTGGATTTCAAAGGCGCCGTGCTCCTTACTGAAGAGCTTCTGGCCACCGCCAAAACCATAACCACCGATGACTCCGGCTCGCAAAACGAGCGCCGGCTGTCCGCGATCAGCAGGACGTTTTTTGTTCTGGCGCGGTACATTGAATACGTGCAACAGGCCGAACGCAAGTTTCCGGTGCTCCTGATCCCCTACATCAATGAGTTGCGCAAGACGCGCGGCGAATCCGCTCTGGCCGAGAGCCACTTCTTTGACGTTAACCTGTCAAGCTTCCCGGCGGTGCCCGCCACTGGGGCACTGCAGGTTGCGGATGAGAATTTCAAGGCCCTGTTGGGCCGCCTGCGGCATATGTACCAGTTAGGACTGCTGAACGTATTGCGCGACAGTCAGGTCAAGGCTTCACTGGGGCTGATGCGCCACGCCTTGATCCGATTACAGCGTCTGGGTTCCGACAAGCCGCTGGCGTTACTCTGGTGGATGGGAAATCTGGCCATAGAGGCCATGTTGAGTCAGCAGATGGAGCTGATCACCTCCCGCAAAATGCTGTTGAGTCGAATTGACCGGGTGGTTCGCCAGGTTCAACAGGGTGGTCGTGCTGCGTACCGCGCAGCCCCGCCAAAGGGTCTCATCAAGGAACTGCTCTACGTTTTGTTGTTGTCCGGGGTGAACAATCAGCAAGTTCGGTACCTCAAGCAAGCGTTTGGTGTCGGCGCACTGCCGTTTACCGAACACGAGCTGATGATCGAGCGGCGAGCTCTGGCCGGCCCCAGTTCTCAGACAGTCGGCGCACTGGTGCGGGTGTTGCACACCGAAATCAACAACATCAAGAAGGTGCTTGAGTCTGCCTCGCAAGGCATGCAGATCATTGACGATGTGGAGGGCTTCAACGAAGCTCTGGTGCGCACCGCTGACACCCTGGCAGTGGTGGGCATGATTGGGCCGAGCACCAAGCTCAAACAGGCTTTGAAGCTGACAGAGCACTGGAGCAACAGTCAACCCGTGGGCGAAGAGAGCCTGGATCGCTTTGCCCAGATTTTACTCTACGTCGAAAGTGCCGTCAGCTCGCTGGAGAACATTGGCATGCCGCGCGAAGGTTTGTCCGACGGCGGTGAAGACAGCCAGGTGCAAATGGTGACACTTGGAGAGTTGTTCCAGGCAGAGAAAATTGTTCTCCAGGAATGCGAAGCCGGGCTGTCGCTTTGCAAGCGGGCCATCACCGCCTATTCCGAGTCCAACTTTGATATGGGGCACATCCGCAATATCGCCAAGACGCTGAATACCGTACGCGGTGGGCTGCACATGCTGAATCTGGATCGCGCGGCTTCCATTGTCGGTCGTTGCGGTGCGTTTGTGGAGCAGGTGCTGATGGAGGATGAGCAGCCGGCTGCGCTCAAGGAACTGCTGGAGACCTTCGCCGACGCCATTATCAGCATCGAGTATTATCTGAATACCGGCAAGTCGGCGGCCCGTCTGGACGAGTCCACCTTGCAGATAGCCGAAGAGAGCATCGCGGCGCTCGGCTACGGGCTCGACAATCCGCCCAGTAAAACAAAGGCCACCTTCAAGGTCCGCGGGTAAGCACACTTTGACCTGGACGGCGGAATACGACCCCGAGCTGCAACTTGAAGGTCATCACCTGGTGGTTGCCATGCTGGGCGATTTGGTGCTGCAGTCTGATGGCACTCTGATTCATCGGTACCACTGCCTCTCCAGAGCAGCTTCCAGGTTAGCGTTTTCCACTCATATCGGCTCATGGCGCGGTCAACCGTGTTTTGCAGTGAGCTTCCAGCCTCAGGCGAAAACCCTGCTCGCGGATTTCAAACCGGTTGCTCTGCGCAGTCAGCTGGGTCTGGTTGACGATGAAGAGTTTCTGCTGGCCGGTCGGGCGCAGCAGCTGGACTATTGGTGGGATCTACACCGGTTTTGTGGCCGATGCGGCGGGGCGACCAGTCTACACGCCCGTGAGCGCGCCAAACATTGCACCACCTGTGACCTGGTGCATTATCCGCGGATATCCCCTTGCATAATGGCAATTGTATTGCGCGGGGACCGCTGCCTGCTGGCCCATCATACCCGCGCCGCGTCAGGTGTCTACAGTGTGCTGGCCGGCTTCATCGAACCCGGCGAGACGGCGGAGCAAGCCGTTGTTCGGGAGGTTCAGGAAGAAGTTGGGCTGCAGGTGGCACAGTTGCGTTACGTGAGCAGTCAGGCATGGCCGTTTCCCAGTCAGTTGATGCTGGCTTATGTCGCATACAGTTGTGAGGGTGACATTCGTGTTGATGGTGAAGAGATTGATCATGCCGATTGGTTCAGGGCGGGCCATCTACCCCAAACACCTTCCCAGAAAAGTTTGTCTGGTCGGCTCATTCGAATGTTTGAACAGGGCCAGTTCAACGGAATTACCTAGCCAGTTTCTCCCACAGAGTTTTCACAGCGGGTCCCAGCTATGGGTATAGGTTCTGCTATGTTCTTCAATGCGCTGGCTCTGTTCGTGGGTATCATCAGTCTGGTCATATTGGCTGCGGGCTTGCGATTGCTGGTACGCGGCGGCTGGTTGTTGGGCTGGCTTAGGGGGATGTCCGGTGCGGTCATTGTCTGCCTGGCCATTGTATTTGCGCTTGTTGCTTTGGATATTCGCACCTATCAAGCTCTCACTCAGGAAAAGCCAATTGCCACCATCAGTTTCGAGAAACTTGGCCACCAGCGTTTTCGGGCCTCTTTGATATTCCCCGACAACGGACTGACCGAAAGTTTTGACCTGAGCGGTGATCAGTGGCAATTGGATGCTCGCGTCATTCGCTGGAAGGGCTGGATGAAGGGCTTAGGGGGCAAACCTGGCTACCGGCTCGACCGTATCAGCGGCCGGTATTTTATGCTGGAGGACGAGCGTTCCAAACCACGCACAGTTTATGAGCTTAGCCGCAGTGAGTACGGGATGGATGTCTGGGCCATTGCCCGCAAAAGCAATGAAAAACTGCCCTGGGTGGACGCCGGTTACGGCAGCGCTACTTATGTCCCCATGGCTGATGGCGCCTTGTATGAAGTTGGTCTGTCTCAAACCGGGTTGGTGGCCAAACCGCTCAACCCTGCAGCCAAAGCAGCTATCAGTCACTGGTACTGAGGGCTTCTCTCGCTTGCGCCTTGGGCGCTTTCCGGAGGACAGGAAGTCACACCTGATTCGCCATGCGATGCGCAATCCAGCTCGCCTTGACGTACAATCTGCTATTTCATAGTTGCAGATGCGCAGGGGGATTTTTGGACTTTCTATTTTCTTATGGGCTGTTTCTGGCCAAAGCAATAACAATAGTTGTTGCGATCATCATCGTCGCCAGTGTTCTGGTGTCGCTGGGCAGTAAAAATAACGGCAGGGCCCGCAGTGGCCGCATAGTTGTCACCAAGCTGAATGACCGCTTCGAGGAAATGGCCGGCGCCATCAAGTCCTGTACCCTGGAGCCCAAGCAGTTGAAAAAATTGGAGAAAGCCGACAAAAAGGCAAAAAAGCAGGCTGCCAAGGGCCAACAGGCTGGCAACACAGACCACGAGCAGAAAAAACGCGTTTTTGTCCTGGATTTTGACGGTGATGTCAAAGCGTCTGCAACCTCTGATCTGCGGGAAGCAATCACCGCAGTTCTTGCCATTGCCAAACCCGAGCGGGATGAAGTGGTGCTGAAGCTGGAGAGCCAGGGCGGCATGGTGCACAGCTATGGGCTGGCTGCCAGCCAACTGGATCGGCTGGTGCGAAAAAATATCAGGCTTACGGTTTGCGTAGATAAAGTGGCAGCCAGTGGCGGTTACATGATGGCCTGCGTCGCTCACAAGATCATCGCCGCTCCTTTTGCCATCATCGGCTCTATCGGCGTGGTCGCGCAACTTCCCAATTTTCACCGCCTGCTGCAAAAGCACAATGTGGATTACGAGTTACTGACCGCCGGCGAGTACAAGCGCACACTCACCGTTTTTGGAGAAAACACCGATAAGGGCCGGCAGAAGTTCATCGAGGATCTGGAAGATATTCACGTCCTGTTCAAAGAATTCATCAGCGAGCATCGCGCCGTGGTCAATATTGAGCAGGTGGCTACCGGGGAGATCTGGTTTGGCCGACGCGCGCTGCAGGTTAACTTGATTGATGAAATTGCTACCAGTGACGAATACCTGCTGAACCTACATCCAGAGGCACAGATATTGGCCGTGCATCACGAGCAGAAAAAGCCTCTGCACGAAAAATTTTCGCGCGCGACTGCTCAGGCCATAGAGACCGCAGCACTGCGTCTACTGGGCACGCTCAACTTGCGCTATTGGGCCAAATGATACATTTGGAGGCGGCCGCTGACCCGCGACAATGGGCAGGCCGCCGATAAATGCTCGCTCCTGTGGCTTTTTTGCCGGTCCAGGAGGGCAGTATCACGTATTTTGCGGTGCATGTGGGAGGGGAGAGGTTAACATGCGCCGCACCGGCATTCAGCGGATGCGGCAGTGAGTGCTAGCGACGGCGGAACAGCGGTGTGGGTTGTTGAGCATCGGCTTGGTAACCGTCACTGAAATCCTGCAAGCTTCTGCGCAGCGAATCAACATCTGCATCCTCGGCTATTGTGAAGCTGTCAAAGCCACAGCGCTTCAGGTAGCAGAGCTGGTCCTGCATGAAGGCACCGGCGGCGAGCAGCTCCCCCGAATACTGCAGATTGTTTCTGAGCATGCGCGCCTGGGAAAATCCACGGCCATCTGCAAATGCGAGAAATTTGATGGCAACCAATGGGATGTGCGGCGCCTCGTCACGCAATGCTTGAACATCGGCTTCAGTGTCCAGCCAAACGCCCCAGCCTTGCGCACGAGACTGCTGGATATTGCGTGCGTAGTAGGCCAAGGGGACAATAGTGTTCGCCGCCGGCAGCGGCTGACCATCCGCCAGATTGTCGTCTTCCATCCACACCCAATCGTCTTGTTGGATATCGCCCGAGCTACTGAGCTTTCGCATAAACCTTCTCCTTGAAAGGGGCTATGCCAATGCGTTCGAAGGTATCCACGAAGGCTTCATCTTCAGCGCGCTGTTCCAGGTACACATTCACTATTTGTCGAACCACAATTGGCATTTCATCGCGGCCAAAGGCAGGCCCCAGAACCTTGCCAAGCGCTGCACGGTTTCCCGAGTTGCCGCCCAGTTGGACCTGGTAGAACTCTTCGCCTTTTTTGTCCACGCCCAAAATGCCGATGTGCCCAATGTGGTGGTGGCCACAGGCGTTCATACAGCCTGAGATATTCAACTCCATTGGCCCAAGATCGTAAACAAAATCCAGATCTTCGAACTCCCGGGCTATCGCTTCTGCAATGGGAATGGATTTGGCGTTGGCCAATGAGCAGAAGTCACCTCCAGGGCAGCAGATCATATCGGTCAAGGTGCCGATATTGGCGGTGGCAAACCCCTGTTCTTTCAACTTCTGCCAAACGTCAAACAGTTGATCAACCCTGACATCGGCAAGCACCATGTTCTGGTTGTGCGTGGTGCGAGCCTCGCCGAAGGCGTAACGGTCAGCCAGATCGGCAATGGCCTCCAGTTGAATATCGGTCAGATCGCCAGGGGGAACACCCGTAACCTTCAGCGACAAGGTGATGGCGCGGTAGCCCGGCACCCTGTGCGGGTGCACATTATGGCTGAGCCATTGGTCAAACTGAGCGTGTTCCGTGCGCAGGCTGTTGACTGCAGCCATGGCTTCCATATCGTCAAGGCCCCGCTGGTATGGAGGCTCGGTGAAGAAGCGTTTAGCGCGTTCGATTTCCTCGGCAGTCAGTCGGGTCTCGCTGTCGCGTAGCTGCTGCCATTCCTGTTCAACCTTGTCTGCGAAGACATCGGCGCCCAGTGCGCGTACCAGTATTTTTATACGCGCTTTGAATTTATTGTCTCGCCGGCCGTGCAGGTTATAAATGCGCAGGATGGCCTCAAGGTAGGTCAGCAGATCCTGTTCGGGGAGGAATTCGCGGATAACACTGCCGATCACTGGCGTGCGCCCCAGGCCACCGCCAACCAATACGCGAAAGCCTGTTTCGCCCGCGTTGTTCTTCAACAGTTGCAGGCCGATATCGTGGAACTGGATGGCCGCACGGTCGCCTTCAGATCCCGATACTGCGATTTTGAACTTGCGCGGCAGAAAGGCGAATTCCGGATGAAAGGTGGACCACTGGCGAATAATTTCGCAATAGGGGCGCGGGTCTACGATTTCATCGGGGGCAACGCCCGCAAACTGATCAGTGGTCGTATTGCGCACACAGTTACCACTGGTCTGAACCGCGTGCATTTCCACCTCGGCCAGTTCCGCCAGGATGTCCGGCACCTCGTCAAATTGTGGCCAGTTCAGCTGAATGTTTTGTCTGGTGGTGATGTGGCAGTAGCCTTTGTCGTAGTGGCGGGTAATATGCGCAAGCTTGCGCAACTGCCGGCTGCTGAGCATGCCGTAGGGTACGGCGATGCGCAGCATGGGCGCCAACCGCTGAATATACAGACCGTTCTGCAGTCGCAATGGTAGAAACTGCTCGGGAGCTATGGCTCCGGCCAAAAAGCGCTCGGTCTGGCGGCGGAACTGTTCCACGCGCTCGCCGATCAGCTTATGGTCATGTTCGTCGTAAACGTACATGGACGTTGTGTTCCTGTGTGCTGGTGTGTTTAAAAAGGCCGCAAGGATACCGCAAAACCGCAGGCGGGGCGAGGCCACGCCGACCGGGTGCGGCCTCGCCCCGACATGCCGCTCATTATATGAGATACTGGCGGCGGTATTGCTGCAGAAACAGTGTTTTTTTAGTCTGTTCTGCTTTAACCTTATAACCCGCAACGGGCGAGCCCGTTCTCCTGATCAATGACGCCAATTCAAGAGGGCATGATGATGACCAACGACCAGCAACCGCAGTTGACTCCGCGGGCGCACACCGATCATGAAGACAGCATGGTAGACGCCGTGGCGGCCATCGTTTTGACAATGGTCTTTGTGGTGGCGTCCATCTACTGGATTAGCGGGCAATAAAATACGCGCTGGAGTGGGGGCTGCGACTGCGCCGGCCAGCCGTACCCCCCCCGGTTGCAGCATCAGACAAGGTTGTCCGCTTGACCCGGAGCTTCAACTAAGCACCCAACTTACCAACAATATCAAGCTAACCAAAAGAAACGTCGTCAGGGCAACGCCGGTCAGAATGAACGGCACGATGCTCTTCTGCTGAAAGTCTCGCACCCGATTTTTGTTGCTCTGAACGCCAAACGCGGCGGCCACACCGCTGAAGGCGAGATCCAAAACGCTGGCCTTAGGGCAGTCTTCTGGTTGGGGCTTGGGTTCGTGTGTGTCTGTCATAAAACAACTCGCATTCTATCTGGTAGCGCCGCACGGCGGCTTGGTATCCTATTGTGGATCGTAGTCCAAGTTGGGTCGCAGCCATCGCTCCACCCATTCTCTATCCACGTTTTTGCGCTGGGCTAAGGACTCAACCTGATCCTCGCCGATCTTACCCAGGCCAAAGTACTTAGACTCCGGGTGGGAGAAATACCAACCCGATACTGAAGCCGCCGGATGCATGGCAAAGTGCTCGGTGAGCTCAATATTTGTGCGGCTGGCGCCCAGCAGGCTGAACAGCGTGGCCTTCTCCGTGTGATCCGGGCAGGCGGGATAACCTGGAGCGGGCCTGATGCCCTGGTAGCGCTCTTTGAGCAGGGCCTGCTTGTCCATTTGCTCGTCGACCGCGTAGCCCCAGAACTCCCTGCGAATACGCTCGTGCATCTGTTCTGCAAAGGCCTCGGCCAGGCGATCTGCCAAGGCTTTGACCATGATTGCATTATAGTCGTCTCCCTGGGCTTCGTACTCGCGCGCCAGTTCGTCGGCACCAATGCCGGCGGTCACCGCGAAGCCGCCGATATAATCCTGGCGGCCGCTGCCGGCGGGGGCTATGAAGTCCGACAGGCAAAACAGCGTATCGGTGGCGGAGTTCTTGTCCTGCTGCTGCCGCAGGTGGTGCAGGCGAACCTGTCTGCCGTCTTCCGCTTGAACCAAAATGTCGTCCTGCTCGGACTGGGCCGGCCATAAGCCGATGACACCTTGAGCCGACAACCTCTTCTCTGACAACAAACGCTGTAAAAGCTCCTGTCCGTCTCTGAACAATTGTGTGGCGGCCTCACCAACCACCTTGTCTGACAATATCGCCGGATACTTGCCGGCGAGATCCCAGCTCATGAAGAAGGGCGTCCAGTCGATATAGTCAACCAGGGCCTCCAGTGGGTAATTGTCAAACACTTGGGTGCCAATCAATTTGGGTTTGGGTGGCTGGTAGTTGCGCCAGTCGATGACGTATTTGCGCTGCAGGGCCTCGGTGTATGACACCAGTCGGCGCCGGCTCTGACGGTTGGCGTTGCGCTCACGCACCTTTTGGTATTCCGCCTTGAGTGCTTCTACGAACTGGGGGCGGTGGTCGTCGGACAGCAGTTGGCTGGCCACCCCAACCGCCCTGGAGGCGTCGGCCACGTAAACCACCTGATTGCGCTGATACTGAGGGTCTATCTTCACCGCAGTATGCGCTTTGGATGTGGTAGCTCCGCCAATCATCAGTGGCAGGTCAAAGCCCTGGCTTTGCATTTCACGGGCCACGGTCACCATCTCGTCAAGTGACGGCGTGATCAATCCCGATAAACCGATGATGTCGCACTTTTCCTCTTTCGCGGTGCGCAGAATTTTGTCATAGGGCACCATAACGCCCAGATCGACAACGTCAAAATTGTTGCATTGCAATACCACACCAACAATATTCTTGCCAATGTCGTGCACATCGCCTTTGACAGTGGCCATCAGTATTTTACCGCGCGGCTTGCTGGCGGCGGTCTTCTCCAGTTCTATGTAAGGTTGCAAATAGGCAACTGACTGCTTCATGACCCGCGCGGACTTGACCACCTGGGGCAAAAACATCTTGCCTTCGCTGAACAGATCGCCCACCACATTCATACCGTCCATCAAAGCACCTTCAATAACATCCAGCGGCTTCTTAGCCTGCTGGCGGGCTTCTTCAGTGTCCTCGATGATGTGCGTGGAGATGCCCTTGACCAGCGCGTGCTGCAGGCGCTTTCCAACCGGCAGTGAGCGCCAGGCAAGGTCTTCTTTTTTCTCCTGTGTACCGCCGTCACCGCGATACCGGTCGGCAATTTCCAGCAGTGCTTCGGTGCCGTTGCTGTTTTGATTCAGAATGACTGCTTCGACTTTTTGCCGTAAATCCTCCGGCAGATCGTCGTAAATCGCCAACTGGCCGGCGTTGACGATGCCCATGTTCATCCCGGCTTTGATGGCGTGGTACAAGAACACCGAATGAATGGCTTCGCGCACAGGATTGTTGCCGCGGAACGAAAACGACACGTTGCTGACACCGCCGGACACGCTGGCGTGCGGCAGGTTCTTGCGGATCCAGCGAGTGGCCTCGATGAAGTCGACGGCGTAGTTATTGTGCTCGTCGATACCGGTGGCCACGGCGAAGATATTGGGGTCAAAAATGATGTCTTGGGGCGCAAAACCCACGCGATTGATCAAAATGTCGTAGCTGCGCTTACAGATTTCTGTTTTGCGCGCCTGGGTGTCGGCCTGACCCTGTTCGTCAAAGGCCATAACCACCACCGCCGCACCAAAGCGTAGGCATTGGGTGGCCTGCTGCACGAACAGGTCTTCGCCTTCCTTGAGGCTGATGGAGTTGACCACCGCTTTGCCCTGAATGCACTTCAAGCCGGCCTCAATTACAAAAAACTTTGAGGAGTCCACCATGACCGGCACCCGGGAGATATCGGGTTCTGATGCGACCATGCGCAGGAAGCGCGTCATTGCCTTCTCGGCGTCGAGCATACCCTCGTCCATGTTGACGTCGATGATCTGCGCGCCGTTTTCCACCTGCTCCAGCGCTACTTCCAGCGCCGTGGCATAATCGTCTTCAAGAATCAGCTTTTTGAAGCGAGCAGACCCGGTTACGTTACACCGCTCGCCAATGTTGACGAACAGGGAGTCTGCGGTGATATTGAACGCTTCCAGCCCGGCGAGTCGGCAAGCGGGTTTGTGGCGCGGCGGAATACGAGGCACGCAGTCGGCCACGGCCTCGGCGATGGCTTTGATATGAGCGGGAGTAGTGCCACAGCAGCCACCAATGATGTTCAGAAATCCACTCGCGGCAAACTCCCGCACGATCACCGCCATCTCTTCTGGTGTCTGGTCGTACTCGCCAAACTCGTTGGGCAGCCCGGCATTGGGGTGGGCTGAGGTGTAGCATTCAGCCACGCGCGCCAGCTCTTTGACATAGGGGCGCAGTTCCTGCGCTCCCAGGGCGCAGTTGAGCCCAATGGCAATGGGCTTGGCGTGAGCCAAAGAGTTGTAGAAGGCCTCGGTGGTCTGCCCGGACAGCGTGCGGCCGGAGGCGTCGGTGATCGTGCCTGAAATCATGATGGGCAGGCTGAAACCCACTTTGTCGAAGTACGTCTGCACTGCGTAGACCGCCGCCTTGGCGTTCAGTGTGTCAAACACCGTCTCGATCATGATCAGATCGCTACCGCCTTCCACCAGGCCGGCCAGGGCCTCCGTGTAGTTCTCGACAAGCTCATCAAAGGTAACGTTGCGTGCGCTGGGGTCGTTGACATCGGGAGAGATGGAGCAGGTGCGACTGGTTGGGCCTAGCACGCCGGCCACAAAACGCGGTTTGTGGGGAGTGAGCTCGGTAAACTCGTCCGCAGCCTCACGCGCCAATTGAGCGGCAACCCGATTCAGCTCCGGCACCAGGGATTGCATGTTGTAATCTGCCTGAGAAACCTGCGTGCTGTTGAAGGTGTTGGTTTCGACGATGTCGGCGCCCGCTGCAAAATAGGCGCGGTGCAAGTCGGTGATTAGCTGGGGTTGGGTCAGGCAAAGCAGGTCATTGTTGCCAGCGACGTCCGATGCAAAATCGGCAAACCGGGCGCCCCGGAAGTCGACCTCACCAAGCCGGTGAGACTGGATCATGGTCCCCATGCCGCCATCCAGAACCAGTATGCGCTGGGCAAGGGCGCTTTGCAGGGCAGCCAATCGGGAATTGCGCTCGGACATCGTCTTCCAACCTATCTCAAAACTTTATGATTTGGCGGTCAATTCTAACAGAATCAACCACTTAAAACCTGGTTTTAATCCGTGAGGGAATTGGGTAAAATACCTGAGTAATTTTGTCAGGCTTTAGCTGGTTGCGGGTTGTACCCCAGCTGCCAGTCGGGCCTGGAGTAACTCAGAGGCGAGAGTATTCATGGTTGAGACCACTGTAGAACCCAATGTGAGCATAACTGAATCTGCACAGGCCTACCTGCACGACCTGCTCAAAAAACAAAACTGTGAAGGCATGGGTATTCGCATGTTTGTATCTTCGCCTGGCACCCCGCAGGCGGAGACCTGCATCGCCTATTTGCGTCCAGGTGAAGAGAAAGAAGGCGATGTGCGAGTTCCCTTGGCGGGCTTTGACGCTTGGTTGGAGCTGCGCAGCCTGCCATTTCTGGATGAGGCGAAAGTGGATTATTCACCCGACAGGATGGGGGGGCAGTTAACTATCCGCGCGCCCAACTCTAAAATGCCGAAGATCTCCGATGACAGCCCGTTGGAAGACAAGATCAACTACGTGCTGCACAACGAGATCAACCCGGGCCTGGCGGCTCACGGCGGCAATGTTAGTCTGGTGGAAGTCACTGCAGACGACTACGCGGTGTTGAAGTTTGGTGGCGGTTGCCAAGGGTGCAGTGCAGTGGATTTGACACTGAGGGAGGGGGTGGAAAAAACCCTGTTGGACAAAATACCGGAGTTGTTGGGAGTGCGCGATATGACTGACCACACGGACACCAGCAACGCCTATTACAACTGACCGCGATCAGCGGTTTCGGGCGGCTGCGGCCGCCTAGGTGACGATAAGCGGCTCGCTGTGCTCGAACAAGGTGGTTATAAAGTCCAGTTGCGGGCTTTCCTCCAGTGCCGTCTTGCTCCAGCCTATGATCTCACTGCCCGCCCACTCCAGCCGATGCACTTCAAAGCGCAGGATTTGATGTTCGTCGTGCCAGTATTTTACCGCTACCACACGCGTGGCCGCCGAGCCGGTGAGGTTCTGTGCACTGAACACAAAACGTTGATAATCCTGCAGGCATTGCAGTACATGAGCCTGGCCCTCTGGTACGAACAGGTAATCGCATCCGGCCATGACGGCAAGGCGCAGGTGATACCAGACAGACCCGGGGTTGGACAATTGCAGAAAAATCTCTTCCGCACTGAGGTTGACGGCAGAGTGGCTGCTCAGGTAGGGGGACGGCAAACTCATGGGTTGTCGGGCCTTTGCGAAATTGGCTGATAACGGATGAGTAAAAACTAACAGGTGAAAAGTAAAAGATCCATGCCTGTTGAGCCTGAAGCCTGCCCTCCGTGGCTGAAATGCCAACTATTCGTGCTTTGCCCTCCCAGGCCAGCCGCTGTACCGTTCACGGCCAGCGCCTGGCCCGTAGCAGATAAGACATCAGCCGTTTAGCCGCGCTTGGGCAGTACCTCCCTGAGGCAGGTATGCATCTTTCGCAGTGCTTGCTCAGTGGTGGGCCAATCTATGCAGGCGTCGGTGATTGACACGCCGTATTGCAGGTCTGCCAGGTCGGCGGGCATTTTCTGGCTGCCGGCGCTCAGGTGGCTTTCCACCATCAGGCCAATGATGGAGCGGTTGCCGTCCAGAATCTGATGGGTGACGTTGTCCAAAACCAGGGGTTGCAACTCGTGGCTTTTGTTGGAATTTGCATGACTGCAGTCAACCATGATGTTGGTGGGTACGCCGGCTTTTGCCAGTTCCTGCTCGCACATGGCCACGCTCACCGAGTCATAGTTGGGCTTGCCGTTGCCTCCTCTGAGCACCACATGCCCATAGGTGTTGCCGCGGGTGTGGATGATGGCCACCCGGCCTTCCGAGTTGATACCCAGAAAACGATGAGGGTTGGAAACCGACTGCAGTGCATTGATAGCTACCGTAAGGCTTCCGTCGGTGCCGTTTTTGAAACCGACGGCGGAGGAAAGCCCGCTGGCCATTTCCCGGTGGGTTTGCGACTCTGTGGTGCGTGCGCCAATGGCCGACCACGAGATCAAATCCTGCAGGTACTGCGGCGATATCGGGTCCAGTGCCTCAGTGGCGGTGGGCAAGCCCAGCTCGGCAATATCCAACAGCAACTTGCGCCCAACGTGCAGCCCGTCCTGGATCTTGAAAGAGTCGTTCAGATAGGGGTCGTTGATCAGGCCTTTCCAGCCTACCGTGGTGCGCGGCTTCTCAAAATAGACACGCATAACGATCAGCAGGCTGTCGGACACTTCGTCGGACAGAGTCTTTAATTTGCGAGCGTAATCCATGGCAGCTTTGGGATCGTGTATCGAGCAGGGGCCTACCACTACAATCAGGCGATGGTCCTTGCGGTCGATTATGTCGCGTACCGCTTCACGCCCGCGAGTGACCGTCTCTGATGCCTGGGCGGAAATTGGCAGCTCTTTTTTCAGCTCGGCCGGGGTGATCAGTATCTCTTGGGACACCACGTTCAGGTCTTCAACGATCAAATCTCTGGTCATAACATAGTCAACGCAATCAGTTGTAAAAGTTGGTAAAGCGCCGTGCGCTTCAGGGTTGAATTGTACTTGATTTGCAGCCAATTGTCCGTGGCTGCCGACTGCGCAGCGCGTTTCGCCTGCGGCTGTTACAGTGACAGCAGGAAGAGCAAAATGACGCACCAGGTCAGTAAAAAATAATTGGACGATGGGGACGGCGGGTAGACTCTGGGTGTCAGCAGGCGACAGTGCAGTGCTACCGGGGGGCGTAACAAGGTAAAAATTGCTAATATTAAGCTGGATTTGGTCGGAGAAACAGGATTCGAACCTGCGACCCCTGCCTCCCGAAGGCAGTGCTCTACCAGGCTGAGCTACTCTCCGATTGCAGTTCTGGCGCAGATCACAGCGGGCTTTGCCGCAGGATGCCTACCCCAAGCCTGTATGGGGTGCCATTGCAAATAATTATGCCCGCTTTCGCATTTGTTGGCAAACGCCCGAATACAAAAAATAAGTGAAGCCTATCGCCGGGCTTGCAGACGCTCTATATTGGTAACTGTTCAGCTCGCAGCCAAAGGTTTCCGAGGCTGTGTCCAGGCGGACGCAGTCTGAGCGGTCACCGGACGAGCTGAATATAGTTTGAATATCCGTCTCTATAATCGTTCAGCGGTTCTTTGGTACGCAGCTCAGCACCGAGTGTCTCCGGGCACACACGAGGCAAGGATGGGGTCTTATGCATAATGATCTACTTGAAGTTGAAACCGACCGCCTGGTCGACTGGCTGGTCAGCGCCGGGTTGCCGCTGTGGGTTGAGCGGGGCGTGGATTCCGCAAGCGGTTGCTGCTTTGACCAGCTGACCCCAGCTTTGCGCCCCGTTCTAAGCAATGACCACAGGCTCAGATTGCACGCTCAGCAGGCCTACGTTCTTACCCGCAGTGAAAGCCGGGGGTGGACGCGCGGCCAGCACGCACTGGTCAAGAAGATGAGCGGTTTTGTCAGTCGGCGCGGCACACTGCCGTGTCGCAGCGACGGTTATGTGCACAGCCTGGATGCGCAGCTGGCGCTGCGTTCGGCCGAGCACTCCGTTGCCGATCATGCGTTTTTCATTATGAGCAGTGCTGCGACCTTTGCTGCATTTGGTGACGGCTCCGAACTGCGCAGGGCTGTCAACATCCTCAAGTGGTTGGATCGCCGCTTCGCCCACAAGGAGGGAGGCTGGCATGAAGGCACACAGATGCTGGATTATCGTCGTCAGGCGACTCACATGTACATGTTGCAGGCGTTCCTGTTCCTCTACGAAATAACCCACCGGGACCGCTGGCTGGCTCGCGCCAAGGACCTCTATGAATTGGTCAGCAACACACTCATGAGTCAGCCCGACGGCATCATCTACGAAAACTACACCGAGCGCTGGCAGCCTCAGCCCAACGAGCGCAACTGGGTGGTGCCTGCACATTTGTTCAACTGGGTATGGCTGCTGCAGCGTCTGGACAGGTTTGCCGGGGTTGAAGTAGCCTCGCTGGCGCAGAAGCTGTTTGATAAAGCCTGCGAATTTGGCCGTGATGACGACTCGGGTCTTTATTATCGGCGCGTCAAGCCAGACGGCTCAGTTATTGACAAAAACCTGCCGGTTGAGGCTCAGGCCCAATTGATCAAGGCCAAGCTGGCGCTGGCAGACTTGGCGTCCAACGAAGACCGCCCGGCGTGCGAGCTGCGCGCGGGGGAGGCGATCGCCAGTTTGTTCCACCACTTTTTGCTGGACGCTCCAGCGGGCCTATGGCGGGATTCCGCCAGTGACAGTGGCGAGCCCAAGCAGGCCACCAGCGCGAGCAATCTTTTCTATATTGTGGATGCAGCTATTGCAGCCAAGGATTACCTGAGGCGCAAGGCCGAGCGCGCAACCCAGAAACGTCAAACGGCAGGGTAGGGCTCGAACCATTACCGGTTCAGTCGCTTTCTTCGTTGAGCCGGGTGGCCGGGCGCAGCAGTGCTGCCGCGCTCAACCAGTCGGGTGGGCAGGATAATCTGCTCTGACTGCATGTCTTCGCCATTGATGGCCTTCAGTAGTACATCGAACGAAGTTTTGCCTATCAGTTCCGCCGGTTGGGCAATGGTTGTGATGCCGGGTTGCCAGAATTCCGCAAAACGAATGTCGTCAAAGCCCGCCACCGATATGTCTGCCGGTACTCGCAAGCCCGCCTTGTTGAGATGCTGGATGGCGCCAATCGCCATTTGGTCGCTCATACAAAAGACGGCAGTGGGTGCTTCCTTCAGCGACAGAAACTGCTCAATTGCGCGCTGCCCGGACCACATGGTGAAGTCTCCCTCCGCCAGAAGGCTGGGTTCAGGCTCGATGCCCGCTGCCGTCAATGCCTGACGGTAGCCCAGTAGGCGCTCGCCTGAGTGCGGGTTGTCCGCCAACCCGCTGATTACACCAATTCGGCGATGGCCCAGCGCAATGAGATGTTCAACGACGCGGCGGGCGGAGCCGACATTGTCTATGCGTACGGAAGGCCCGGGTGTGGTTTCGCAGCCGCAGGCATTTACCCAGGGGATGCTCTGGCTGCTGGCGCTCATTCCGTGTGGGCGCAACTGTATGACGCCGTCTGCCAGGCGGGTTTCCACCCGGTCTACGTATTCCCGCTCGCGGCGGGAGGAGTCCCGGGTGTCTCCCAGCAGGATGGCGTAACCCTGTTGTTGGGCGCTGTCTTCAATGGCTTGTATGACTTGCGCAAAAAAGGGATTGGTTATGTCCGGCACCAGCACAACTGCAGCGTAGGAGCGGGCGGAGCGGAAATTGCGGGCCAGCAGGTTGGGCCGGTAATTCATGGCCTCAACGGCCGCCTGCACGCGCTCGAGCGTGGTTTTGCTCAGCTTTTCTGGGTTGGTGAGTGCTCTCGATACCGTGGCGACGGATACGCCTGCGGCTCGGGCGACATCGCGGATGTTCGACATGTTTGGCGCCGCTGCATGGGTGGACCCACCGAATTTACACTAGTCTCCTCCGTTCAACAATCTGCGCGGCCCGCAAAGCGGTATGATCAGGAAGTTGGCCGGTACTCTGCTGGGGCCCAACCTTGCCTAATACCCAGCCAAAGCGATGGCGTTTTCACGTGCCGCGTGCGCCGGTGCTGAACAGGTCTGCAACGGTTGCTTCAGGATCAAGCCCGATTGCCAGGCAGGGCAAAAAAATGTGATCGCAGGCCCGTTGTAACCGGTTACATCGGGCTGAGCGGCAGTGGTATAATGCGGTATCGGCGAATGTTTGCACTTGTCTTCATTGCGGCCCTCGACCATTGTCCAAAGAACCGTACCCGTAAGGAACCCCTATGTCCCAATTTGAGTCTCGCCTGATCGCCTTGAAAAGCGATTACCAACAACTTATGGACCGGCAAAACAATCCGGCTGGCACTGGCAATGGCATCTATCAGCGATGGGAGCAGCCGGTGTTGACGGCACAGCATGCACCGCTGTTCTGGCGCTATGATCTGAATCAGCACAGCAATCCGTTTTTGATGGAGCGGCTCGGAGTCAACGCCACTTTCAATGCCGGCGCGATCTACCTGGATGGCAAGCACCTGGTGGTGGTTCGGGTGGAAGGCAATGACCGGAAATCCTTTTTTGCCGTCGCCGAAAGTGCCACCGGTGTGGACGGTTTCAGATTTTGGGATTATCCCATTGCATTACCGCAAACCCAGCGACCGGACACCAATGTCTACGATATGCGACTGACGCAACACGAAGACGGCTATATCTACGGCTTGTTTTGCACCGAGCGCAAAGATATGCAGCGTCCCGAGGACACCACGGCCGCCGAGGCTCAATGTGGCATTGCACGAACGAAGGACCTTAAAGAGTGGGAGCGCCTGCCTGACTTGATCACCCACTCAGGCCAGCAGCGCAATGTGGTTTTACACCCGGAGTTTGTGGATGGCTATTACGGCTTTTATACCCGTCCGCAGGACGGATTTATCAGCGTGGGCAGCGGGGGCGGTATTGGCTGGGGGCTGGCGCGGGATATCACCGCCGCTGAAATCGAATCCGAAGTGATAGTTGACGCCAAGCAATACCACACCATCAAAGAGGTCAAAAACGGCCAGGGCCCCGCGCCCATCAAAACCAGCGAAGGTTGGTTGCATCTGGCCCACGGGGTTCGCAATACTGCAGCCGGCTTACGCTATGTGCTTTACATGTTCATGACTGACCTGCAGAAGCCTTGGCAGGTGACTCATATGCCGGGCGGCCATTTCATTGCACCGGAGGGGCAGGAGAGAGTCGGGGACGTTTCCAATGTCGTGTTCACCAATGGCTGGACAGTCAACGAAGACAACCAGGTTTTCATTTATTACGCATCCTCCGACACTCGCCTGCATGTGGCAACGTCAAGCGTCGCACAACTGTTGGATTATGTTAAGAACACGCCCGCCGACGGGCTCCATTCTGCGGCTTCAGTCACCTTGCGCAGCGAACTCATCCGTCGCAACCTGGAGATCAAAGACCAATGGCTTTGACACCGCCTGCGGGGGTAGAAAATCTCGCCAGCTTCAATGCCTCGGCCTTTCGGCAGGAAGCGGCCAGCATAGCCGACTGGTGGGTCACCTACGGCTTGGATCATGAGCAGGGCGGGTTTTGGGGCGAAGTTGGCGCTGATAATCTGCCGGTCAAAGATGCTCCCAAATGCATCATCCAGAACGCGCGTATTCTGTGGTTTTTTGGTGAGGCCGCACAGCATTTGCAAAACCCTGCGTACCAGCAAGCGGCGACCCGAGCATTCGATTACATGCTGCAGCATTTCTGGGATACAGAGCACGGCGGGGTGGTGTGGATGCTTTCGGCTGCAGCGGAGGTTCAGGACGCCCGCAAACATACCTACGCCCAAGCCTTTGCAATTTACGGCTTATGTGCCTACTACACCTGGAGTCAGAACCCGCTGGCACTGGAGCGAGCGCTGCAGTGTTTTGAACTGATTGAAGCACATGCACGCGACACGCAATCTGACGGATATCTGGAAGCCCGATCCAGAACCTGGCAGGAGGTGGACGACATTCGCCTTTCGGCCAAAGAAGATTTGTCTCCCAAAACCATGAATACCCACCTGCATGTCATGGAAGCATATACCGCGCTTTACGGGGCCGTCAGGCATTTACCCGAGGTTGAAGCTCGCGTACGCGGCCGGTTGGAAAACATCCTCAACTTGATTTGTGACCGGTTCATGGACCCGCAATCGGGGCACCTGCGCATGTTCATGAGCATGGATTGGCAGGATCGCTCCAAAACCTATTCTTTTGGCCATGATATTGAAGCAGCCTGGTTGATCAATGCAGCCCTGGGCGTTCTTCAAGGGTCAAGCTTCAATCCTGAACCGTGCCGCGCCGCCGTCAGGCAGTTGACCGAAGTCAGTTTTGAAGAGGGCCTGCAAGCCGACGGCTCCATGGCTGAAGAGGTGGACTGGCACACTCAAGCTCTGGTGCCGCCGGCCTGGTGGGTGCAAGCTGAGGCCATGGTTGGTTTTACCTATGCCTGGACCTTGGGGCAAGAGAGCAGATATCGGGATGCCGCAAGTCAACTATGGCAGCATATCCAGTTGGACTACAAAGATGAGGCAGGCGGTGAGTGGTTCTGGTACTCGAAGCAGGCCGTCGATCCTTCGCGCGCTTACAAGTCCGGGGCATGGAAGGGGCCGTACCACAATGGCCGGGCGGCTTTGCTGATGATGAGATTGCTCAATCAGTCGTGATTAGAGAAGCCGTTGGACAAGATCCTTTACATAATGCTAGG